>NZ_BAABHF010000009.1:470290-651267 GCF_039541955.1 Actinoallomurus oryzae | reverse complement strand
CCTCCCGGGACCCATCGTCCCAAGCGATCAGGTGTCCACAAGACCGGGGCAACATCAGAACCAGGCCCTGATCCCGCCGGTCTCCAGGTTGACGTACGACCAACGCAGTCCGAGAGTCTCACCTTGGCGAATGCCGAGGGCCAGGGCGACCGACCAGCGGGCGCCGGTCCCTCCGGTCGTGCCGATCGGGCGACCCGCAAGGTGGGTCGGCCCTTGTGAGGATTCCACTCGTCATGGTGTCTGCGCGCCCGTTGATCCTTCCGCTGGCGATGGCCACCCCGCGAGCAGACGCGCGACTTCGTTGGCCGCCTCATCGGGGTCTTGGGTCCTCAGAACGGGGTTCCTACCGCCGTCGTACGGGCCGCCATCCCATACGACGTATCCGTGGTCGGGGTCCTGGGAGATACAGGCGGGAGCGATCTGGCCCCCGCCCGGCTTCCACCAGGTCGGTCCGTCACTGAAGGACAGGTATTGATGAGCGGTGAAGGGAAAGAAGCCGCACAGCTCGGTCCGCCGGGCGGCAGCGACCAAGGCGGCGGCGTTCGGCGGAACCCACGTCGGGTTGGACAAGCACCAGGCGTCACCGGATTGAGCAGCGGACTGCTGAAAGTCCCAATGCTTCTCCGGGTTCAGGAGATCTTCACCAGCGAAGACCCAACGGCCATCCCCTAGTTCGGTCACCATCTGATGTTCGCGCGGGCCCCCTACAGCGGAAAGACTTCTGTTCCGACGCCTCCGGCGGGGGCCTCAGGCTCCCGCTCCCCGAAGGGTGGGACGAAGGCGAACGGGATGACCAGGCGGGTGATGGTGTGCGCCCGGGGGGGCGCCAGCGGCGCTGGCAGCCGACGCGGTGCTCAATGGCGCCGCCGTGGAGAAAAGATCGGTCGATCAGACTTGCTCTTGCACCCTCGGGGGTGGGCTCGACCAGGCGCGTCGCAAGTCGGCTCCCGGACCTTATGAAACGTTGAGGATCTTTATGAGGTCGTGGTGGCCGTTAGCCATGGCCAGCTCGGCTGGCGTGAGCCCGTCGGACGTCCGGGCGGCCGGATCCGCACCCGCATCCAGCAGCAACCTTGCGGAGTGGATGTAGCCGTAGGCCGCAGCGACGTGTAGGGCCGTCCAGTCGTGCGAGTTCAAGGGTTTCTGCACGTCCGCGCCCAGCTCCACCAGGACGGGCAGCATCGCGGGGAGGTCGCAGCCGGCGACAACGTGGTACAGCAGTGGCGAGCCGCCGTTTGCCGTGCCGTCAAGGCGCCCCTTGTACTCGACCAGCACCCGCAGAGCACCTACGCTACCGCGCGCCACCGCAGTATCCATGAACGGAATGTCGATCTCATCGACCCCGTTCGGGTCAGCACCAGCGGCGAGGAGCCTGCGCACCGTGACGACATCGTCGTGGTACACCGCATAGCCAAGCTGCTCAGCGACCTCGTCCACAGAAGGATTATCCGCAAGAATCCGGAGAAGACGCGGAGTGCGCCGACGGTATCGAGAAAGCCGATCGAAGTCTGCCAGGTCCACTGGGGAGTAGCGCCGCGATCCATGGCACTGTGAGACAGGTCCCTGAACCGAGGCGCACAGGCGGCTCACTGGCACCGCGGCGTGGGAGCACGGCGGGCGTCGGCCCTTCGGTCTAATGGTCCTCTCTCGGCCGGATCGTTCTCGCGGGACGGGCGCAGGCCCACCGACCAACTCCCTTCGGTCGCCCTCCAGGTCGCCTCCGGCGGGGGCGCTCAGCCTCCCGGATAGGCGCGCGCGTGGGCAAGGTTTGCCAAGGGTTGATGTGGAAGCCGGGTCATCCCGCCTGCCGACGTCGGTCGTTCTCGAAGTGCCCCAGTTGGAGCCGCCCTGCAGGTGCTCGGGGCTAGGGGCGCTGAGGTTTGTCCGCCGACAGCCGGATGATCGGAATCGGTGGCACGGCCAGCGGACGCGGCGGTGGCGATGGTCTCAGGGCAGGGAGCGACTTCTCAAGCTGCGTCCGTTCGCGTGGCCTGGACGAAGACCCGAACTCGGCGATCGCGGTGCCGATGAACCGCGCCTCGAGGCACTCGCACTTGACCTCGGTCTCGTGAATCTGCATCGCCATCTCAGACATCACGACCCCGTCCGCGCCGACCATGGCGGCCTCATGCCTGGCATTGCTCACGGCGAGCGTGCGAGCGGCATCGAGCGCGGTGGTCCACCGCTTCATCTCCTGGCTGGGTGCGAACCTCCTCGCCCGCCCCCCGACCGTGCGACGCTTATTGATCCAGCATCGACGCGCCGACCACCAGGCGGACGGGAACCCAGCCGGCGTTGATCAGCGTGACGAACTCCTGCGCGTCCAGGTGCGAGGAGAACGGCTCAGGTGGACGTACTCTTCCCCGGGCGCGGACAGCCGTACCCCGGACCTGGAAAGCTCCTCCGGCCCGGATCACATCCCGCGCCATGATCGCACTCAGCGGTCCGTGGCGGTGCGCTCGTCACCAGACTCCCAGCGGATTGACGTCCCATGAGAGGCGAATGACCGGCCGAGTCTGCAAGCGCAACGGATCAAGGCCGCTCACGAAACGAAGGACGAGGCCCTCACGCTCTCCTTCTTTTTCGACGGTCAGACGTTCCAGTTTTCGGAGTCTTCCGAGCGAGACGGTCTCTTCATCGCCCTCGAAGAGGCTTACGTACGCCTCACCGGACGTGGGGTCCAGCGAGAAGAGAACTTCGCGGTCCCCTCGCCGCAGGCGGAACGACTGAAGGCCCACAGGCCAGCTCAAGTCTTCTTCCGACGGCGTTGGTTCGTCCTCGAAGAGCCAGATCAGGTCCGCTAGCTCGGGCATCTCCACGCGCAGACACTACTGGCAGCGTCTGCCGCACAGAGACCTGAGCTCAGCGGGTTTCTTCGACGTCCGTGGGAAGAAGAGTGCGCAGCTGGTCGCGGGTCGCCTGGGATCCGCCGCGTTCGAGCTGGGCGATGCGGCGGGCGTGCGCGGTCTGGGCGGACTCGAAGAGCTTGCGGATCTCGCGGCCGTTCCCCTGATCGAACCTCTCGGTCCGGCCGGCCACGTGATCGCGGATGGCGGCGCGCGTACTGTCGGGAACGTCGAAGCCGGAGGACTTCGCGATGCCGGCGAAGATGTCGACCAGCTCGTCCGGGCCGTACGGGGTGAAGGCGATGGTCCGGGAGAACCGCGACGCGAGTCCAGGGTTCGCCGCGAGGAAGCCATCCATCTCGTCGGTGTATCCGGCGACGATGACGACCACCTCGTCGCGGTGGTCCTCCATGAGCTTGACGAGTGTGTCGATGGCCTCCTGCCCGAAGTCGGCGTTCGCCCCGAACTGGCGCGAGAGGGTGTAGACCTCGTCGATGAACAGAACCCCGCCACGCGCCTCGTCGAACTTGGCCGTGGTCTTCTGCGTGGTCTGGCCGAGGTACTGGCCCACCAGATCGGCTCGGGAGGCTTCGATGAAGTGGCCGCGGGCCAGTACGCCGAGAGCGGCCAGGAGCTCTCCGTAGAGCCGCGCGACCGTGGTCTTCCCGGTTCCGGGCGGGCCCGCGAAGATCAGATGGCTGGAGATCGGTGCGGCGTCCAGACCCTCCTGCCGCCTGCGCCGAGTGGCGGCGATCAGATCGATGGTGTCACGGACCTGGCTCTTGACCGCTTCCAGGCCGATCATCTCGTTGAGCCGGTCGAGGATCGCCTGAAGCTGTCCCGCGTCGCGTACCTCGCCCAGCCTGGTGGCCAGGCCGGTGTCGACGACGCCGTCGAGATCCTCGGGCAGCAGAAGGGTCAGCTCCTCGGCCGTCGCGCGGCTGTCCTGACCGGACAGTCGCAGCGCCTGCTGTTCGACGACGGCTTCGAAGATGCGCCGGGCCTCCCGGCCGTTGCCGAAGGTCTCGTCTCTCCGGGCCTGCTGAAAGTGGGCGAGAAGTGACGCCTGTGCCTGCTCGGTGAACCGGAAACCGTACTGCGCGGCGAGGGTCTCGGTGATGCTCGTCAACTCCGCCGGGCTGTAGTTCTCGAACTCGATGGTGCGAGAAATACGCGACTTCAGCCCGGGATTCGCCGTCAAGAACGTGCGCATCTCGGCCGAGTAACCGGCGACGATGACGACGATCTCGTCGCGGTGGTCCTCCATGAGCTTGACGAGTGTGTCGATGGCCTCCTGCCCGAAGTCGGTGCCCGTGCCGAAACGGCGGGACAGGGTGTACGCCTCGTCGATGAACAGCACTCCGCCCAACGCTTTGGTGAAGACGGCCGCGGTCTTCTGCGTGGTCTCACCCAGTACCTGCCCGACCAACTCCTTGCGCGACACTTCGGTGAACTGCCCGGTGGGGACCACGCCGAGAGCGGCGAGCAGTCGTCCGTACAGCCGGGCGACCGTCGTCTTGCCGGTACCAGGGGCGCCGGCGAAGACCATGTGACGGCCGACGGACGGTCCGTGCGGCAGCCCTGCCTGCCTGCGCTGTTCGGCGATGCGCAGAAGGCCGACCAGCTTGCCGATCTCGCGCTTCACTCCCGCCAGACCCACCATCGCGCTCAACTCGGCGAGCAGTTCGTCAACGTTCGGTTCCGGCGCCGCGCCCGAGGTGCCCGAGGTGTCCGGGTCGGCGGCGCCGGACTTGGCGACGGGTTCCGCCGGAGCCGCCGGCGTGGCCTCGGTGGAATCGGCGGTGGCGCCGATCTCGACTCCGATGATGTCGTCGGCGCCGTTCGCCTCGGAGCTCACCCGTTCCATGCGTACCTGCGAGCCGGCCGTCGTGACGATGCCCTGGCCGGCGTTGCCCGTGATGGTGCAGTCGCGCAGAACCGCTCTGGCGCCCGGATCCACCGCGACACCGATGTTCTTGTGGTGCGACACCTTGGCTCCGTCGAGCGTGAGCACTCCTTCGTTCGCGGCCGACGCGCCGAACTGGGATCTGGTGATCGTGCCCCCGGTGAACCGTGCCGTGCCCGCGCCGCTCACCGCCAGCCCGCAGATCGCCGCCTGCGTGATGTCGCAGTCCTCGAAGGCGGCGGTGGAAAGCTCGTCCACCACCACGCCGTTGCGCCTGCCGTCCTCGATGTGTACCGACCGTGCGGTCAGCGTCGCGTTGGCCGTGACCCACACGCCGTCGGCTCCTGATCCGGTGACGAGGCAGTCCTCGGCGGTGGCGGAGGCGTTGTCACGTACCACAAGGCTGCTCTGGCCCGACGCGCGCAGCCGGGAGTCGCGGATGGTGGCCTTGGCGCGCCCCTGCGCCAGAATGCTCGCGGCCTTGGAGTCCTCGATCTCACAACGCTCGATCAGCGGTGTCGAGCCCTCGGCCACCCAGATGCCGTGCTCGCCCGCCCGTTGGACGCGGCAGTCTCGGACGGTGACCCTGCTTCCGTTGCGGATGGCGATCCCGCACAGGTCGGCGTTGAACACCTCGGTGTGCTCCACCAGACCGGCGGAGTCGGAGTAGACGATGCCACCGCCGTGGACACGGCTGTCCCGGACGAAGAGTTCGGCTCTGTCCCACACGCTGATCGCGCGGCTCGACTTGCTGACGACCTCGCACTGTTCCACGATCAGAGTGCCGCCCACCGCCTCCAGGGGAACGCCCTCGGCGTTGCCGTTGCGCAACGTCAGGCCCCGCAGGGTGACATGGCCCTCGACCCGCAGCGTGTAGCTCCCGGCGCAGTCCAGCGTGACCGTTCCAGGACCCCCGACCGCGGTGATCACCGCGTTCCCCCAGTATCTGAGGGTGTCCGAACGGTAGACGCCCGGCTCCACGGCGATGTGGCGCAGTCGCTCGCCTGGCGGCCCCGAAGCATTCGCCGCGTCGGCGATCGTCGGGAACGCCTGTGGATTCGTCTGGGATACGACAAAGCCCGGCAACGGACCCTCCCCCTAAGCGGTCGCAATGAACCCATCACAGATAATCCACCACAGACACCGCTCGCAGGGCCATGTTCGCTACTCGGCGCGGTGTGGAGGCCGGTTCTTCTTTCGGACAGTGATCGCAGTGAGTCCGGCTACGTCCGATCCGTCAGGTACCGGCGAGAGCCTTTGTCGTTGGTGGGTGTCGTTGGCGGGCCCGGTGACCAGGGCGGACTCCTCTCGTGTCGGCACGACGACACCGATGAGGAGGTCCTCATGGGGGAGTACAGCCGCAGTCTGCCCTACGATCTGATGACCTTCGACGAGCGCGACCAGGTCGACGCCGAGCGCACCGACGTCCGAAAGGACCGTGTCCAGCCTGCCCGCGCGGCCCGGTACCTGACGCTAAAGGAGCCCCCCACCCGTGAAGATCATCGACCGCGTCAAGACGTACATCCGTCAGAAGAAGGAACGCGACCCCAGCCCGACCGAGAACCCGCTCGACGCAGCGGCCGAGCCCACCCCGGCGCAGAGCGACCGCGCAGAGGACCAGCAGAACCGCGATGACGAGGCGCCCGCGGCGTCCTCGGCCCCCGAAACCGCGGAGCCCGAGCCTGCTACGGAACCGGCCACCGAGTCGGCCGAGGAGTCGGCTACCGAGTCGGCCGAGGAGTCGGCTACCGAGTCGGCCACGGAGTCGGCCGAGGAACCGGCTACGGAGCCGGCCGAGGAGTCGGCTACCGAGTCGGCCACGGAGTCGGCCGAGGAACCGGCTACGGAGCCGGCCGAGGAGTCGGCTACCGAGTCGGCCACGGAGTCGGCCGAGGAACCGGCTGCGGAGCCGGCCGAGGAGTCGGCTACCGAGTCGGCCGAGGAACCGGCTACCGAGCCGGCCACGGCGCCCGCCGCGTGCCCGCGTTGCGGCGCGACCGGCGATGCGCCCTGCACGACCCCGTCCGGCAAACCCACGAAGACCCACAAGGGGCGCGAGTAATGAGCAGCGGTGCTGCGAACCTCCGGACGGATCCGTGCGGACGCAGACGTCGACGGATCTTGCCGATGAACGGCGGAAGGTCGTTGGACTAACCGTCATTGCGGACCGTCCATCCGGCGTTCGAATTCCCGAGCCTCCGCTCACTGATCAGGGCCTTCCCCGCGTACGTGCAGGGGAGGGCCCTTGATCGTTCTGGCGTGGAATTCTCACCACCTTCAGCAGAAGGCGATCGCCGCCCCGGTTCTCATCGAATGCTTCGCTGCGTGGATGAGTCGCAGGCACACGTATGACTCGATGCCGTAGCGTTGCCAGCCCTCGCCGGCCGGCGTCGCGGCCTCCGAAGCCTCGAAGACCTCGTCCGAGTCGGGGTCGAGGTCTTCGGGCAGCCCGAGGGCGGCCGCGATGCTGCGGGCCTCCGTCAACAGGCGCACCGACGAGCCGAGGAAGCCCCCGGCGAGGCGTTCATCGACGATGACCTGCTCGAAATCCACTGGTACGTAGTAGCCCTCGCAGTCGGAATGATGGATCAGATGTGCGAACGGGCCGGCCGGATCCCCGGCTAGATCGGCATACGCCTTCTCGAGCAGTGGATCGTCGGTCGGGTTCCGGCCTTTCAGCGGCTCCGGCAGGCTGGCGTTCTCCGCCAAGTGAACGGCGAGGCGTCGCACGGTGTGCAGCCCGGAATACCCCCACATCTCGAAAGATTCGGCTTCCCGTTCCTCTAGCTCGGGCTCATCCCACGGCCCTGCCTCAGCCAGATCGAGCAGTTCCCGGATCACCGTGAAGTCGGCGCGGACCATGTCGCCGTAATCGTCCTCGCCCTCACCGTCGGCCAGGACGCCGACGACCATGTTCAGTCCCATGGCCGGGAATGCTGCCAGCACGGTCCGACAGGGCCGCGCACGGCGGCTTGGGCCGGTCATTCCTGCCGCATGGACGTCGAACGGGAATCCGACGGCCGGGTAATCCCCTCCGCCGACGCCCCAGGCGAAGCCCAAGCGAACCAGGCCACGGGTCGAGGTCGTTCGTCCGTGGGCGCTCCGCCTCGATCCGTGGGGCCTGGCCCGCTTTCCCTCCGAGGTGGGACGGCGGCAGAGGGGATGATCCGGCAGGGCGGATCCGTGCGCGCGGCGTCCGTGATTTCACGGAGCCATATTCATGGCCGTATTCGCCACTTGCCGCTATGGCATTCGAACCGAGCCGCGGAGTCGCAGTGGAACTCCTGTGAAGGCGCTACTCGTTGCAGGGCTTGTTGCTTCCGTCGCCGGAAAGGTGTCCGTCCCAGACCCACCCGTAGATGTAGCCGCTTCCGCTGCTGACGCGGCCGTACGTCCAGGTGTTGCCGTACTTGTTGACGACGTAGCAGTAGTAGACCATGTGCGGGTGGTTCTGCTCGTTGGACACGTAGCTGCACGCGCCCTCCGGGCCACCACGTACGACCGCGGTGGCCGTCAGGTAGCCGGTCCGCCCGTCCAGATTCTGATGTGAGCAGCTACAACTGTTGCATTCACCGACGGTGAGAGGCTTGACGGACGCATGGCCGGGCGCTGCGGTCAGGAGTGAGCCGGCCAACGAGAGACCGGTAACACCGACGCCCGCGATCACCCGTCGCCGCACTCGACCGGTCAAACTCGAATTCGCCATGACGGTCCTTTCTCGATGGGCCCGTACGAAACTGATGCCCGGCACGCTCGCACGGAATGGTATATATCCGGTTAACCAGCTTCCGTGAGGTATGCTGAATCTTTCGGACCGTGACGCCACTAAGATTATGGTCGCCTAAAAAAAGGGAAATGTGCCTGGGAGGGCCCGCATGCGGTCCTCTGGTGGGGACGGGGGTCGGATGCCGATCGTCGACCGATCGGGGTGCCATCGGCGGCGTGATCACCGGGGTGACCGGCTCAGTCGTGGAGAGCGCGGTCGAAAGCATGCGTCCCGAGCCGCCGGTTCGGGCGGCATCGAGTTTTCCGACGGGTGAGGATGTCATCTTCACCATCACGACGACGCGCTACATGGTCTTTCGGCAGAGTTTCGGGCTGAAGATGCCGAGACTCTCGCTCGCGGTGGTCTACGAGCCCTCCGACATCGTCCAGTTGGCCGTCCGTCGCGGGGCCGCCATGCGAAAGCTGCTGCTGGTCTTCGGGGACCAGTCGTTGGTCCAGCTCAGTCTTCCGCGAGGGCAGGGCGACGTGGACGAGATCGTCGCCGGCTTCCTGTCGTTCCAGGCCGCCGGGTGATCAGGCCCTGGCCCCGACGACCACGACGGCGCAGATGATGACCGTTATGAGCAGACCCAGGATGAACCCGGCCGTTCTGGGCGTCAGCCGGTTCCACAACCGCTTCGGCGGCTCGAACCGTGCGGCCGGGTCCGTGTTCGATTTCCACCAGTCGACGACCCGCCGGAAGTCCGCCTGAAAATCGGGGTCGGGGTACTGGGTGCTGTGCTGGAGCGCAGGCAGTGAGCGACGCTTGCCGTTCGCGAGGGTGATGCGAGCCGAGAGCGACGTCCCGTACTGGCTCTTGGTCTCACGCACGTCGATCCACCGGATCTCCTGCCAGGAGTAGGTGCGACCGCGGCCGATGCCCCAGCAGATGGTTATTCCGGCCGTCCCGACCGTGGTCCAGCTCCGGCGCCCCAGGGAGATGCCGAGACCGACGAGCACAGCGGTCCCGAGCAGCAGCCAGCAGAAGCCCACCACGCCGAGCCGAAGGTAGGCGAAGACTCCTTCAATGATCACTACGACACCCAGCCCCGCAAACTGCGGAAAGGACGGGCGGTATCGATCTCTCCCCCGGAAGCTCAGCTCGTTCACGGAGGTCAAGGTACATGTCCGGCTTCTGAACGGACGAGCCGGGCTTTGGGGAACCGTCGTCCGGTGTCGCTACCGCGGACGGACGCACCGGCACCGAGGCTGATGCGGCAGGCCCGCTCGCACTGCCAACCTGTTAAAACGTGTCAATTCCCCGGGGTTCGACCGGCTGCCGCGAACCAAAGGTGATGTTCGCGTCACAGCCGACGTCTGTACAGATCAGACGACCTGAAGTCGACTTCCGGCGCCGCGGCCGGCGGGCTCGGCTATTGACGCGCCGCCGCCCATCGACCTAATGTCCCGGGGACATCAGTTAAAACGTTTTACTTGCTCACCTTCCGGAGAGAGAGCATGGGCGAGCCGCCTGCGAACGGCAGCACGGCGTTCGGCGGGATCAGGAACGGTCGCACACGGCGATCCGCCTCAGCCGGCTCCCGGCGCGTCTGGGCGGTGGTGATGGCCGCCGTGTTGGCGCTGCCCGCGGCCGTCACGTCACCCGGCCCGGCGCAGGCATCGCCGAAGCGCGGAGGGACTCCGGACTACGGGTTGGCGGCCGGCCTGGCGCGTCGCTTCGCGAACCCGCCGGTCGAAGATCGGCCCTTCTACCGCTACTGGCATCCCGGCGGCCGGATGGACCCCGGCACGCTGAAGTCCGACTTCGCCGCGATGCGGGAGGGCGGTGCCGGGGGTGTCGAGCTGTCCAACTTCGTCCGGGACAACTCCGTAGCGCCGATCGAGGACTACGACCCCGCCACGCAGGGCTTCGGCACTCCCGCGTGGCAAGAGCGGTTCGGCGACGCCTACCGGATCGGCAAGAGCGCCGGGCTGCAGGTCGACGCGACGTACACCTCGAAGTGGTCGGCCAACCTCGCCTCCGTGTCGCCGGACGGGCCGGGGTCGGCGAAGGAGCTGACCCTGGCGACCGCGTGGCTCGGCCCGGGACAGGAGTACGCCGGCCGGGTGCCCCGGCCGACGCTTCCCGACGGTGTCCACAAGGCCGACCTGGTCGCGCTCCGCGCCTACCCCTGCGCGTCGAAGTGCGACGACGACGTTCCGGTACTCGACCCGGCGCACTCGGTGAACCTCAAGGACCGGGTGAGCGGCGACGAGCAGCTCCGCTGGACCGCCCCCAGCGGCCGATGGGTGCTGGTCGCCTCCTGGATGCACGGCACCGGCCAGCTCGTCGAGGGCGCCGAGACGCCCGGCACGTCGTACCTCGTCGACCACTTCAGCCGCGACGGCATCGACGCGATCGAGAGCTTCTGGAACGAGCACGTGCTCGACAAGGAGGTGCGCAAGCAGCTGAAGGCGAGCGGCGGATCGCTCTTCTTCGACTCCCTGGAGCTGAACCCGGGCGGCGAGCCGCTGCGCAGCTGGACCGCGGACTTCCTGAAAGAGTTCAAGAAGCGCCGTGGCTACGACGCGGAGCCGTACATCCCCACGCTGGCCGTCAGCGACCCGCAGTTCGAGCTGCCGGGTTCGGTGGCCGAACGCGTACGGGAGGACTACCGCAAGACGCTGAACGACCTGTTCATCGACGACCACCTCGTGCCGCTGCGCACGTGGGCGCACAGCCTCGGCCTGACGCTGCGCGGCCAGCCCTACAGCTCGTGGGGGCCGACGTTCGTCGATCCGATGGAGGCCTGGTCGCTGCTGGACATCCCGGAGGGCGAGGACCGCTCGTTCAACGCCGGGGCGAGTCAGGGCCTCATCGAGACGCAGGGGGCGGACGCCTGGCGGAGCATGGCGACCGTCGCCGGGCTCAGTGGCCGGCGGCTGGTCTCCGACGAATGCTGTGCGTCCTTCGGCCGCGCCTACCGGGTCACCCGGCAGAAGCTGCTCTCCCACGTCAACGAGAACTTCTCGGCCGGCGTCAACAACGTGGTCTGGCACGGCTGGTCGCACGACGCCCCCGGCACCGCGGCGACGTGGCCGGGCTGGGCGGGGTTCGGCAACACCGGCGTCGATGACTCGTACGGCCCGCAGAACCCGACCTGGGCGGACGACCGGCGCATCAACGACTACGTCGCGCGCCTTCAGACGACACTGCGTACGGGCCGGCAACTGACGGACGTCGCCATCTACCACCAGAAGCCGGGGCACAGCTCCGAAGGCACGGTCGGCGAGCGTTACTTCACCAGCTCCGCCCTCGAGCAGCGCGGCTTCACGTACGGGTTCGTGAACACCACGCTCCTGACCGGGCGCGCGATGCCCGTGGACGGACGGACGCTGGCACCGGACGGGCCGGGCTTCCACGCCTTCGTCGTCGACCGGGAGAGCGCCATGGACCTCGCCGCCGCCCGGCGCATCGTGGCCATGGCACGGCAGGGGCTCCCGGTCGTCGTGGTGGGCGAGGCACCGCAGCGGTCGCTCGGCAACGACCCCGGCGACGACGCCGCGGTCCGTGCCGCCTTCGAGCAACTGCGCCGGTACGGCAACGTCCGCCGGGTCGCGGCCGAGGACGACGTCCCCCAGGCTCTGGCCGCCCTCGGTGTACGGCCGCGTGCCGGGTTCGTGGAACCGTCGTCGCTGGTGGGCGTCCAGCGCCGTGGTCAGGACGTGAACGTGTACTACTGGTACAACGCCTCGGACGAGCAGGCGAAGGCGACCGTGTCGGTGGCCGCCCGGGGCATCCCGTACCGGCTGGACCCGTGGACCGGTCGCGTCGAGCCGATCGCGTCGTACGGCGTGCAGGGCGACCACACCGTCCTGAACCTCGACGTCGCCCCCGGCGACATCGCCCTGGTGGCGGTGAGCGACGCGCCGCCGGCCGGGACCCGGCCGCCGTCCACGCACGTGGTGAGCACGACGGCCGACCAGGTCGTCCTCGACGCCGGGAAGCCGGTGCTGCGGACCACCCGGAACGGCCGGCAGACGACCGTGCTGTCGGACGGACGCCAGGTCGTCACCGACGTCCGGACGGTGCCCGCGGCACAGCCCCTGTCCCAGTGGGGGTTGAGCCTCGCGTCGTGGCACCAGGGGTCCGGTCCCCAGCAGACCGCGATCACACAGTTGCCCGAGCAGCAGGTGACCGCGGCCCCGGACACCCACCTGCTACCGGCGTGGAGCACGTTGCCCGGCATGCAGAGCGTCTCCGGCGTGGGCACCTACCGGACCACGTTCGACGTGAAGGCGGACTCTCAGCGGAATGCCGGGGCCTATCTGGATCTCGGCCAGGTCACCACGACGTACCGGGTGGCGGTCAACGGACGGTCGCTGCCCCCGAGCGACCAGCTCGACAGCGCCCGGATCGACCTCGGCCCGTACCTGCGCTCCGGACACAACGAGGTGGTCGTCACCGTCGCCTCGATGCTGGGCAACGCCATCGCCGGGAAGGCGGCCGACCAGTACGGCCTGGTCGGGCCCGTCACGCTCATCCCGTACGTGGACGTGCCGCTGAGCCGCTGACGGGGTCAGCGGCCCGGGTCGCGGGCGCTGACGAGGCCGGACTGGTAGGCGAAGACGACCAGCTGGGCGCGGTCGCGGGCGCCGAGCTTGGTCATCGCCCGGCTGATGTGGGTCTTGGCGGTGGTGGGGCTGAGCACCAGCGACGCGGCGATCTCGTCGTTGCTCAGGCCGTGTGCGGCCAGGGCCACCACCTCGCGTTCCCGGTTGGTGAGGGCCTCCAGGTCCGCCGTGCCGAGGGCGTCCGGCGGGCGGGCGACGAACTCGGTGATCAGCTGCCGGGTGACCGCGGGGGACAGCAGCGCGTCGCCCCTCATCACCACCCGGAGCGCCTGTAGCAGGTCGGCCGGCTCGGTGTCCTTCAGCAGGAACCCGCTGGCCCCGGCCCGCAGCGCGCGGAAGACGTATTCGTCCAGCCCGTAGTTGGTGAGGATGACGACGCGGACGGCGGCCAGCTGTTCGTCGTCCGCGATCTGCCGGGTCGCCTCGATCCCGTCGAGTACGGGCATCTGGATGTCCATCAGGGCGATGTCCGGCCGGTGCTCCTTCGCCAGCGCCACCGCCTGCCGGCCGTCGGCGGCCTCACCGACCACCTCGATGCCGTCCTCGGAGTCCAGCAGCGCCCGGATGCCGTTGCGGATGAGCGCCTGGTCGTCGGCGAGCAGGACTCGGATCACGCGGGCGCCTTCGCCGGGAGCTCGGCCCGTACGCGGAAACCGCCCTGCTCACGGGGACCGGCGTGGAGACGGCCGCCGAGGGCGGCGACCCGCTCGCGCATGCCGATCAGCCCCAGCCCCCGGGCGGGCGCCGGCTCCGTGCCGCCTTCCGCGTCATCGGCCGGGTCCGCACCGCCGGCGGCGGCGTCCGGGGCGTCGTTCTCGATCTGGACGGTCAGCGTCTCCTGCCCGTACCCGAGCCGCACCGACGTGCATGCCGCGCCGGCGTGGCGCGAGACGTTGGTGAGCGCCTCCTGCACGATCCGGTACGCGGCCTGGTCCACGTCGGGCGGCAGACACCGCTCGGTCCCGGTCACCGTCACGGTCACCGTCAGCCCGGCCGCCTGCGCCCGGGCGATCAGGTCGGCCAGCTGGCCGAGGCCGGAGCCGGTGGTTCCGCCGTCGGCGTCGCCGTTGCGGAGCACGCTGAGGGTGGCGCGCAGCTCCCGGGCGGCGTCGGCGCTCGCCTCCTTGATCGCCAGCAGCGCGGAGGGAACCTCCTCGCCCCGCTTGCGGGCCAGGTGAGCGGCCACGCCCGCCTGCACCCGGATCACGGAGATGCTGTGCGTCAGGGAGTCGTGCAGCTCACGGGCGATGCGCAGCCGCTCCTCCATCGCCTTCCGCCGGGCGACCTCGTCGCGAGTCCGCTCCGCCTCTTCCGCGCGCTGCTCGACCTCACGCAGGTGCAGGTGCCACATGCGGAACGCCACCAGGGTGACGCCCGCGGAGATAAGCCAGCCGGTGCCGTAGAGCCAGCGCCGGCCATGTTCCGTGCGCATCCTCAGAGCCTACGTGCCCGGTCCGGCGCCGCCATCCTTCCGGCGGAGGGGTTCCCGCCTGCTTCCGTCGCAGTACCGCCGCCCCTCCCACGGCAGTACGGGAACCGCCCGCCCGCTCCCCGCCGACCAGGCAGGAAAGACGCCCTGCGCACGACGACCGGCACCCCCGCGCCGGAGCACCATCACCGGCATGACACAGACATCAGATTCCGAATCCGTCCACGGGGGCCTGTGCGGTGTCGCCGGCCGGCTCCCCGGCGAGGTACTGGCGCCCGGCCTCGACGGCTATGCCGAAGCCGCGGCCACCGTGTTCGCGACGGGCACGCCCGACCTGGTGGTCCGCCCGCCCGACGCGGCCGGAGTGGCCGCCGCCGTGCGGTACGCCACCGCCGCCGGCCTGGCCGTCACCGTACGGTCCGGCGGGCACAGCATGGCCGGGCTCAGCACGCACACCGACGGCATGGTCATCGACCTGCGGAACCTGTGCGGCGTCGAGGTTTTGGACCGGGCCGACCGCCGGGTCCGCGTCGGAGGCGGCGCGACCTGGGGCGCGGTGTCCGCCGCGCTGACACCGTACGGGCTGGGCCTGACCGCGGGCGACACCCGGGAGGTCGGCGTGGGCGGGCTCACCCTCGGCGGCGGGATCGGCTGGATGGTACGCCGCTACGGGCTGGCCATCGACAACCTGGCCGCGGCGGAACTGGTCACCGCGGACGGCGAGCTGATCCGCGCCGACGCCGGCCGGAACGAGGACCTGTTCTGGGCGCTGCGCGGGGGCGGCGGCAACTTCGGCGTGGTCACCTCTTTCGAGTTCACCGCCCAGCCGGTCACCACCGTGCACTTCGGGATGATCGGCTTCCAGCTCGGCGACCAGCCCGGCGAACTGACGGAGCTCGTCGCCGGCTGGCGGGACCTCACCCGGGCCGCCGACGAGAACCTGACCACCTCCCTCGCTCTGCTGCCGCCGATGCCCGGCCGGCCCGCCGGGCAGCCCACCGCCGTGCTGCAGTGCTGCTACGCGGGCTCCGACGGGGACGCCGCGGAGGCCGCGCTGCGTCCATTCCGCGCGCTCGCCCCGGTGACCGCCGACACCGTCCGCGCGATGCCGTACGCCGACGTTCTGGTGGCCTCCCCCGACCTGCCGCCCGGGGCGCGGATGGAGGTCCGTAACGCGCTCGTCCCGGCCCTGGACGACGCGACGGTCGGTGCCATCGCCGACCTGTACGCCGACGGTTCGATGGTCGAGCTGCGCGGCTTGAGCGGTGCGGCCTCCCGGGTCGCGCCGGACGCCACCGCCTTCGCCCACCGGGACGCCGAGGCGCTGGTCGTGGCGGGCGCGATGCTGCCGCCCGGGGCGCCGCCGCAGCTCGCCGACGCGCCGCTCGCCCGGTGGTCCCGGGTCGCGGCCCTGAGCCGCGGCGCGTACGTCAACTTCCTCGGGACCGCGACCTCCGCCGACGTCGAGCGCGTCTACCCGCCGGCCACCTACCGGCGGCTGGCCGACGTCAAGCGGCGCTACGACCCCGGCAACGTGTTCCGCCGCACCCACAACGTCCGCCCCGCGCGCGGCTGATCCCGCCCGGAATCCGGTCAGGAAGAGGAACTCTCGTGTCCGAAACCCACCCGGCGGCCCTTCCGGTCCCGCCGGTCACACGTGGCGCGACGCCGTCCGCGCACGGTGCCGCGCCGGCCGCCCGCCATTCCCGGCAGGGCCTGTCGTTGCTGGTCATCGCCACCGCCCAGCTGATGGTCGTGCTCGACTCGACCATCACGAACGTCGCCCTGCCGCGTATCCAGGACGCCCTGCATTTCTCCGGAGCGAACCTGTCATGGGTGGTCAACGCCTACGCGCTGGCCTTCGGCGGCCTGCTGCTGCTCGGGGGCCGGGCCGGCGACCTGCTGGGCCGCCGCCGGATGTTCGTCGTCGGTCTGCTGGTGTTCTCCGCCGCGTCGCTGGCCGGAGGATTCGCCACCTCCCAGGCCTGGCTGCTGGTGGCCCGCGCCGTCCAGGGCGTCGGCGGCGCGATCGTCGCGCCGGCCGCGCTGTCGCTGATCGTCACCACCTTCCCGGAGGGCCGGCCTCGCGCCCGGGCCATGGGCGTGTACTCCGCGATGAGCGTGGCGGGCGGCGCGATCGGCCTGGTGGCCGGTGGGCTGCTGGCCAACTACGCGTCCTGGAGGTGGGTGCTGTTCGTCAACGTCCCCTTCGGGGTCGCCGCGGCCCTGGCCGCTCCCCTGGCGCTCGCCGGGGAGCCGCGCCGGCCCGGTCGTCTGGACGTCCCGGGGGCACTGACCGGGACGGCCGGGCTCTCCGCGCTCGTGTACGGCCTGTCCAGCGCGGCGACCGGCCCGGACGGCGTGTCCCACTGGGGCGACGCCAAGGTGGTCGCCTCGCTGGCGGCCGGAGTGGTGCTGCTGGCCGCGTTCGGCCTCGTCGAGGCCCGGAGCCGGCACGCGCTGGTGCCCGGCAGGCTGCTGCGCGACGGCCGCCGGCTCGGGGCGAACCTGGTCATGTTCGGCGTGGGAACCGTGCTGTTCGGGGTGTTCTTCTTCCTCACCCTGTTCGCGCAGGAGGTGTGGGGCTACTCGGCCATCCGGACCGGCGTGGCGTTCCTGCCGCTGACCGCCGCGACGCTGGCCGGCTCCGCGGTCGCCTCCGCGCTGCTGCCGCGGATCGGCGCCCGCCCGCTGCTCCTGACCGGCACCGTCGGCTGCGCCGGTGGTCTGTACTGGCTGTCGCTGATGACGGAGAACTCCGGTTACGTGGGAGGGCTGCTCGGGCCGATCCTGGTCACCAGCGCCGGGCTGGGCCTGGTGTTCGTGCCGCTGCCGCTGGTCGCGCTCGACGGCGTCGCCGACGCGGATTCCGGGGTGGCCTCCAGCGTGCTCAACGCCGGCCGGCAGATCGGTGGTGCCGTCGGGCTCGCGGTGCTGAGCACCGTCGCCTGGACGGCCGTCGCCCACTCCGCCCGCACCCACGGCGCCTACCGCCACGCGCTGGTCGTCGGCTTCGACCGGGCCTTCGCCGTCGGCGCCGGGATCGCGGCTCTCACCCTGCTCATCACGATCACCATGATCCGGACCCGCCGCACCGGCCCGACACAGCCTGGCCGGTGACGCCTCCGCCCTGACGTGCAACGTCCTGGCTCATCCGGGACCGGTCCCGGATGAGCCGCCCACAATGGTCTGCCGCGCGGCAGAATACGGCGCGGATCGGTCGCGTGACCCAGGCCGTGGGAGGGGAGGACGGTGGAGCCACGGCAGCCGGGCGACCCGGCTCGGGTGGGCCCGTATCGGGTGCTGGCCCGGCTGGGCGAGGGCGGGATGGGCGTCGTCTATCTGGCGCGGTCGCGGAGCGGTCAGAAGGTCGCGGTCAAGGTGATCCGAGCGGACTTCACCGATGATTTCGAATACCGCGAGCGATTCCGGCGCGAGGTTCACGCCGCCCGCAAGGTGACGGGAGCATTCATCGCCCGGGTGCTCGAAGACGAATCGAACCCGAAGAACGAGCCGCCGTGGCTGGCCACCGAGTACCTTCCGGGACTGTCGCTGCGAGAGGCGGTCCACTGGTTCGGCGGGCTCCCGCCGGACGCGGTGCGCGCTCTGGCCGCCGGGCTGGCCGAGGCCCTCACCGCCATCCACCGCGCGGGCGTCGTACACCGCGATCTGAAGCCGGAGAACGTCCTCCTCACCGCGGGCGGACCCCGCGTGATCGACTTCGGGATCGCCCGGCCGGACGACGCCGGCACCATGACCCGCGCCGGTGTCCCGGTCGGCACTCCCGGATACATGTCGCCGGAACAGGCCTCCGGCGGCAGGGTCGGGCCGGAAAGCGATCTGTTCGCCCTCGGCACCGTGCTGGCGTACGCCGCGACCGGCCGGGAGCCGTTCGGATCCGGTTCGGTGCACTCCAAGTTGTACCGGGTGCGGAACATCCGGGCGGATCTCGGCGGCATCTCCGAGCCCTGGCTGCTCGATCTGATAGCGGGCTGTCACCAGAAGAAGCCGGGCCGGCGGCCCTCGGCCGCCCAGGTGGTGAAGCGGCTCGGCGCCCTGGACGACGGCGTTCCGTCGCTGCAGGGCACCCGATGGCTGCCGGCACCGGTCGCGGAGGCCATCGACCGCCGTACGGCCGAAGCCCGCGGGCTACCGGAGTTCCCCGTCGCCCCGTCACGGCACGCGGCGAATGACGCCGCGACCGTGCAGACGCCGGAGGCGGCGCCCGTCGACGGCGGGCGAGACGCGGCACGGCCCCGGAGGCCGAGCCGCCGGATGCTGCTCGGCGGCATGGGCGCCCTCGGCGTGGTCGCGCTGACCGCGGACGGTGTTCTGCCGCCGCCCCGTGACGAGGGCTCCGGCCGGCGGCCAGTGCGGAGTTCGCGCGTACCGCCTCGCCCCTCGCCGCCGGTCGCGCTGCGCTGGCGGCGCAAGGTGAGCGACTACTACCCGAATCTGATCGTCAGCGACGGGGTCGTCCTGGCGAAGGAATACGCGCCCATCGGTGTTCTCCGCGCGCTCGATCCGCACACCGGACGGACGCTGTGGAAGCGCGACACGTATGGCAATCCCATGGCCTTCGGCGACGTCGTCTACCAGGTCCCGGCCGACGAGAACCGGCTGCTCGCGCTGCGTGGTTCGTCCGGGGCGACCCTGTGGTCGCATCCGCTCAGCAGATCCGGCGCCGAATTCCCCTCGACGGTGGTCGTCACCGAGTCGGCGGTCTGCTACGGCGTGACGCGGCTGACCGCGATCGACGCACACGACAGGCGACTGCTCTGGACCGCGGGTGTGAATTCCCAGTACGGCCTGTCCGCCGGAGCGGGCATCGTGGCCGCGGCGAGCAAGAAGACCTTCGTCGGCTTGTCCGCACGCTCCGGGCGAGTGCGCTGGACCTACGACATGGATCATGGATTCAGCCCGATGATCGGCTATGGCATGGTCTTCGTCTGGGATCGTCACATGACGCTTCACACGTTGCGTGCCCGCGACGGGACGCTCGTCTGGAAGCGGCCGGACTCCGGGTATGAGTTCCCCTTGCAGAACGGGCATCTGCCCTTGTGGCGCGGAAACCTGTACGTAGGCCGGCCGGACGGCATCGTCCTCGCACTCCGGGCCGCGACCGGCGAACTGGTCTGGTGGCGGCGGTTCGGCCACGGCGAGGGGGCGTCGTACGACCGGGTGAACACGCTCGGCCTCTACGGCGGCACGCTGTACGTCGGATGCACCGACCGGCACGCGTACGCGGTGAACCCCGCCGACGGCCGCGTGCTGTGGAGCCACGGCGCGGACCTGACGCTGACCTCCGCGCCGGTCGGCGTCGCCGGGCTGGCGTTCATCGGCACCAAGGACGGCTACGTCGAGGCCCTGGGCCCGCCGTCGAACACGCCGAGCCACAGTGGAGGCACCCGTGCGCACCCTTGATCCGGCGGATCCGCGGTGGATCGGAACCGGGGACCGGCGGTACCGGGTGCTGGCGCGCATCGGCTCCGGCGGCATGGGCGTCGTCTACTTCGGCCGGTCCACCGGCGGGCGGAGCGTGACGATCAAAAGGGTGCACGCCGAGTTCGCCAAGGACCGGGAGTTCCGCCGGCGGTTCGGACGCGAGGTGGCGGCCGCACGGAAGGTCGGCGGCGGGTTCACCGCGCAGGTGATCGACGCTGACGCCGATGCCGGCATCCCGTACCTGGTGACCGAGTTCCTTCCGGCCCTGCCGGTGAGCGAGGCGGTACACGAGTTCGGCCCGCTTCCGGTCGCCTCGGTGTGGACGCTGGCAGCGGGCGTGGCGGAGGCGCTGGTCTCGATCCACCGCGCCGGCGTCGTCCACCGGGATCTGAAGCCCTCGAACGTGCTGCTGACCGCCGACGGCCCACGAGTGATCGATTTCGGCATCGCTCACCTGGCGGACGCCGTACCGCTCACGAGCCCCGGGATCCGCGTCGGTTCACCCGGCTTCATGTCGCCCGAACAGGTGGCCGGCGGCTCGGTCGGGCCGGCCGGCGACATCTTCTCGTTCGGGGCCATGCTGGTGTACGCCTGCACCGGCGCCGAGGCATTCGGCGAGGGCTCACCGGACGAGAAGATGGCGCGCATCGAGCACGGATCGCCGCGGCTCGACGGGATCGCCGACGAAGCCCTGCGCGAGTTGCTCGAATCCTGCATGGACCGATCCCCGTCCCGCCGCCCCACGGCCGAGCGGCTGGCCGAGATCACCGCCTCGGCGACCGAGGACGGCCGGTCGGCCGGTGCCTGGCTGCCGTCCGCGGTCGCGTCCGCCATCGTCGCGCGCGAGCGCGAAGCGGAGAACCCACCGACCACGCCGGACCGGCCGGCCGACGGCCCGCGACGGTGGTGGCGCGGTCGTCGCGTCGTGCTGTCGGCCGCGTTCGGCGGCGCGCTCGCCATCGGCGTGGGCACGTCCGCCACGGCCTGGTACGGAACAGGTTCCAAGCCGGCCGTCGCACTCACGCCGACCGCCACGGCATCCCCGACCGCGGCGACCCCGACCGTGGCCGGCCCTCGTACCTTGGAGTTCAACCTCACCGGGAACGTCACGGTGACCTCGCTGAGGTACGAGGTGAACGGCCGGACGACGACGCTCGGACACGTGAAGCTGCCGTGGCGGAAGGACGTGTCCATTCCACCTTTGCCGAAGAAGAGCACCTGGCGTCTCTCCTACCGCTTCCCTCCGGGCAAGGTCTGGTACCGGGTGCTGGTGGACGGCTTCGAGGTCTGGAGCGGTGGAGGCCTCTCGACCGGCGCGCCCTACAACGGCAACGGACACGGAACCGTCTGACCAACTGCGTTCGGCCTCGCCCGTGGACGCCTTGTGGGTCATGATTGATCGCATGACCGCGAATCCCGGGCGCCCGCGTCTGCTGCGCACGCTGAACGATCGCGCCGCGCTGGAGCTGCTGGCTTCGTCGGGAGCGTCGACTCGTGCGCAGGTGAGCGAGACGACCGGGCTGTCGAAGGTGACGGCCGGCCATGTCCTGTCCCGCCTGGAGGAGCGTGGCCTGGTCGTCAAGGTCGGCGTACGAGAGAGCGGGCGCGGGCCCGGCGCCGCCCTTTACGGCCTCAACCCCTCGTGCGGCCATGTGATCGCGATTGAGGTCTACCCCGACACGACGACCGCCGTTCTCGCCGACATCACCGGGCGAGTGCTGGCGGAGACGACGGCCCTGACCGATACCGCCGCGGACCCGGCCGAAGCGGTACACGCGATCGTGGAACACCTCACCGAGGCCGCACAGATCGACAGGGCGCAGGTGCAGGTGTGCGTGATCGCCCTTCCCGCCGTCATTGAGCCTGATACAAGCCGTGTTCATTTTTGCTACGAAATGCCCGCCTGGGGCGGAGACGTCATCGAAGCCATCCGCCGACGGCTGGGGCTGGCCGTCCGGATCGACAACGACGTCAACCTCGCCGCGATGGCCGAGCGTGCGCTGGGAGCCGCGAGCGACGTTCGAAATTTCGTGCTGGTCTGGATCGGACGCGGGCCTGGATCGGCCGTCATGGTGGGCGACCAGTTGTTGCGCGGGACCGCGGGCGCGGCCGGTGAACTCGGGGCGATGCCCGTTCCGGGCTCGGCCGTGAGCAACGGCGGCTTTGACCGCAGCCGCTATGAGACGGCCGCCGCCTTCCAGGCCCTGGTGGGCTCGCAGGCCGTGCAGGAACTCGCCGCGCGGCACCGGATCGCGACCGAGAACGCCGCGCAGAGCGTGGCGACCGCCGTCAGGAGTACGACGGGGGCGGCCTTTCTCGACGAGTTGGCCCGGCGGATCGCCTTGGGGGTCGCCTCCATCTGTACCGTTCTCGACCCTGAGCTCGTCGTACTGGGCAGCCACGTCGCTTCCGCCGGAGGCGACGAGCTGGCGGGACGTGTTCAGCGCGCCGTCGCCGACATGTGCCTGGCCCGGCCTCGGGTGGAGGCGAGCACCGTCCCGGACCGGCCGGTGGTACGCGGCGCCTTGCTGGTCGCGGTCGAACACGCACGTGAACGTGTGCTGTTCGGCGATCTATGAGCGACCTTGGCGGTACGCGTTGGCGGGCGTCAGGTTCGTGATTCGCGGAAGCCCGCGGACGAGGCCTCCTCGCGGGAGCAGAAGAAACGGTCGTCGAGAGGTGTCACCGCGTACGCCGGGCTGGCGGAGGTCGTGTACGTGTAGCCGGCGGCGAAGGTCGTACCCACCAGCGGCAGGTGGCCGCAGCGGATGATGTGCAGGGGGTACCGCGCCATCCCGGACGCCAACGGCACCACCAGCAGGCCCAGATAGACGACCACGGCGGCGACGGCGGCGCGCGGCAGCGCCGGTATCACCCACAGCAGCGCCATGACCGGGAGCGCGACCAGGAACCACGCCAGGACGAAGACCCCGTACCAGGAGCCGAAGGCCACCGGCGGTCGCGGGCGGGAGACGAGCAGCACCAGTACGTACCCGAGCGCCGGAAGCAGGAAGACGAGCAGCGCCAGCCAGCCCACGGCCTGCAAGTAGCGCGTCACAGGCCGAACGTACCTCCGTACGAGGGGCGTGACACGTTCGTGCGCCGGTCCGGTTCAGACCGGGATCCCCTTGGGGTGGTTGAGGTTCTTCACGTCCTTCGGAGCCGGTGGCGTGATCGTGACCGGGGTGTCGAAGGTGGAGTAGTTGACGGTGGTGTTCAGCCGCCGCTTCGTGCCGCGCCGGTTGACCAGGTTGATCTTGCGGATCAGCCGCTGGTCGTCGATCCAGACCTCGAAGTACGGGGTGGTGCCGAACGGCCCGTAGATCAGCTGCGCCTCGGTGCGTTCGGCGGGGCTCAGCTTGGTCAGCGCCTCGCTGAGGGCGAACGTGCCCTGGTAGCGGGTGGTGGGCGTCCCGGCCGTCTTCTCCCGGCCGACCGTGTGCACGTCCTTTGAGGCGGTGAACATCCTGGCGTGCAGCAGCGGGTCCGGCTGGCGGACCTGGGCGACGAGAGCCATGACGTCGGTGTCGGCCGGCTTCAGCGCGCTGAGCGAGAGGCCGATCCACGGCTTGTGGATGAACTCGAGCAGCTTCAGATTCTTGATGTACAGCTTGTCCCCGAGCAGGATCTCGCTGGAGCCCGGGTCGCCCTCCCACCCGGTGTTGGTGAAGGGGACGTCGTACTCCAGGGCCTGGTCCTTCGACCGGCTCGTCACCTCGCCGGCCAGGCGTCTCCTCTCCTTGCCCACGAAGGTGGAGAGGGAGACCGACGCCTGGTAGGACGTCACCGAGCCGAGCCGCTTCACCGCCTGGTCCAACGCCTCCGCCGCCGTACGGGGGGTGCCGCTCGCGGCCGAGGGCTTGTTCGCGTTCGCCCGGCACCCCGCCAGCGACACCACCAGCGCCAGAGCGGCGGCACCGGCCGCGCATCGACCGGCCATCGTCATCACGGTGACTTCCTCCGATTCCCGGCAACGCTGCCGTTGCCCCTATCAGGACGCGCCGGGGTGCTTGTCCGGATTACCTGACGGGAGCGCCGATCGACGGTGAGCCGCTCGTGCACCACGCGGCCATGGCAAGGTGACAGGCGTGGACGGGGCGCCGGGCGAGCAGGGCATGGCCGAGATCTTGGAGACCCTGCGGATCGGTGATGTCGTCTCGGGGACGGTCGCAGAGGTACGGCGGCCGTACGGGATCGTGGTGAGGCTCGACGGGCGACTCGGGCCGGTACCGGCGACCGTCGGCCCCCTGTACGTCTCCTGGCGTCGCCCGCCGTATGAGGCCGTGCGAGTCGGCGAGCGGATCACCGCCGAGGTGATCGATGTGGACCGGGAGCGGGGGGTCGGCCTGTCGCTGGCCGCGACCGAGAACCCGGAGCTCTGGGCCTTCCTGAAGTCACTTCGTCCCGGCGAGATGCTCAGCGGCGTGGTGGCGGATGTGCAGCGGTTCGGCGTGTTCGTCACGCTGGACGATGGTCCACCGCACCCGGTCTACCCGGGAGTCGGTTTCGTCACGACCCCCGAACTGTCGTGGCGACACTTCGATGACCTCTCCGAAGTCGTCGAGGTAGGGCAGCGGGTCACCGGATCCTTTCTCTACTTCGACACCCCGAACGGAGAGGCAAGGCTCTCCCTTCGTGCGTGTGAACCCGATCCCTTCCAGGAGTTCGCGGACGAAGCGCACGAGGGGCAGGTGCTCTCGGGAACGGTGACCATGCTCGTGCCGTTCGGAGCCTTCGTCGGCGTCGCCGACGGCGTCGAGGGCCTGGTGCACCGCGACGAACTGGCTCCCGGCGAGACCCTTGAGGTGGGGGAACGCATCGAGGTGGCCATCGTCGACCTGGACCGTGATCGCCGTCGGTTGCGGCTCACCCGCCACCTCCGGTGATCGCCGAGGCGACCTGGCCGGGGTTGGAGATGAAGGACAGGTGGCGGGCGCCCGGGATGAGCACCGGTGCAGGGGCGCCGATCCGCTTCGCCGTCTCGTACGGCGAGGACCTGGCGAACACGTCGTCGGCGGAGCCGAAGACCACCGCCTTGGAGATCGGGACTCCGGCGAGCGCCGCCACGCGCGTGGCGGGCAGGCCGACGATGCTCGTCATGTGCCAGATTCCGTCCTCCGCGCCCGCGACCTGCAAGGGGCGGCGCCACTGGTCCACGCCCGCGCGGTCGAGGCGGGGGCAGCCCGGGCCGCAGTTCGACTCATAGATCCGGCGGATCAGCCAGTCCGAGCGGACGGCGAGCCGGAGCAACGTCGTGCGGTACGGGGGCGGAAGCGCGGTCTGGAGTCCGGTGGCGCCCGCGCCGGCGCCGGTGTTCAGCCCGTCCCCGTCGAGGAACACCAGCCGCGAGATACGGTCCGGTGACCGCAGCGTCGCAGCGGCGACCACGGCCGCGCCGGTGGAGTGCCCGACGAGCGTGACGTGGTCCAGGCGCAGCGCGTCGAGGAAGCCCAGCACCTGCGCGGCCTGGTGGTCGGCGTCGTACGGGCCCTCGCGCCGGCTGTAGCCCCAGCCGGTCAGGTCGAGCGCGTACACCCGGCGACGTCCGGCGAGCGCCCGGCCGAGTGGATCGAAGGTGTCCGCCGACTCGGCGAAGCCGTGGACCAGGACGACGGGCGGCCCGTCACCGCCGCCCCACTGCCGGTACCGGGTGCGGATGCCGTCGGCGGTGACGAACCGCAGGCCCGCCGGTTCGCGGGCCCGGCCGGCGGTCGCGGCGTTGTAGATGAGCGAGAACAGCGTCGCGGTGACGGCGAACGCCGCAACGGCGACGAGGAGGCGGCGCGCCCACCGCCACCGGGCCTTGCCCGGCCGGCCGGCGGAAGGGCGACCCGCGGAAGTGTCGCGACGAGGCGCTGACGTCTCCACGTTCACACGCTCCCGGCGGCGCCCGAAGACCACGCCGGCCACCTGGGCTATGGAGGTCCGAGTCATTCCGCGATCGTCGCCGCGGACGACCGAGCGCACGTCCGCCGTGGAGCGGCAACGGCTCTACGCAGATCGGCGTACGGAAGCGGTCAGTCGCCCAGGCCGGACTGGTAGGCGAAGACGACCAGCTGCGCCCGGTCGCGGGCGCCGAGCTTCACCATCGCGCGGCTGACGTGCGTACGCGCCGTCGCCGGGCTGATCACCAGTCGCGCGGCGATCTCCTCGTTGCTCAGACCCTCGGCGACCAGGGCGAGGATCTCCCGCTCCCGGTCGGTCAGCGTGTCCAGGGCGGGATGCGGCCGGGCCGGGCGGGGCGCGTTCGCCACGAAGGCGCGAATGACCTTGCGCGTCACCGAGGGCGACATGAGCGCGCCGCCGTCGACGACCGCGCGGATGGCGGCCAGGAGGTCGGCCGGCTTGGTGTCCTTGAGCAGGAAGCCGCTGGCGCCGTGCCGCAGGGCGTCGAAGACGTACTGGTCGTGTTCGAACGTGGTGAGGACGATGACCTTGGTGCCCGCGAGAGAGGGATCGGCGCTGATCCGCCGGGTGGCGGTGAGCCCGTCGACGCCGGGCATGCGGATGTCCATCAGGACGACGTCGGGCCGCTCCCGCCGGGCGGCGGCGACGGCGGCCAGCCCGTCGGCGGCCTCCCCGGCACAGGACATCCCGTCCTCGTTCTCGATCAGGGTGCGCAGCCCGAGGCGGACGAGCTCCTGGTCGTCGACGACGAGTACTTCGATCATGTTCGGCCTCCGTACGGAAGACGGGCGCGGACCTCGAAACGACCGTGCGGGGCCGGCCCGGCGGTGAACTCCCCGCCGAGGGCGAGGACGCGTTCGCGCATGCCGGAGATCCCGAACCCGCCCACACCGGCGGCACCGGCCGGCGTCCCGGACACGGGATTGGCGACCACGATGACGACGCTCTCGGGCCGGTACCGGATGCTCACGCTCGCCGTCGTGGCTCCGCTGTGCCGCAGCACGTTGGTCAACGACTCCTGGACGATCCGGTATCCGGTCACGTCGATCGCGACCGGGAGGGCGGCCGGGGGTTCCCCCATGGTGTCGAGACCCACGTGGACACCGGCCTCCGCCATCCGCTGCCGGAGCCCGTCGAGCCCGCCCAGCCCCGGTACCGGCGACCTTTCCGCGGCGGTCCGCGTCCGGCGGACCACCGCGAGCGTCGCGCGGAGCTCGTCGAGGGCGTCGCTGCTGGTACGGCTGATGGCCGACAGCGCCAGTTCCGCCTGGTCGGGCTTCTTGGCGAGCAGGTGCAGCGCGATGTCGGCCTGCATCTTGATCGCGGCGAGCCCGTGCCCGACGATGTCGTGCACCTCCTGGGCGACCCGGAACCTCTCCTCGTCGACGTGCTGCCGGATCGTCTCGGCGCGCGCCCGTACGGCCGCCTCCCACCGCGTCCGCAGCGTGAACCCCAGGGCGAACGGGACGACGACCCAGGCGGACACGGGGATCAGCCCGTACAGGCCGAGCGTGGTGTCGCCGACGAACAGGTGGATGACCAGGAGGGCGAGCGCGGCCAGCGAGTACCGCGCGGACCTCGCCGGCGCCGCATGCCTGGCCGCGCTGTACACCGAGAGCATGAAGCACACCAGGATCGGCCCGTAGGAGTACCCGCACGCCAGGTACGCCGAGGTGCCTGCCGCAACGGCGGCCAGCACCGGCAGCGGCCACCTGCGGCGTACGGCGAGCACCAGGGCCACCGCCACCACCAGCGTGTACCCCAGCGCGTCGATCGGCACCGCCGCCCGGTCCGGCGCCCCGGCGAACGCGCTGCCGACGACCCCGGTGAAGGCCAGCACGGCCGCCAGGGCGACGTCGCCGGCCAGAGACCCGGTGATCCTCATGGCTCTCAGCGGAGCAGGGAGTAGGCCAGGGCGGCGGCGATGGCCAGGCCGTACCCGGCGACGGCGATGGCGACGACCCGGGTACGGCGGGTTTCGTCCCAGGCGGTACGGGACGACAGCCAGGCCAGCGCGGGCAGGACCAGGACCCCGTGCAGGCTCACGCCGTGGACGGGCTTGAGGAAACCGAGGTCATGATAGGCCTGCTGCTGGTGGCCGGCACCGACCTCGGCCGCCCCGCGAGCGATCATCGCGGCGCCGGTGGCCAGGCCGATCAGCAGGCTCACGAACCCGGCCCGCAGGCCGAGCCGCATGCCGGCCGGGATCCCGGGATTCGCCCGAAAGGCGGTCACGGCCAGGACGCCCAGGACCACGACGAGCACCGCGCCCCCGGCCGCGAGCACAGTGGAGACCGCGGAGTTGAAGGCGGTCTCCCGGTTCAGGTGGGAGGGCACATGCCGCCACGCCTGCAGCGTGATGCCGCCGACCTCCACGACGCAGTCGGCCGCGAAGACGCCCAGCAGCAGCGCGCGCCCACGTTCGCCGATCGGCAGGTACGAGGCCACCCACGCGACCGCGACCAGCGTCAGGCCGAACGACAGCCCGAAGGTGGCCGGCTTCCGCCAGGACACCGGGCCGTACCAGGGACCGCCGTCGACCGCGAAGACGGCCAGGTGGAACAGTCCCGCGCAGACGAGCACCGCACCGAGGCCGTAACAGAAACGCTCGATACGACGGCCACGGCTCCGAACACCGGCGAGCACGTCCCGCACGGCACCTCCTCAGGCATCGGCATGTCGCTGTGCCCGGCCATCATTCGGCACGGCGGGCCGCCTGGCGTCGGCCGAGGAGCGGCATCCGGACTACGCCGATACGCGTAGCGGACGCCACGGCGGGCGACTCATCGAGTCTGTTCGGGGCGCGTGTGCAGCGCGACGGCCGCATCGATGATCTGGGTGCCGCCGGGAGGAGGACGGGTCGTATCCCACCAGCAGACGGCGCTGATCTCCTGGTTGGGGATGAAGAAGTCCTGAGGGCGGCTGCCGACGTGGCCGGTGTGGACGGCGGCGTATTCGTCGCGCGGTGGAGCGGTGAGCCGGAAGCGCGCGTACCCGGCCAGAGTGAGAGCGGGCAGGTGCAGGCCGCTCTCCTCGCGCAGTTCCCGTACGGCCGCCTGCAGCGGGGTCTCCCCGGGTTCGATCCCGCCGCCCGGGAGTTCCCACTGGTGACGGAAGCGGTCGAAGACCAGCAGCAGCCGCGGGCCGTGCCAGACCGCGACCAGCGAGGCGGGCATCGGCGCGTCGCCGGGCACGCCGGAGACCTGCGAGGCGGGAAGGAACGCGGTCAGGGCGTTCCCCGTCTTCTCGTCCAGGACCAGGGCCCGATCCCCGTCGTCCATGGCGCTCACCGATCGATCGCAGTCAGGAGGGCGGGCAGGTCGCGGAGGGTCCGGATGGCCGGTGGACGCGCCGGCCCGGTGTCGTCGCCGCGGTTCAGCCAGATGCCGTGCAGCCCGGCGTCGGTGGCGGCGATGGCGTCGGTACGGAGCCGGTCCCCGACGTAGGCGACCTCGTCCGGCGCGAGGCGGAGCCGGGTGCAGGCCGTGTGGAAGATTTTCGCGCTGGGTTTCGCGGCACCGGCCTCGCTGGAGGCGATGACGTCCGGGAGTTCGTCCGCGAGCCCGACGTGGCGGAGTTTCCCGCGCTGCTGGCCGGCGTCGCCGTTGGTCAGGACTCCCAGGCGCAGACGGCGACCGCGTGTGGCGAGCGCTTCGAGCGCCGGGCGGACGTCGGGGTAGACCCGCCAGGCCGCCTCGTAGCGGCGCAGGTAGCCGGCGAACCAGGCGTCGGCCTGTCGGGCGTCCCAGGAGCCCAGGCCGAGTTCGGCGGCGAGGGAGGTGACCCGCAGGCGCCGCTGTTCGGTGAAGGTGAGCTCTCCGGCCAGGTAGCGATCCATCGCCAGTTCTTCGAGGTGTCTCCACCGCCGTACGTGCTCGTGGTCGGCGCGCCGTACGCCGGGGGTGGCCCGGAGAGTTTCGACGAGTGCGACCTCGGCGGCGGTGTCGTGGTCGATCAGCGTCCCGTCCAGGTCGAACAGGACGGCCTTCACCGAAGTCATCGTCGATCCTCTCGTGTCGCCCCGTCCGAGGTTGCCATTTCGCCGCCGGTGGCGGTGGTTCGATGTCATGTGTGCGAAGAAGCGGCAACACATCCCGAACGTGTCGATCTGGCGGGATTATGCGGGTTACGCTCGGGGAACACGATCGGGTGCGCAGAGCGGAGGGGTCACCGTGAAAGACAAGCCGGCTGTTCCCGAACCGCAGCCACACTGGGCGCTCGACACCGGCGTGCCGCACACCGCCCGCGTCTGGAACTACTTCCTCGGCGGCAAGGACAACTTCGCCTCCGACCGCCAGGCCGGCGAGCGCATCGCCAAGGTCAATCCGCCCGTCCTCGAACTCGCTCGCGCCTCGCGCGCGTTGCTCGTGCGCGCCGTCCGCCACCTGACCGCCGAGGCCGGGGTCAGGCAGTTCATCGACATCGGCACCGGGTTGCCCACCTTCAACAACACCCACGAGGTCGCCCAGGGGATCGCCCCGGAGTCGCGCATCGTCTACGTCGACAACGACCCGCTGGTGCTGGTGCACGCCGAGGCGCTGCTCACCAGCACGGAGGCCGGCGTCACCCACTACGTCGAGGCCGACCTGCACGACCCCGACACGATCCTGCGCGAGGCGGCGAAGGTCCTCGACTTCGACCGGCCGATCGCGATCATGCTGATCGCGATCCTGCACCACATCGACGACACCGACGAGGCGCGGAAGATCGTACGCCGGCTGGTGGACGCGGTGCCCTCGGGCAGTCACCTGGCGCTCGCCCACGCCGTGCACAGCGAGACGATGGACGAGGGCGCGCGGCAGTGGAACAAGGTCGGCAGGCCTCCGCTCACCCCGCGCAGCCCCGAGGAGATCGAGAGCTTCCTCGACGGCCTCGACCTGCTGGAGCCGGGAGCCGTCACGACGACGCGCTGGCGCCCGGGCGAGGTCAACCTCGGCGTCACGCACGACGTGGACCAGTACGCCGCCGTCGGCCGCAAGCCCTGACCGGGCCACCGGCGCGGAGGCCCCACCCGCCCGGATGACCGGTCACCCACTCATCTCGGGCGGGAGGCCGAACCCGGCGACCAGGCCGGCGCCGCCGCCGAAGACGAGGATGCGGGCGATGCCCGTCCTGGTCACGGTGAGGACGCCCAGTCCGTACGCGGCGCCGTCGCGGTAGGCGGCCGCGGCCGGCTGCCCGTTGGCGAAAGTGGGGGTCATCCGCCAGTCTCCCGGCGACCCGATCACGTCGTGCAGGAACCGCAGGCAGGCCGAGCGCCCGGAGAACCAGGTGCGGGTGCCGACCAGCTCTATCGCGGCGTCGGCGCGGAGAGCGCGTTCGAGTGCCGCGACGTCGGCCTTCTCGAAGCCGGCGACGTACTGGTCGAGCAGTGCCCGCGCGTACGGCTCGGTGGGCTCGATGAGCTTCTCCCGGCTGGGGGACACATCGTCGAGCCGGGCACGGGCCCGCTGCAACGAACTCTTGACCGCCGCGGTGGTCGTGTCGAGCATGGCCGCGACCTCGGCGGCCGGGAAGGCGAGCACCTCCCGCAGGATGAACACCGCACGTTGCCGTGCGGGCAGATACTGCAGGCCGGCGATGAGCGCGAGCCGCAGGCTCTCGCGCGTGGCGACGATCGTCGCGGGATCCTCCGGCTGCGGGATCACGAGTGCGTCCGCGATCGGCTCGTTAGGCGATCCTGTTCTGGCGGTCCTTTGCGGGCCGTCACCTCTCGGCCCGGTGGGTGCACAGCCTGCGATCGGTCAGCCGCTTGACGGCTTGCGACAGTGTTGCCGGCCCCGCCGGGACGAGGGCGTCCGGACTGGCATCAGGGAATCGCCCCACGAGGGCCGCAGTAACGAGCTTCCGGCAGGCGTCCTCTCTGCGACAGAGGGGTGTGGTTCTCTTCCCTCTGGAAGGACGCGAATTGCAACACACGGTCGGTTGGGACTGGGGTAGCCGGACCCACTCGGTGACAGTGCTGGACGCTACGGGCGGCAAGGCGGCTCGGTGGACGCTCCCACACACCGAGGCTGGGCTCACCAGCACGCTGCGGCGTTTGGCGGACTACGGCGACGCTGGTGATCTGCGGGTCGCGATCGAGACGAGCAAGGGCCTGGTGGTCGATCGGCTGCTGGCGGCCGGACATCCGATCGTGCCGATCCACCCAGGGATGTTCAACGCGATGCGGCCCCGGTGGGGAGCGTCCCGCGCGAAGAGCGATAGCGCCGACAGCTTCATGCTGGCCGACTTGCTGCGCACCGATGGTCATCTCTTGCGGTCGCTGGCGCCGACCGAGACGACCACGCTGGAGCTCCAGGCGCTGTCTCGGCAGCGCAGCGATTTGGTCGCAACCCGCACCAGCTTGACGAACCAGCTGCGGGCCTTGCTGGAAGCGCACTGGCCGGGAGCGACCCGGCTGTTCAAGAACATCGAGGCAGGGATCTCGCTCGCGTTCTTGGAACGTTTCCCGACCCCGCAAGCCGCCGCGAAACTCACGCCGGCCAAGATGGATGCCTTCTTGCGCCGTCATGCCTACACCGGCGGCAAGACCGGGGCCGAGCTCCTCGAACGGCTGCGGACCGCGCCTAGGGCCGCCAGCAGGGTCAGCCCCGAGATCGTCACCGTCATGGTGAACACCCAGGTCGGGCAGGTCCGTGCGATCGTCGAGGCCATCAAATCCCTGGAGTCGACCACCAAACAGGTCTTGGACGCCCACCCCTATGCCGAGCTGTTCCAGGCACCACCGCGAGTCGGGACGGTGAACCTGGCGCAGATCATCGGAGAAATCGGGCCCATGCTGGAACGTGGCCTGACCGCTGAGCAGCTCGCGGCCGAGGTCGGCATGGCCTCGGTCACCCGGGCCAGCGGCAAGGTCCACTCCGTTGGCTTCCGGCATGCCGCCAACCGGGCTGCTCGCAAGGCCCTGCACACGTTCGCCGACAACAGCCGTCATGACGACCCGTGGGCCGCTGACCTCTACCGACGCGCTCGTGACCGAGGCAAACGCCATCCCCAGACCGTTCGCATCCTCGGCCGGGGCTGGCTCCGGATCATGCACGCTTGTTTCCGGGACGGCACACCTTACGATCCCGCCATTCACCACTCCCGTCACCGACCCGCGTCCGCTGAAACATAGGCTTCCGGCCATGGCGAAGTTCGAGCACGTCAAAGCCTCCTTCTGGGACTCGGGTACGTACGGGGTTCAACCGCCGTTGACCGACGCCCTGATCCACCAGGCCGAAGAACTCCTCTCGGTGAATCTGCCGCCCGAGTTGCTGGAACTGCTACGCCTGCGCAACGGCGGCCCCGTCTCCGACGCATGGAATGCCTTCCCCACCCAACAACCCACCTCCTGGAGCCTCGATCACGTCCCCTTCACCGACCTGCACGGCATCGGCCACAACGGACACTCAACGACCCTCCTCGACAGCCCCTACCTGACCACCGAATGGGACCTGCCACCCCGACTCGTGCTGCTCTCCGGCGACGGCCACTACTGGATCGCCCTGGACTACCGCACCCAGCCGGAACCAAGCGTCACCTGGTTCGACACCGACCTGGACGCTGAACTGCGCCTCGCCGCCGACTTCCGCACCTTCATCGAAGGACTCATGCCAGCAGAAGACCTGGCCGGCTGACCCCCAGCGACAGCCAAGGAAGAGCTGCCGCGGCGCTTCCGGTCCTCGCTACGCTGCGGTCCGGGTCACCTTGCCACCGAATAACCCGGGCTCCTCAATGTGGCACCTGAACAGCAGAAACCATTGACGACCGCGCCACCAGCTTGACTCAGGGAACTGTAGCCACGCGACCTCGGGATCGGCGGGGTCCGGCGGGGCGTCCGGATCGGCGGCGGGGCCGGCGAGGCCGGACGGCAACGCCCGCCGACCGCGCTGCCGCAGCGCGGTCAGGCAGGCATCGGTGGCGATGCGGTACAGCCGGACCCGCAGCGACGATCGGCCCTCGAACGTCCCGTTCGACCGCCATGCCCGGAGGTAGGTCTCTTGCACCAGGTCCTCGGCCTCATCCGCCGAACCGAGCATCCGGTAGCAGTGCGCCAGCAACTCGCGTCGGAACGGCTCAGTGAGGCGGCCGAACTCACCGGCGTCGAGCGCCTTCGTCACCGCCGCCCCCTGGTCGATCACGCGACATCCCGAAGGCCGAGTCTGGGCCGTACCCAGGCGGCCATTCTCCGGATCGCCTCGTCGGCCTCCGGGCCCGGCCGGCGGCCATCTGGAAGGTGTGCTGCATGCCGGGGAAGACGTCGAGCCGGACGTCGACTCCGGCCTTGCGGGCGTGCTCTTCCAGCCGGCGCGCGTCGTCCAGCAGCGCTTCGTCCCCTCCCACCTGGATGTAGGTCGGCGCGAGGCCGGACAGGTCGGCGTACAGCGGGTTGGCCAGCGGGTCGCGGGGGTCACCGTCCGCGCCCAGAAAGTCATCCGCCAGCGCGCGTACGAGGTCCCGCCTGAAGAAGGCGTCGCGCTCCCGGTTGGTCTCGTAGGACTCTCCGACGGCCTCCATGCCAACCCAGGGCGAGAACGGCAGCGCCGCGGCCGGGAGAGGCAGCCCCTGCTCGGGCCCGCAGCTGCGTAGTGATCACCAGCCCACCGCCGGCCGAGTCGCCGGCGAAGGCGACGTGGCCGGCGCGGAATCCCTCGTCGAGCAGCCAGCGGTACGTCATCGTCGCCTCGTCGACCTGCGTACCGCCCACATCGCGGGCAGGCCGCCCGCGACGACCCCGGTGTAGTCGACCTCAGGTGGTTCCGCCGTCAGATCTCCCCACTCCTCGTCGCCCGGCGCTTCGGCCGGCGTACGTGCCCGCCAGCCGTCGTCCGTACGGGGCGCGGTGAAGCGGTAGCGCTCGCCCACCGCGAAGGACGGCGTGGTGTCCGAGACGAACACAGGCACTTTGCTGAATCAGCAAAGATGTTTGTCGTGTGGGGCGACGGGGGCGCACCATCATCGGCATGACGCAACAGACATACGAAGTGGTCGTGATCGGCGGTGGGGCGGCCGGTCTGGGCGGGGCACTGGCCCTGGCACGGGCGCGGCGCAGGGTCCTGGTCATCGACGCGGGTCGTCCGCGGAACGCCCCCGCGGACCAGGTGCACGTCTACCTGGGGCGGGAGGGAACGCCGCCGGAGGTCCTCCTGGCCGACGGCCGGCGCGAGGTCGAGGGGTACGGCGGTGAGATCCGATCGGGTGAGGTCGTGTCGGCCGAGCGCCGCGACACCGGCGGCTTCCGCGTCACCCTCGCGGACGGCTCCGTCGTCACGGCGGACCGCCTGCTCGTCGCGACGGGCCTGGTCGACGACCTGCCCGACGTCCCCGGACTGGCCGCACGCTGGGGCCGCGACGTGCTCCACTGCCCGTACTGCCACGGCTGGGAGGTGCGCGACCGGGCGATCGGCGTCCTGGCCACCTCACCGGTCGCGGTTCATCAGGCGTTGCTGTGGCGGCAGTGGAGCAAGAACGTGACCCTCTTCGCGAACGGCGTCGACGGGCTCGCGGACAACGAGGAACTGGCCGCCCGCGACGTCACCGTGGTCGACGGCCGGGTGACGGCGGTGGAGGTGGAGGACGACCGGCTCACCGGCGTCCGGCTGGAGGACGGGCGGGTGGTCGCCTGCGACGCGCTCACCGTCCCGCCCCTCATGACCGCCCGGGCCGGTGTGCTCACCGGTCTCGGGCTGGAGCCGGCCGAGCAGGAGATGGGCGGCCACGTCATCGGCACCTCCATCCCGGCGGACCCGACCGGAGCGACGGCGGTCCCGGGAGTATGGGTGGCCGGCAACGTGACCGGCCTGGCCGACCAGGTCATCGGCGCGGCCGCCGCGGGCGTACGGGCCGGTGCGATGATCAACGCGGACCTGGTGGCGGAGGAGACGCGCCGGGCCGTCGAGGCCCGCAGGGAGGGACGGCGATGAGCGCGGAAGAGTGGGACGCCCGGTACCGGGAGAGCGAGCGGCTCTGGAGCGGGAAACCGAACGACGTGCTGGTCCGTGAGGTCTCCGACCTGCCGCCGGGACGGGTGCTGGACCTGGGATGCGGTGAGGGCGGCGACGCCGTCTGGCTCGCCCGGCGCGGATGGCACGTGACCGCCGTCGACATCTCGCGCGTCGCCCTCGAACGCGCGGCCCGGCACGCGGTCGAGGCGGGCGTCGCCGAGCGGATCGACTTCCAGTGGCACGACCTCGCGAAGTCGTTCCCGGCCGGGGAGTTCGACCTCGTGTCCGCGCACTTCCTGCACTCCCCCGGCGACATGCCGCGGGAGGAGATCCTGCGGACCGCGGCCTCGGCCGTCGTACGCGGCGGGGTGCTGCTCATCGTCGGCCACGGGGGTCTCCCGCCGTGGGAACACGATCACGCCCACGTCCGGCTGCCGACCCCGCAGGACGTCCTGGCGGACCTGCGCCTCCCGGAAGGGCAGTGGGAGGTGCAGGTCTGCGCGGAACACGAGCGGATCCAGACCGCACCCGACGGAAAGCCGGCGACCCGTACCGACAACACGCTCAGGGTCCGGCGCCTGGCCGCGGAGGAGGTCAGCCGGTGACGGGGAGGTCGCTCGGCACCGGCGTGGGCACCGGCGCCTGACCGGGCGGGGTGCTCTGCGTCGGTGTCGGCGTCGGCTGCTGCGGCGGCGTGGTCTGACCGGCGGAGCAGGTGGCGGAGGAGATGTCGATCCTCTGGGCCTTGCCGGTCGCGAGCGCCAGCTTCACCTCCACCGCTGTGACGGTCAGGCTGCCGTCCGCATTGTGGACCTGTTTGTTGAGCACCACCGAGACCGATCCGACGCCCTGGACCGGCACCGTGACCGTGCTGTTCGGCGCCGCGTCCGCGGCGAGACGGTGGCCGGCGACCGAGGCCTTGACCAGGTGCGACGAGCCCTTGCCGCCGACGCACTTGGCCGTGATCAGGTGGGCCGACAGCGCGGCCTTGACCACCCTGAGGTCGACCACACTCGCGCGTGAGGCCGCCCCGGCGGCGGAGGTGTGCAGCACCTTGAGCTTCACCAGCGGGTTCGGGGGCAGCTGAGCGAGGCTCTTGTGGTGCGCCCCCGCCGACGAGGTGACCGCCGGGGTCTGCGGGATGTTGACCAGGCCGGTGGCGGACACGCCGAAGGCGGAGGCGGTGCCGGTGGCCGGGCTGGCCGAGGCCGTCGCCGCGAGTGCGGCCGGGACGGCGATCGCTGCGGCGACCGCTCCGGCGATCGCGACGCTTGCGGGGAGGGGCATCAAGCGCACAGTTGTCTCCTCGGGATGGAGGTACGGGTCAAGCTCTGCGCCTGTCCTCTACGCATCAGCGGGTGCTTCGGTTGCACGGTCCGCCGAAGTTCCTCGCACGCCTTGTCGCGTACCGGTCACAGAGTGCGTCTGGCGACAATTCGGGCGGTCGGCCCCGGCCACCCGCTCACACGCCGGCCGCGCGCGCCTTCTCGTACACCTCGGCGGCGACGTCCTTGAGCTCCTCGGCGTCGCGTGCGCTCGGCTGGAAGTCGACGATGATTTCCTCGAAGCCGATCGCGGCGAACGCGGCCAGGTCCTCGACGATCTGCTCGGCGTTTCCCTGGAAGGGGGCGCGGTCATCGCCCTCGTAGGGCTTGCGCGTGTACTGCGGGTTGGTCCGCAGCACCGTCTGGATCGGCGTGGTGCGCCCGCGCTCGGCCGCCAGTTCTCGTAGTTCGCGCCACTGGGTGGTGGCCTGCTCGACGCTGGTGGCGACGGGCAGCCAGCCGTCGGCGTGGTCGATGAGCCGGCGCTGTGCTCGCCTGCCGCCGGCGGCCAGGAGGATCGGGATCGGCCGGGCGGGTTTGGGTCCGACCACGGCCGGGGCGATCCGGGTCGTCCCGCCGTCGTAGGTCACCGGGTCCGGGCCCCACACCGCCCGGCAGACCTCGATGACCTCGTCCATCACCTGGCCGCGCTCCTCGAAGGGCCGGACGCCCGCGGCCGCGTACTCATCGAGGGACCAGCCCGTGCCGAAGCCGGCGATCACCCGGCCGCCGCTCGCCGCGTCCAGCGTGGCCAGCGTCTTGGCCAGCTGGAACGGTCCGTGCAGTGGTGCCACCAGCACGCTGGTGCCCAGCCGGGCGTGTTCGGTGACCGCCGCGGCGAGGGCCAGTGTCACCAGCGGCTCGGCCACCCCGCGGTAGGAATCGGGCCAGGGCATGCCGGGAACGCCGTACAGGCCCTGGGTCGCGGGCTCCGGGAACAGGGCCCGTTCGTAGGCCCAAAGACTCTCGTATCCGATCCGCTCGGCGGCGCGTGCGACGTCGGTCACGTCGCTGCCGAGGTCGTACTGATGGTTCTGCGGGAGGCCGAGTCCGAGTGCGGTCGCCATGATCCGTCAGCTCCTTCATGTAGTTGATAATTCAACTATATGCCGATGGACGGCCGTTTCACCGGTGGCGAACCCGCGCGAAGCTTCCGGGGCGGTGCGTGCTCAGACGAACAGCGGCTCGGCGGCGGACCGCTCGGCCAGCGCGCTCATCGCCTCCTCGTCCGGGGCGGCGGTGTAGCGGGAGGCGGCGTCGAGCACGCGCGGCAGCAGGCCGACGTCGCCGACGCTGTTCACGAAGATGCCCGGACGGCTGAGCGCCCACCAGACGGCCAGGTCGATGTCGTCCTGCCGCTCCAGCGGTTCGTACCAGGTCGACCGGGTGTGCGGGCGTTCACGCCAGTGGCGCAGCGCGATCGACTTGATCGTCTGTACCGCCACCCGCCGCTCCTGGCAGGTCTGGTGCAGCGCGTCGAAGTTTTCGGCGTAGTACGGGTTGCGCATGGTCACGTAGTTGTACGGCAGCAGCACCGAGTCGAAGTCGAACCGTTCGAGACTGCGCCGATGCGTCGCGGCGATCTGGGCGCCGTGACCGGTCACGCCGATGAAGCGGACGAGCCCCTCGTCTCGCGCCTCGATCGCCGCCTCCAGCGCGCCGCCCGGAGAGAGGGCGATGTCCCACTCGATGGGGTCGGCCAGGTTGTGCAGATGGAGCAGGTCGACGTGGTCGACACCCAGGCGTTCGAGCGAACGGTGGAGCTCCTCGCGGGCCGGGCCCGCCGTGCGCTCACCGGTCTTGGTGGCCAGGAAGAACCGGCCGGGCTCGCGGGCCAGCAGCGGTTTGAGCCGTACCTCGGCCTCGCCGTACGACGCCGCGACGTCGATGTGGTTCACGCCGTGTTCGAGCAGGACGTCGAGCGTCTCGTCGGCGACCCGCTGCGGCTCATTGGCGAGCGCCGCGGCGCCGAAGATCACTCGTGTGCTCAGGTGGCCGGTACGCCCGAACTCTGCCGTCTCGATCGCCATTGAACCCTCCCGTACCGATATGGGCGCCGGTGACGCTGATCGCCGACTATGAGGTCAACCTACGCCTTGTCCTGTGCCGGTCGTCCGGCGTCACGCAGCCACTCGTCGATCGCGCGGTGGATGCGCTCCTTGGTCGCCGCCGGGGCGAAGGACGCGTCGATGCCGCTACGGGACAGCTCGGCGAGTGCCGCGTCGTCGTAGCCGAAGGCCGTACGGACACGGGCGTACTCCTCGGCCAGGGAGGTGCCGGCCGTGGACGGGATGTCGGTGTTCAGCGTGACCCGCAGGCCGGCGTCGCGCAGCCGGGGCAGTGGGTGGGCGTCGAGCGACGCCGCGAGGCCGAGTGTCACGTTCGACGACGGGCAGACCTCCAGGGGAATGTCTCGTTCGCGCACCTCGGCGACCAGGTCCGGGTCGTCCAGCACGCGGATTCCGTGGCCCAGCCGCTCGGTACGGCCGACGGTGATCGCCTCACGGATGCTGTCCGGCCCGCACGTCTCCCCGGCGTGGTGCACCAGGTGCAGTCCGGCGTCGCGCGCCGCGTCGAGCACCTCGGCGAACGGCGCGAGCGGGTGCGCCTCGTCGCCGGCCAGCCCGACCGCGATGACCTCCTCGTGGGACTCGGCGAGCTTGACGGTGTGCCAGGCCCGTTCGACCGAACGCCGCCGGGAGTGGTCGAGGATCACCCGGCACTCGATGCCGTACCTCGCCTGGCCCTCGGCCAGCCCGTCCAGCACCGCCTCCAGCGGCATGCCGAGGTCGCCGAGCCGCTCGCCGTGCGAGGCCGCCGTGAACGTCACCTCGGCATAACGCGTGCCCTGCGCCGCCTCGTCCGCGCAGTACTCGACGGCGACTCGCCGGAAGTCCTCCGGCCGGCGCAGGCAGGTGCGGATGAGCGTGTTGTGGTCGGCGAACTGGCGGAACCCGTCGAAGACCGGCGGGCCGTCCTCCGGCAGCGACGGCACCGGAACCCCGGTGGCCTCGCCGATCTCCCGCAACGTCGTCCACCGGATGGTGCTCTCCAGGTGGACGTGCAGGTGGGCCTTGGGCAGGAGCGTCAGGTCACGCATGGGACAAGCATCGCGCACGACGCGGATCCCCTGGGCGGGGGCCCGGGTGGACCGGCGGCGTACGGCTGGTGGCATTTCGGCCTTGGTGGCTTTGGAGAAATACGGCTGCTGCTTCCGGTGAATGGGCTGAATAATCCGATACTGGCCGGTGCTCCGCACCGCTTCATTGGATGGCTGGATGAGTAATGAGAGCGCCAAATTCTGCAACCCCGTACCGGGTCGGATATGACTCGTTGTTTGCTTTGTCCGGCGAATTCATGGACCGCCCGCGACGTGATCTTTTCCAATCTCGCCGCAGGTGTGGGGCTGTTTTACGTATCTCGATCGGGCCTTACGAACGTCACTGGGGCCGGTGTTAATGTTGCGTTCGTTCAGCATCGAGGTACGACGTTTCTGAGATCACCGGCCACTTGGAGGGTGTGTGAAGCGGCAAAGGCTGAAGATGTGGACGACACCTGTCGTCGGCGGTATTAGCCGCCAATGCCTCACGCTGTTCACCGCCGCCGCGTGGCCGCCTTTCCCCGAATGTAACTTTTCCACTGATGCCGCCGCACAACGTGCGCCGGTCGTGTCCGGGTCAAGAAGTCACTCTCCACGAGAACTCCGAGCGGTGATCCACATCGCCGGTTAACGCCGGGGCGGTGCGGAACAAGGGCCGCCGTACCGCCCGGGCGAGAACCTCCCGAACCACCAGTGAAGAAACCAACACCCTTGGGGGAGACATGCACAAATGGACCGCTCGCGCCGCTCGGGTGGCGCTGGTCGCGGCCGCCGTCAGTGCGGCCGGCGTCGGCGTCGCCAATGCGGACGACACGACGGGCCACCAGAGCATCCTCGGCGGTAACCAGCTGCTCAACCACCTTTCGGTCATCGCGCCGATCGGTCTGTTCGGTAACCACGTCAACCTGCTGAGCTCGGTGGGTCCGGGCAACGGCTTCCGCTACGCGGACGTCCGCAAGGACGACGAGCCCACCCCGCAGGTCGACATCTGCGGTAACGCCATCGCGAGTGCGAAGGGTGTCGGTACGGCCGCGTGCAAGGGCGAGGCGAGCATCGGTGCCACCGAGGCCGCTCCGGCCTCGGCTGCTGCCCCTGCCGAGGCTGCGGCTCCTGCGGCGGCTCCGGCCGAGGCGGCGGCTCCGGCTCCGGCCATCGCGGGCCCGATGACCGGCGCTCCGGCCGCCGCCATCGGCGCTCCGGGCGGCGCGGCGGCTCCCGCGTCGAGCGAGCCCCAGGCTCCGGCGGCGTCGGCGGCTCCGGCGGCTCCGGCGGCTCCGGCGGCTCCGGCGGCGCCCGCGCAGGCCGCAGCCGCGCCCGTCACGGCTCCTGCCGCGGCTCCGGCCCAGGCTCCTGCCGCTGCTCCGGCTCCGGCTCAGGCGCCGGCCGCGGCTCCGGCTCCTGCCGCTGCTCCGGCTCCGGCCCAGGCACCGGCCGCCGCTCCGGCGGAAGCCGCGGCTGCGGCGCCTGTCGCCGCTCCGGCCGCTCCTGTCGCTCAGGCCGCGCCGGAGGCCCGTCCCGTCGAGATGAGCACCTCCGGCGAGAACGGTGTGCTCAGCGGCAACCAGGTCAAGGCGCCCGTGCACGCCCCGATCCGGGTCTGCGGCAACGCGGGCGCGCTGGGCGGCATGGCCACGGCCGCGTGCGACGGAAGGGCATCGAGCGGGCGTATCGGCGGTACCGCCGTCCGCGGGTTCGGCGTCGCGGGCCTGCTCGGCTGAACCTGACGCTCGGGCAGTTTCTCTGCATCGGCCGAATCATCTGTCCGTCCGCCCGGACCACCGGGCGGACGGACATTTCTTCGCCTCCGCACAGCCTCACACCCAGGCGTCCCGTGATCTCACCTCTCCCCATGCCGACCCGGCACTTCCCGCCCGCGCCGCACCTCGCTCGCCCCCTCCGTCTACTCCGCACCCGGAAGGACGTCAGCGGCTCTGGGTGATCGGGTAGGGGCGGAAGTCATCACCCTCGTCGCTCAGCTGGTGGGTGATGATCTCCGACTCGAACTCCCGGGAGAACAGACCGGCCAGGAACTCCGTGCACGTCATGGGGTAGAGCTCGCAGTCACCGAGGTCGCAGTGGAGGACGGCGACCGGCCAGCGCTCGGGCGGTTCACCGGGCCTCACGAGCCAGTTGAGGCTGTCCGCGTCGATGGTGTCGGCCCACACGACGAGCCTCAGGTCGTCCGCCGCCAGTTCGGCCGGTCGGTCGTCGAGAATCGACCACAGGCTGTCGAGGTCCCCCATGTGCCCGTCGTTGTACGTCACCAGTTCGCTGCCGATACGGGTAGGCGGCGGCACCAACAGTCCGACGTGATCGGAGAACTGACCGCCGCCGTAGACGTCCACGAGGTCCTTGTAGTCCTGGGGCAGCGGCAGACCCAGGCGCTCCTCCACAGCCGCCCAGTCGCGGTGGTGCCCGTCACCCGCCGGCGGGGGGATCAGTCGCCGGAGCCGGTCCAGCGGGGTGGCCATGGGAGTGCCTTTCTGCCGTTCGGTGTTTCGTCGGCGGAATCGTACCGCCGATGCGTCTTTTCCGTTTCCAGCCAGGTGGGGGGAACGGCTGGCGGAGGGTGGGGGCAGACGAGGTGAAATCCCGATCTCTCCGGTTCCCGTGACATGAATCCGGTCGCGACCACCTATCTCCGTCTGTTCTGCTTATTCTTACGGCGGAGGCGATGAAATTACATCGTTTCCCTTGCACTTCTCGTGCGGTGACCTTGGGCTCGATAAGGCGATCGAAAAACCTTCGGTTTACTTTTCCTGATTGGCGGCGGATCTAAATCCCGATGGTGAACCTTGCGGCGAAAAGAGGTGATGATACGGCGCTGAGAGCAGGGGGTATCTGCTGATGCGAAGAAAGGCTCACACGTACCCTTTGGAGGTCAGCGGATGGATTCGGTGGACCAGGCTGAGTCGCAAGGCTGGAGTCTCTGGGCCAAATTGGCCGCTCCAGCTTTACTGCGATGTCCTGTCCTCGGTATCAGCGCTGTGCTGGTCGTATCGACGCCGCTCGCCGCGGCGGCCCGCGCCCTGCCGCGTTCCCAAGAATTCGCCTCGGCCCAGCCAACGCAGCGACAGATGCGTGTCCTGCGTTCTTACGAGCGGTACTTGGCTCGGATGAAGGCACAGACCGTCAAGGCGCGCAAGGCGGTGCGGTTCGCCTACCGCCAGGTCGGAAAGCCCTACCAGTGGGGCGGCGCCGGCCCGCGCACGTACGACTGCTCCGGCCTGGTGATGGCCGCCTGGCGCAAGGGCGGCCTGCGGCTGCCGCACCGGGCCGACCTTCAGCACCGGATGATCCGCAGAAAGGTGAGCCTGAAGCACCTGCGTCCTGGTGACCTCGTGTTCTTCTCGGGCGACCACCACGTCGGCATCTACGTCGGACGTCATCACTTCCTGCACGCGCCGCACACCGGTGCCCGGGTCCAGCGCGGAACGCTGTCCGGGTGGCGGCTGCGCACCTTCGCCGGAGCGGCCCGTCCGGGAGCACCGGCCTACCACGCGTGGCCGCACTGGGTGCGGACGCTCGCCAAGCATCACGAGACCAAGAAACACTCGCACGGCGCACCCCACCGGAGGCACGCCGATGCTCACACGGACGACCCGACCGGCACGCAGGCACAGACGCCGGGCACCCAGCCGGAGACGCCGGGCACCCAGCCGGAGACGCCGGGCACCCAGGCGGTAGCACCGGGCACCCAGCCGGAGACACCGGGCAGCCAGCCGGAGACACCGGGCAGCCAGCCGGAGACACCGGGCAGCCAGGCGGTGACACCTGGCACGCAGGCGCAGATGCCCGGCGCCCAGGTGAAGACGCCGAGCACGCCGGCGCAGACGCCCGGCACGCAGGTGCAGACGCCCGGCGGGCAGTCCGCGCAGGCGCCCGCCGCCGAGCCGGTCCAGCAGGAGGTTCAGGGGCCCGAGGACGACCAGGCCGGTCCGTACGAGGCCGCGCAGCCGCCTGCTTCTCCATCGGCTTCTGCGGTGGCACCGCCGCAGGGGAGCTGGCGGGCCCGGCAGCCGGCAGCGTACGCGCCGTCCGCCGGCTCGAGCCTGCTGTCCATTCCGCTGCTCAGGTTGTCGGCGCCGAGGGGACATCACCACGATGACCCCGCACCTCGCCCCGGTACGCAGCCGGGGGCGCACACCGGGACACGGGGCGGTCCGCGTACCGGAGCGCACACCGGCGGGCGGCGACACCGGCCGCGGGTATCGGTGCGGCGTCAGAACGACGAGCAGCGGTTCGATCGCGACTTCAGCGACGGCGGCCACTACGGCAACGAGTACGGAGACGATGACGGCGGCGCCGGCGACGACGGCATCGACCTGCGCTCACTCCTGGGAGACGCTCTCTGAGCGAGGCCCGTCGACCGGAAGTACGGCCGAGACCGGACATCCCCGTTGGTGCGGAATGATTCACATTCTTGGGGGAAGAGTCGAGGTCAAGCCGTAGGTCGGCGGGGGGCGGAAAATGGCCGAGAGCGTTCGTTGTCCGGGGTCGCCGCGAAAGGCGCCCCGGACAACGGCCCGCGGGAACCTTCCGCACCCGCTCGCTCCGCCACGGCCGCTAGCACCACCACCGCGCGCTCCGGCACGGTCCGCTCCGGTACGGTCCGCTTCGGCGTCGTCTGCTCCGGCACGGTCCGCTTCGGCACCGTGCGCTCCAGCGCCGCCCGCTCCAGCGGGGTCCGCTTCGGCGCAGACGGCATCGGAGGCCTCCGGGGAGCCTGCCCGGCAGGGTGCGGAATCGTCCGGCGGTCTTCTGCCCGATCCGGGGGAGCGCGACCGCCCGCGCTTATGCGCGTCGTGTCTGCGCCCGGCGCTCGGGTACGCCGTCCGCCTCGTGCTCACCGTGTTCGGTCTGGTGCTGGCGTTCTCCGCGTTCGAGGCGCTGTCACAGGCCGGCGCCGAGACACGCGCCGAGGCCCGTCCCCCGCACACGAGCAGCCGCACGCAGGGCGCGCTCCCCGGCCGATCCGGAACGAGCCGCCACGCCGCCGTCTCCCATCCGGCGCGGTCCACCCGCACGCGACGGCTCCCGCACCACGTGACTCGGCCGCACATGGCGCCGCGACGGCCGTACACCGCGCGGCGACGGTCGCATACCGCGCCGCGGCGGACGTCGGAACCACTCGGCCGTCGGTCGGCCGCGCGCTGGCCGTACGACCCCCGAAGACGCACCGGCCGCCACGGCTCGTGTGGAACGCGAGATCATCCGGCCGATGAGACGCCGACCCGCCTGGCCGGTGCTCCCGTTGATGGGATCGGACTGATCACGAATCGGCCGGCGCGCAGCGGCATGGCCCTGCCACCGGCGACCCCGCTCCAGGCCGGCGCGCGCCGGGAAGGCGACGCCGGTGACGATCGTCCGCGAAGGGGGAGCGACTCGTGATCCGTACGCTCGTCGCCGAGCACGTGCACCTGTTACGTATCGGCCTGGTCGCCTATCTCACCCGGGAACCGGGGATCGAGGTCGTCGCCGAGCTCGAGAAGGCCGACCGGCTCGTCTCCACCGCAGCCGAGCTGAAGCCCAGAGTCGCCGTCATCGACGTCGAGCTGCCGCCGGAGGGAGGGTCCGCCGTGGCCGGGCTGCTGGTGCGAACGCTGCCCGCCTGCGCCACGGTGATGCTGGTCGGCCGGGACGATCCCGGGCACCTCAGCCGTGCCATGTCCGTACGCCCCCTGGGCCTGATCAGCCGGGAGGCGCCGGTCGAACTGCTCACCTGGTGCGTGCGCCGGGTGGCGTCCGGCCGCCGCGTGGTCGACCCGGACCTCGCCCGCACCGCCCGCACCATCGACGAGAACCCGCTCACCCACCGCGAGCGGCAGATCCTGCGGATCGCCTCCGCCGGCGCCTCGACGGCGGAGATCGCCGCCGAACTGTCGGTCAGCGCCAAGACGGTGCGCAACCACCTGTCCCGCGCCTTCGTACGGATCGGCGCGCGCAACCGGATGGACGCCATCCGCATCGCGACCGAGCGCGAATGGCTCTGAGACGCCGGGAGGTCAGCGGGGGGTCTGCGACGTCGGAGTCGGTGCGGCGCCGAGCGTCTGCAGCAGGTCGGCGACGGGCTGGAGCTTCTCGTACAGCAGCAGGAGGGGTTCGCCGGGGGTGGTGAGGCCGAGCGCGATGCCGACCGCGTCCTTCAGGTCGCCGGCGGTGTGGATCCGCACGTCCGGCCGTTCCTGCGTGAGCCCGTCGATGATGAGCCTGGTCATCTCTCCGGAGCGCCGGCCGCGCAGGTCCTCGTCCTCGTACACGACGACGCGGTCGAAGGACCGCGCGAGCTCGCGCGCCGTCTCCATCACCAGGTCGTCGCACCGGTCGCCCGGCAGCGTCACGGTCGCCACGCCGTCACGCCCCCAGACGCGTCGCAGCAGTCCGCCCACTGCCGCGACCGCCGCCGGGTTGTGCGCGTAGTCGACGATGACCGGGGTCTCCTCGACGCGGAAGGAGCAGCCGCGGCCCGGGTTGCACCGGTGCGGATCGAAGGTCAGCAGCCCTCGGGCCACCAGGCTCATCGGTACGCCGAGCGCGCGAGTGGCCGCGGCGGCGGCCAGCGCGTTGGCGATCATGTAGTCGGCCTTGCCGCGGAAGGACCCGGCGACGTCGCCGACCGGCAGCAGCGCGCGGGTCCGGCCGCCTTCGGCCTCGACCAGCCAACCGTCCTCGGTGTAGTACGCGACGCCACCGGCGCGGAGGTGCCGGGAGACGATGTCGTTCGTCCCGGACTGGGCGAAGTAACGCACCACCGGCTTGCGCCGCCGTACGGCCGGGCGTTCGGCGAACGCCGCGACCCGCGGGTCGTCGGCGTTGAGCACGATGTGGCCGCCGGGCCGGATCTCCTCGGCGACCAGCGCCTTGATCTCGACGAGGTCCTCGACCGTGTCGATGTCGTCGACGCCGAGATGGTCGTCGCTGATGTTGGTGATGACGGCGACGTCGGCGCGGTTGTAGCCGAGCCCTCGGCGTACGATGCCGCCGCGCGCGGTCTCCAGTACGGCCGCCTCGACCGCGCGGTTGCCCAGCACCATCTGCGCCGACCGGGGGCCCGACGCGTCGGCCTTGTAGATCAGCTCGTCGCCCACGTACACGCCCTCGGTCGTGCTCATGCCGACCTTGCGGCCGTCCTGGCCGAGCAGGTGCGCGACCATCCGTACGGTCGTGGTCTTGCCGTTGGTGCCGGTGACGGCCACCAGGGGGACACGTGCGGTGGCGCCCGGCGGGTACATCTGGTCGATGATGTCGGCCGCGACGTCACGTGAGCGGCCCTCGTACGGCGCGAGGTGCATGCGGAGCCCCGGCGAGGAGTTCACCTCGATCACGCCGACTCCGGTCGACTCCGGCGGGATCGGCGCGCCGATGTCGGGCAGCCGCAGGTCGATGCCGCACACGTCCAGCCCGATGGTCGCCGCCACCCGGCGGCACAGCCGGACCACGTCGGGGTGCATGCGATCGGTGACGTCCTTGCTGGTGCCGCCGGTGGACAGGTTCGCGTTGCGGCGCAGCGTGACGATCTCACCGTCGGCCGGCACGCAGCCCGGATGCAGGCCCCGGGCGGCGAGGTGGGCCAGCTCGGTGTCGCCGAGAGTCAGGCGGGTCAGCGGACGATCGTGTCCCTCGCCGCGCAACGGGTCGGTGTTGGCGAGGGCGACCAGCTCGGCGATGGTGGACCGGCCGTCGCCCGTCACACGCGCCGGGCTCAGCTCGGCGGCGGCCGCGACCCGGTCGCCGACCACGAGCACGCGGTGATCGCGGCCCGGCACGTAGCTCTCCACGAGGACGTCCTCGCACACGGTCGCGGCCTCACGGAAGGCGGCGCTCACCTCGGCCGGGTCCGACAGCTCGATCGAGACCTTCTCGCCGTGGTGGCCGGACAGCGGCTTGACCACGACCGGGCCGCCGATCTCGGTCAGGACCGCCACGGCCTCCTCGGCGGAGGTCACGATGCGCCCGCTGGGCACGGGCAGCCCGGCCTCCTCCAGCAGGCACTTGGTCAGCATCTTGTCCGCCGCGGCCTCCATCCCGACCGCCGAGGTGCGGTCGGTCATGGCCGCCCACACCATCCGGCGGTGCTTGCCGTGGCCGAGCTGCAGGAGGTTCAGGTGGCCCATCCGGCGTACCGGGATGCCACGGCGGCGCGCCGCCTCGGCGAGCGCGGCGGTGCTGACGCCCAGCCGGGACTGCCCGTACGCGGAGGAGATGGCGGTCAGCTCCGGGTCGAGCACCGGCGCGCCGCCCTCCAGCAGCTCGGTGACGGTGCGCATGGCGAGCCGCAGCAGCCGCTCCACGATCGGGTCCTCGGGCGGTTCGTCGCGCGGGCATTCGAGGATGACGTCGTAGCGTCCCGGCGCGCCCGCCCAGACCGTACGGCCGAAGAAGACCTCCCGGCCGACCATCGAGGACAGCTCCAGCGTCACGTGCTCGGTGACGTGCCCGAAGTAGGTGCCGCGGCCCATCGCCTCCAGCAGGCCGCCCGGCCGCCCGGCCGAACAGTGGTGCTCGGTGAGGCCCGGCAGCAACGGCACCAGCCGGTCGGCGAAGCCGGGGAAGTCCGTGGTCTCCCGGCCGGTGAGCTCTTCCAGCTCCAGGCGGGCGATCGCCACCGGCCGCGAGACGTAGAGATTGGGACCGCCGAGCCAGCGCAGATGGTCCAGGTGCACGGCTTACTCCTCTTCTTCCCGTGTAGGGCCGAACCACGGTTTGCGCTGCTCCAGGTCGAAACAGCAGCCGGCCGGAAGGAGATGCAGACGAACGTCGAACAGCGCCATCGGGTCGTTCGCGGCATGGTCCTGCGCGACGGTGGCCCGATCGGCGTCCACGACGGTGACCACGCCACGGCCGATCACCTCGAAACGGTCGCCGTCGACGACGATCGCGGTGTCCTCGTCGATGCCGACGCCGAGGTACCGCACGTCGAGGGCGATGCCGCTGAGCAGCCGTGGCAGCCGGCCGCGTTCGGCGAAATGCATGTCGATCAGGACGTTGCCGAGCAGGTCGAGTCCCGGCCCGATGCGGACCGACGATGTCCTGACCGACCCTCCGTCGCCGCCGAGGATCATCCAGCGGCCCAGCGCGGTGGCGCCCGCGCTGGTGCCGGCGATCACGAGGCCGTCCTCGTGGAGCCGGCGGTGGAGGAGGACGTTGGTCTTGGAACCGACGAGCATGCTGAGCCGTGACTGGTCGCCCCCGCTGATCAGCACGCCGGTCGCCTGCTCGAGCATGGTGAGCGAGGCGGGATCGTCGGCGGTCGTGCGCCCGATGAGCCGCAGCTCTGTCACGGACGGGACTCCGAGGCGCCGGAACACCGTGGTGTACTCGGCGGTGACCTGTTCGGGAACGCCGGTGGCGGTGGTCACCACGACGATGCGTGAACGACGTGAGCCGGAGAGGCTGACGAACTCCTCGAGCGGTCCGGTGCCGCAGGTGCGGTTCTCCCTGCCGCCGATGACCAGGAGCCGGCCGCTGCCGGTCCTCCCCTCCGTTATGTCGGTCACGACAGCTAGCTACCCTCTTGTCACAGCAAGTAGTCGCCGACTGTGACACCGGGCATGGTGCGGTTTTCTTGGCCAATTGTCTGCCGAAGCGGGTGATTCGCCGGAAGTATGGTCCGGCTTCGCGCGGCGCGAGGAGGGCTTTTTGAGATACCGGATGGTATTTCGCTGAGCGCTATCCAGGAGGCGACGGTCCCCTTACTTCGGAGATCGCGGTGAACCAACGCTCCGCCCTGCGCGTCTAAGGGGCGCATGATTCCTGAGATCGTGGGGGTGGCCGCAGGGACGTACGGGAAAAGGCGGCGTGGTAACCCTCCGAGAGGCACACTCACTCCGAAGTGGAGCGAATGGGGGCGGACGGCCCAGTTCGTTTTGGAGGTGCCCATGTCGTGCACGAACGGTTTCGGCAATGTTCGTCTTATGTACCGTCTTGTCCTGGCGGTCGACGTCGAGAAGTACAGCGCGCGTGACGCGCGAGAACAGCTACGAGCGCAGACGGAGCTGAAACGCATCCTCAACATCGCCGCCCAGAACGCCGGACTCGACCAGCGCCACTGGTACGAGCAGGTGAGCGGAGACGGTGAGCTGGTGGTGCTGCCCGAGGACGTGGACGTCTCCGCCGTCGTCGGGGACTTCACGCACCAGCTCGAGACGGTCCTCGGCGAGGTCAACCGCAAGGTCGTGGGCGGGACGCGGCTGAGGCTGCGGGTCGCGATGCACCACGGCACGCTGACGCCCGGCCCGTTCGGGCCCGCGGGCGACGCGCCGATCGTGGTCAGCCGGCTCCTCGACGCCAAGCCGCTGCGCCGGCTTCTCGCCGATCAGCAGGACCGCGACCTGGCGCTCATCGTCTCGCAGAGCCTCTACCAGGACGTCGTCCGCACCGGGTTCTGCTCGCTCGACCCCGAGGAGTTCCAGCCCGTACGCGTGAACGCCAAGGGCATCCAGTACCACGGCTTCGTCCGGCGTCCCGATCAGGTGCGGATGGCTCCGGCGGCGACGCTGCGACCGGTCAGCGGAGGCGGCGCGGCACTCGTCGCGCTGCCCGGCGGCCGCGCCTGATCCGTCCACGCCATCCCCGCATGGCCTACGCTCACCGATTTCTCCACGTTCCCGGTCGGTCAGCCGCCCGCGCGCCGTCGCGGCGCGCGGCGGCCGCCGGCCGTTTCTGCGCTGACAACGGCAAAGGCTCGCATTTCTCCGGACGTTGAATAGGGGTTTCTGGGGTAGACGCCTTGTGAATACCTTTTAGGGGATTTGCGATATCTGACGCCGGTGGCGCACGTTATCTCGTGCGGCCTCGCGTCGGTGTTACGGGTGGCGTTCTCCGGCCGGCCGGCCGTCCTCCAGTGAGATCGCCGTTCCGGCGGCGACCGCCCCCAGGCACGCCGCGATCCGGCGGGCCAGCGGAGCACTCGCCAGCTCGGGCACACGACCGGCGTCGACGAAGGCGTACGAGGCGAGTTCGTCGGCCTGCAGGCGGATCCTCGCGATGTCGGCCGCGGTCAGCACGCCACCGTCGTAGACGAACATCATCCCCTCGGGGCGCTCCGGCCGCGACGGCACCCAGTCGACCGCCAGCACCCGTCCGACCGGGCGGTCCAGTCCGAGTTCTTCCAGCACCTCGCGACGGCACGCCGCCGTCGGCGACTCCTCCTGCTCGACCACGCCGCCCGGCAGGTCCCAGGTCGGCTTGTACGTCGGCTCCACCAGCAGCACCCGTCCGGCCGCGTCGCGGAACAGCGAGCCCGCGGCCATGCGCTTACGCGCCAGGGACGCGACGTACTGATCCGGCGGCAACACTCCTGATCTGCCAGAACTCATCCGGCGAGGCTACCGGGCGCCGCCGCTGCGCATCCGCCAACCGGCCGGACCGGCCGCCGCCGGATTGACGATCATCGATCTCACCGGCAAGGTTCCGGAGTGCACGACCGCCGGTTTCAAGAGTCCGAGAAGAAGCCGACCGAAGACGCCCGGTCCTGGCCGAAGGAGTGACCGTGCCCCCCACCTGTGCCTCCCGCGACCGGTAACGGCGGCCAGGGGCCGGGCGAGGCGTGGGTGTTCGCCCGGACCACCGGCGCCGGCGGGCTCGGTCACACCGGATGGGCCGTCAAGCTGCCCGAGGACGACACCTACATGTTCGGCGCCACCGAATCCGTGCCCACGGGCAAGGGCGACAACGGCGGGCGCGGCAAGGCCTGGATCCTCAAGGGCAGGGAGAACGGCACCTGGGTCATGACCGGAACCCGCGACCAGATGCTGCGGACCTTCGGCGACCCGACCGCCGACCCCTACGTCGCCGCGATCACGCCCTGGGCCAAGCCCTACGACAAGTGCCGGTGCCAGGCGACCGCCGTCGCGAACGTGGTCGCGGCCACGATCGCCGTCGCCGCGAGCAAGAACGCGGGCTACCTACTCGTCTTCAACAACTGCCTCGGCAACACGATCAAGATTCTGCGCGCGTACGGCGCGCTCCGGCTCCCCGCGGCGACGTACCTTCGCGCTCTGCCGAACAACTGGTTCAAGAGCCTCACCGAGCCCTGGGGCCCGATCCGGGAACTCGGCCACGCCGGCGACCGGCCGTCCGTCCTCCCGAATCCCGCCGCATGGCTCTGACCCGGCATTTCGCGGCGGCGAGCATCTTCCGCCGGGCGGAGCGAGTGGTGACCGGGGCTACGCGGGGCCGGGGACGTCGAGATGAGGCTCCGGCACGTCGCCGAGGTTGTAGTAGAGCTGGTTGCGGTCGGCCGGGTAGACCGTGACGGTGAATCGCATCGGCTCGCCGGTGGTGGCGTACACGGTGCGGGAGAGTTCGATCAGGCTGACGCTCACGTTGTCCGGCAGGCCGAAGAACACCGACTCCTGCCGGCCGGGAGGGCGTGCGGCGATGAGGTCCTGGTAGCCCGCCTGCGTGAGTTGCAGCGCGCCCTCGAGGTACTTGGCCACGCCCTCGCCGACGTCGACGGCGTCGACGAGGCGTTCGGCGCCCCGGTTGACGAACTCCATGGGGTAGAAGGACGTCTGCAGCGACCACGGGGCGTCGTCGATGAAGCGCTCCTGGTACCGGCTGACCACCCGCGCGCCCTCGGTGAGCTGGAGCTGGCGGGCGACGAGGCCGGTGGCCTTGCGGATCTCCACGCGCGGGTCCGAGGTGCTCGGCCGGCGGTTCTGGACGCGGGCGCTCGCGACGTACGCGCCGCCCTCGTCGTCGGCGCTCCCGAAGCCGTGCCGCGGGGACAGCTCGACGGCGAACGGAGTGATCTTCCGGGAGACGAACGTGCCGCGGCCCGGCTGGGCGACGACGAGCTGCCGCTGGGTCAGCCACTTGATCGCGTCGCGCACCGTGTTGCGCGAGGCGTCGTACTCGGCCTGGAGCTCGAGCTCGGTCGGGAGCTGCGAGCCGCGGGGGATCTCACCGCTGTCGATCTTCTTGACCAGGTCGTCGGCGATCGCACGCCACTTTGACCCTGCCATCATCACTCCTCGAACGCCCGACCACCCAATATTGGCCAGACGGATCAACTCGGTCAAACAGGGTTAATGATTCCGTTTGGGGGTATCGATGGAATGGTTGGGATGATTCCATCCTACCAATATGATCACGTTGTGAGGGCGATACGGCAGAGTCGCCAGATCGCCACCGGCCCCGGTCATTCCGCGGGCCTGTCCGGGGGCGGATGGCAAAACCGCACGTTCTGTGCGGTGCGAGCGAGAGGGAAAGCTCGTGCACTGGTTCGATTCGGTAAGTATGGTCCTGCTCGTCGTCGCGGTCGCCGTCTTCGGCGCCGCCGTGAACCTCCTCTGGGGCTTCGTCAGATCCAGCGGCCGCGACCCGCTGACCCCCTACGCCCCGGATGAGCGTTCGGCACGTGCCCGGCGGTGGGCCGGCGTCTACGTCCGGCGACCGCAGCCCCAGGACACCCCCCTGGACCGGAACGCCGTCTAGGCCTTTCCGGACCCGTCTCTCCTGCCCCTCACGCCTCCGTCGTGAGGGGCAGGCCGTTACCCGGTGCGGAGCGTGACGTCCGCTCGCCGAGAGGAGGACCGATCTCGATGGAAACCCCCTGCGCCCGCTCGTCCGGACTCGTCCGGCCCGCCTCGTACGCCCGTGTCGCCGCCGCGGCGGGTGTGGGAAGGGCGATGGGCCGCCTGTCCGCCCGGGTGCTGCGCCCGCGCCCGTACGCCGCGAAGGGAGCTCTGCAGTGCGCGGTCGTGGCGTTCGACATCGCCGGCTTCGGCGACCGGCGCCGCGACGACGACGTGCAGCTCTACGTACGAGCCGGGCTGTACCGCATCCTTGAGGAGTCGTTCGAGGACGCCGGCGTGCCGTGGCGGGAATGTCACCGGGAGGACCGGGGCGACGGCGTCCTCGTCGTCGTGCCCGCGCTGGTCGCCACCGAGTCCCTCATCTCCCCACTGACCGAGCGTGTACGCGCGGGGCTGCGCCGCCACAACAAGCTCTCCAGCGAACCCGCGCAGATCCGGCTGCGGATGGCACTGCACGCCGGCCACGTCCACTTCGACGCGTACGGTGTGGCCGGGCAGACGCTGGTGCACGCGTTCCGGCTGCTGGAGGCGCCCACGTTCAAGACCGCCTTCGCCGCCACGGGCCGCGAGCTCGGCTGCGTGGTCTCCGACCGGCTGTACGACGACGTGATCCGGCACGGGCCGGGACTGATCGACCCGGACCTCTACCACGCGATCAGCGTGTCGGTGAAGGAGACCGAGGCACGCGCGTGGGTGCACTTCCCGCCCGGAGCGGTCCGCCCGGCGCTGAACGCCTGGCCGCACATGGTGGGCCCCGCCGCGGCGGGCGCCTGATCACAGGACGGAGATGTCCCAGGCGATCGACACGGGCACCACCTGGCCCGCACCGCCGCTCACCGTGATGGTGGCCGTGCCCGGCAGGGTGATCAGCCCCCGGTTGAGCGTCACCTCGATCTCCACCCGGCCGTGATCCTTGATGGTCCCGCCGGCCTGGGCGAGCGTGACCTGGGGCGAGGAGGCCGCGGCGCTCCAGCTGACCGGGCCACCCCGGGCGCTGAGCACCAGGGAGGCCATCGTGTCGTGGTTGCGGAAGCGGATCGAGGCGGGGTCGACCACCAGGGTGCCGCCCCTGCCCCCCGGCGGCGACGGCGAGGACGTGGGCGTCGGCGTGCGGGAGTTCATCGACTGCGGGGCGGTGGTCGGCCGCTGGTCGTCGCCGGCGCCCGGGGCGCCGGCCTGCGCCGACCGGTGCGGATGAGGCTCGGGCGACCGGGCGGTGTGCGGCTTGCCGCCGGGCCACTGGATGTCGGGCACCGGCAGGTTGGGGTTCATCACCAGGAGCGCGACGAACGCCGCGGCCAGCGTGGTGAACAGTCCCACGCTGGTGAACGCCCACCGGCGCGCGAGGTGCGAGGGCGCGTCCGGCTGGCGCGGCATGCCCTCCGGCGTCAGCGCCCCGCCACGCGCGGCGATCTCGGCGCGGTATCCGGCCAGCTCGGGATCGGTCCCGGTGTGCTGGACCCGGTGCCGTAGGGCCGCGGGCACCACGGGCGCGGGCGCGGCGAGCAGGAACTCCTCGGCGTCGGGCACCCGCTGCTGCGCACGGTTCAGCCGCGCGTCCGAGCGGCGGAGCGAGACGCCGACCGTCATGGCGAGGTCGTCGCCGGTCAGGTCGTGCCGCAGCGCGAGGAACAGCGCCTCGCGGTGGAGGAAGTCCAGGCTGCCGAGAGGATCGTCATCGGCGGGTTCGAGCTGGAGCTTGCGTTGCATGCAGCGCCGCCGCGCCGCCGCGTACAGCCAGGGACGCAGCCGCTCCCGATCACGCAGCCGAGGCGCACGGCGCGCGGCGTCGATGAAGGTGTCGTGGACGACGTCGGCGGCGGCACGCCGGTCGTCCAGGAGTGCCATGCAGTAGTCGTACAGGCGCTCGGCGTACACGTCGTAGAGCGTGGCGATCACATCGTCGTCCCCGTCGTGCAGTCCCTTGACGAGACGACGATCGGCGTCGGGGGCGAAGCGGGACCACCTTGCCATGTACGTGCTCCACGATTCAGGTTGCCTAAACCCTAAGGGAAGAAAGCAAGCTCACCGTAAAAAGCGCAAATAGTGCAACTTGCCCTTCGGCGCCGATGTTCGAGGCGCCGACCTTCGGGTGGCCGTAAACGACGATGCCCCGTACGGGACGCGCACGGGGCATCGTCGGCCATGGCCGTTATAGAACCTTCGCCGTACGGTGACGGTCGGGCGGCCCACCCTTCGTTGATCAGCCGAAAACGCGGGCCCTCGTCGAGACGGCCAGGGCGGAGTCGTCGGAGAAGATCCCGTCCACGCCGAGCCGGTAGAAGTCGGCGAGGTATCGCGAGGCGTCGCCCTCGGCGCGCGCGTAGTTCGGCGAGCCGGAGTCGCCCTGCTGGTACTCCACGGGCAGGAAGGAGTTCTCCGGCCGCACCGTCCACGGGTGCACGGCGAGACCGGCGCGGTGGGCGTCACGGACCAGCGTCGTGGGCGGCAGCGCGTGGTTGCCGGAATCGACAGGAATGATCCGCGAGAGCCCCGGCCCGATGCCGTACGCGTAGGTCGCGATGTCCTTCAGCCCGGCCGGCTTGACCAGGTCGTCGTACGTCCGCGGGTCGTGGTTCGCGACGAAGTCGTACGGCGCGCCCTGGGTGTCGATGAGCTGGATCAGCCGGATGCTGGTCTTCTTGCTGAGCGCCCGCAGGTTCGAGGTCTCGAAGGACTGGATGAACACCTTGTCGTTCCGGCCCTTGAAACCGTACTTGGCGAGTTCCTTGAGCAGCTCGTCCTCCAGCGGCAGCCCGATCCCGCGGAAGTAGGTGGGATGCTTCGTCTCGGGGTAGACGCCGACGTGGTGATCCTTGGCGATCTGCAGGACCTCATCGAGGCTGGCGATCTTGTCGACCCCGTCGAACGCGCTGCTGCCCGCACGCAGATCCGGCAGCCGCTCCTTGAGCCGCAGCGTCTCCAGCTGGGCGAAGGTGAAATCCTCGGTGAACCAGTCGGTGTGCTGGACGCCGTCGATCGTCTTGGTCTTCTTGAGACTCGCGAACTCCGGATGCTTGGCCACGTCCGTGGTGTCGTTCAGCCAGTTGTCGTGCCGCGCGACCAGGACGTGATCCTTGGTGGTCACGACGTCCGGCTCGATGTAGTCGGCGCCCATCTCGATGGCGAGCTGGTAGGCACTCCTGGACTCCTCGGGCCGGTACTCACTGGCACCGCGGTGTGCGATCACAATGGGCTTCTGCCTGCTGAGCGTGCTGGGCGTGCTCTTCTGCGCTGACGCCGAGGAAGCCCCGCTGGAACCGGCGAACGCGGCGTACGCGGACCCCGCGGTGACGAGGGCCAGCCCACCGGCCAGCAAGCGTCGAGACAGTGACATGAGCGACCTCCTGAGTCGGAACGAGCGGAGGCTACGACGGCCGCGTGACGAATGGGAGACCTGATCTTTAAGGGAAGAGGGTCCGAAACCGGCCAGCCACGTACACGCCCGCCGCTGATCAATGGCGCGTGCGGAGGGGGCGGGAAGTTGTCCACAGGGGAGGGTGCCTCTGTGGATAAAACCGAGGCGGAGGACGCGGCCGGGTATCGATTCGCGTGTCGCCGTGGAGTGCCGGTACACTCGTCGAGCAGCCAGCAGCCGTAGCTCAACGGATAGAGCATCTGACTACGGATCAGAAGGTTGGGGGTTCGAATCCCTCCGGCTGCGCAGTGTGATGTCTCAGGACATCGGAAACCCTCCGAACCTACGGGGTCGGAGGGTTTTTTCTTTGGGGTTGGTAGTCGCGGGTGGGGTCGATGGTCAGTTCGCGGAGGAGTTCGCCGGTGGTGGCGTTGATGACGCGGACGTGGAGATCGTCGATGAGCATGATGACGTGGGTTCGGGCGTGGGTTCGCCCGATGCCGATGTGGTGGAGCCGGCCGCCCGTGCGCAGGGTGACGACGCCGGAGTCGTCGATGCGGTCGTGGCGGACCCGGGTGTGGGTGTCGGCCTGGCGGCTGGTGGCGGGCAGCGCTTTGGGCAGGGTGTTGTAGACGGTGGCGGGCGTGGCTCGGTGCGGCAACGACCGGTGCGGGCGCTGGTGGTTGTAGGCGGCGGTGAAGCGGTCGATGAGGGCCTGTAGCTGGGCCACGGTTGCCGGCTGATCAGGCTGGGCCCGTAGCCATTTCTTCATCGTCTGCTGGAAGCGTTCGACTTTCCCGCAGGTGGTGGGGTGGTTTGGGGTGGAGTTCTTTTGGCGGATGTGTAAGCGGCGGAGTTCGTGTTCCAGGGCGTTGCGGCCGCCTTTGCCGCCGGCCAGGCGGGTGGTGAAGACCATGCCGTTGTCGGTGAGGGTGGAGGCGGGGACGCCGTGGGTGCGTATGGCATGGCGGAAGGTGTCGCGCACGATAGGGCCGGTGACGCGGGACCAGGCGCTGACGTGCAGGGCGTAGCGGGAGTGGTCGTCCAGCCAGGTGAGGATCTCGGTGTCGGTGCCATCGGCCAGGCGGTAGTGGGTGAAGTCGCCCCTGCCAGGTTTCGTTCGGCAGTTCGGCTTGGAAGCGGATGTAAGACGAGCGTGGCCGCTTCTTGGGGGCGGGGGTGATGAGGCCATGACGGGTCAGGTAGCGGCTGATCGTGGCCCGGGACACTTTCCGCTGGTGGTGGTGTTGCAGGTGCCAGGCGATCGTTTCGGGCCCGGCGTCTAAGCCTTGTTCGGACAGTTCTTTGCGGATCCGGATGATCAGCTCCACCGTCCCGGCGTCGATCGCGGCCGGTGAGGTATGCGGGCGCCGTGACCGCGGCTCGAACGCTGTCTCGCCCTCGGCCCGGTACCGGGCGACCAGCTTCGACACCCCACCCCTTCGACACCCCGTAGGCGCGAGCGACCTCGGCTTGAGAACGGCCCTCAACGACCACCGCGGTGATCACAAGTCTGGCTTTCGACACCGCCAGACTCTGCCGCCCAGGTGTTTCCTATGTCTTGAGACATGCGTTTCCTATGTCCTGAGCGAGCACACCTCCGGCTGCGCAGGTCAAGGGCCTACTCCGATCACGGAGTAGGCCCTTTTTGACGACAATGGAGCCGCTGATAGCGGCTGCAGTGGTCGACCCGCCCGTCGCGACCACCTCGTGACCAGGGGCCGCTTGTCGCTGCGTTCAATCGTTCATTCGGTCGACCGCGGACAGGGGCAAAGGTCCCTTCAGCGCAGGTGATCAGGATTCGGTGCGGGTGAACGAGGGTAGCCCGAGAGCCTCAAGCAGCTGGAAGAACAGGTCCTCGGCGAAGGCCTCCCTGCCATCCAACACGGCCTGTACGGCGGCGACGGTCGGCGTGAACCCCGCTTCGGTCGCCCACTGCACTGCGAGCGGTGCCGCGAGCGCGGCGGGCGGGCCCACCTCGTGCATTCGCTCCTGGGCCGCGCGGAACCGGCGCTGGTAGTCCTCGCCCTCGTCCAGTTGGATCTCGCCGTTCTCGTCCTCATAGACGTACGGCCACGCCTCAGGGATGATGTGCCCGATGATGCGGTCCAGCATCAGCCAGCCACCCCACCGGCCTGCTTTAGGGCTGTAGCCGATCAACTGGGCGCCGTCACTGTCCATCACCACTGCTGCCAGCACGGGATTGCCGGTCTGCTCCATCACCGCGACGAGCATCCGCTCCCAATCGGCGGGCAGCGATGTCGAATCCCACCCCTCCGGTCCCCGGTAGATCTGTGCCACCTGCCAACCGTCCGAGCCAGCACCGTGCCAGGCCGACCGGTCGACCGACGCCCGCACCGCGGCGAGTTCCACGAACGGCCGACTGCTGTGCGCTGCGATAAATGTTCCCCAGTACCCCACAAGCGCATATATTTCCAGACTTGCTTAGGCCGGCGGTCCAAGCCCAGGGACACATGCTGGTCCGATAAGACCACGCCGATCAGCATCAGGGTTCGACCGGGCCCGGCAGGATGTGGGCGCGATGTTGCTGGTTCCTCCATGATCGTGGCGCATCAGGCGTACGCCACCGTCGGCTACGGATCAGAAGGTTGGGGGTTCGAATCCCTCCGGCTGCGCCCAGGTCAAAGGCCCCTCGCAATCGTGCGAGGGGCCTTTTTCGTGGGTCGTGGGAGCCACGCCGGGAGCCACCGGGGTCACGACCCGAACAGAGCCCGGCTCATGGATGTCGCCGCCGCTCGCGTGATGGTGATGCTGGCGTGGCCGAGGATCTCGGAGACCACGTGCAGCGGCGTGCTCTGGGCGAGCATCAGCGAGGCGCCGGAGTGGCGTAGTTCGTGGGGGGTGCCAGTGTCCGAGCCCGGGCTTCTGGCAGAGCTTGGAGAAGGTGTGCGAGAAGTTGTCCGGGTCCATCGGCGTGCCGACCTCGCTGGTGAAGATCAGGCCGTGATCTTGCCAGAGCGGACCGGCGGCGATCTTCGTTTCGGGGAGCGCCTTCCGCAACACGGTCCGCATGATCCGGACGCTATTAGCGCTGTAGCCGGCCTCCCGTTTTGCCTTCCACAGCTTGTCCAGGTCGACGATGGTGAGCTTGGTGGGACGAAGGCAGAGGGGATGAACTCGGCGGGTGATGTCATGGCGTTGGAACGCCGTGGGCTCCCGGCGCTCAGGGCATTGGGTGGCCCCAAAGGATCTGCACCTTCTTGGGGTGGTCACGATCGGCCCGGCATGCGTATCCGGTCCGGCCCGCGCCGATGCCTCCGGCGACCAGTGCCGACACCGTGGCCATACTGTCGGTCTCGTATGGGGCTCTGCCGGGAATCTGCACCCGCACATGGAAGCGGTAGATTTCATCGCCGTTGACCCGGGAACGCGCGTCCCGCTCCCCGAGGATTTTGGCGGTGCATTTTATCGCGTGGGCGCGGTCAACCTCGGTGGTGTCTCTTTCAGGGGAACTCAAGATGACAAAGGATATTGCCCAGCCGAGTCCGACAGTGACGAGCATGACGAACACGCCGCGGAAGGCGTCACGGGGCTTGCGGTCACGTATCCCTGTAACGAGGTTGACGAGCCCCACAGCGAGCAGAAACAGCAGGATGATGCCCGGGACGATACTGAGGATCAGGACGCCGATCACGAAATCAGATTAGATTAGTTACGATCTTCAGCCCGGCTTGGGCCCAGACCGCGCTAGATCTGACCCGCGTATGGCCCGCGAACGGTGGCACACGGCTGCATACGGCTAACAGCGACCGTCCTACCTCACCTAGGGGCCTCCCGCCGAGGTGTGGACGCCCTGAGTGCCCTGGATCATGGAGGTCTGGGGATTGAGAGGGGTCCTCGTGTCCACGGTCACTCGACCGCCAGCGCGGCCTCAGCGGGGCGCCCGTGCGTCGCGCGCCAAGCGGGGAGCAGAACAGCGCCGAGGGTCAGCAGCAGTGTGAAGATCGCCAGCGCGATGAAGGTCCACGGACCGCCCGCAGGCATCACCGAGTCGAGGCGTTTGAGGCTGACCGGCACCAAGATCACGGCTGCCGCCGCGGAGCCGATGGCCACACCGCTGAGCGCCACGAGCGCGCCCTCCAACCCGACCATCTGCATGACCTGGGTACGGGTCGAACCGGCCAGTCGTTGCAGACCGAACTCACGCCGTCGTGCGGTCACACTCGAGGCCAGGGTGTTGATCACGGTGATGGCCGCATACCCGGCGATCATCAACACCATGATGTAGATCGCGAAGTTCGCGGTGCGCTTCTCGTCGTCGTACTCCTTGAGCAGGACGTCGCGACCCCCCACCGTCGCGCCTGCCGCGGCCGCGGCGCCGTCCAGTTGCTCGGCCAGCTGCGTGGTCGAGGTGTCGTTGTTCGCCTTCACCAGGATGCGCGTCGCGACTCCCTCCGTGGTGTGGGCGGCCAAGGTGTCGGCCGGCAGCAGGAGCGTGTCGTAGCCGTCCGGGGCGGAGAACAGGGCGGCCACCCGTACGTCGAGTGCCGTGTTGTCACCCATACGTAGCGTGATCGGGTCACCGACGTCGACACCGAGCTGGTGGGCGTGGGCTCTCTCGATCGCGATCGTGTCGCCGCGCAGGTCGGCGAAGGCACCCCCGGTGATCTTCACCGGCGTGGTCGCGCCTGCTCCTTCGGCCGTGACGCCCTGGAGGGTCCAGCCCTCGTTCATCGGCGAACGGTCCTGCGGCTTCTCGATGAACCCGAGGCTGTTCACGTACTCCGAGGCGCCGGCGACGCCCGGCAGGTCGTTGATCTGATGGACCAGATCGGGACTGACGCCGCCGGGGATGGTCAGGACGGCATCCGCGACCAGGTTGTCGGCGAACGCCCGCCGGTCGGCCTTGTCGTTCGTCGTCTGGAGGTACAACATCCCGACCGACACCGTGGTCAGCAAGATGACCGGCGCCATCACTGCCGCCATCCGGCTGCTGCGACCCCGCGCGTTGAGGATGGCAAGCTGCCCGATCACGCCGGCGAGCGCATGGACGGGCCACTGGAGGACGAACGTGGTGATCTTGGTCAGCCCGGGCGCCAGAAGCGCGAACCCGAGACCCAGGAGGATCACGGCCGGTGCGCCTGTCGCCGGCGTCAGGGGGCCACTCATCACGACGATCGTCACCATCGTCAGCGCGAAGGCACCAGCCAGGAGCACCACTCCCAGGATCATCCGTCCAGCACCCGCGTACCGGCCCTCGACGCCGACCTCGGCCAGGGCCTGCGTTGGCTTGATCCGCGCCGCCCGTCTGCCGGCGAGCAGCGCACCGGCCAGCGCGGCCACGATCGCGACCGCCGTCGCTGCCACGGTCGGAATCCACCCCTGATGGAACGCGACGCCGTGGGCGGCGATCCCCCGGTCGGCCAACTGGTCGAAGAGGAACCGGCCCAGCAGGTGACCCGGGACGTACGCGACGGCCGTGGCGACCACGGACAGCATCAGCGTCTCGCGGAAAATCAGGCGGCGCACCTGGCGCGGTGTCGCGCCGACGGCTCGCAGGAGCGCCATGTCTCGCTGGCGCTGCGCGATCGAGAGGCCGAGCATAGAGGCCACGCCGAAGACCGACACGAGAAGCGCGAACGCGGTGAAGACTCCGGCGAGCGCCATCACAGTGACACCGCTCGCCTGGGCCTCGCGCAGTTCGGCTCGTCCACGCTCGTCGCCGACGAGCGTGATCGTCCGGTCGCCCACAACGGCGTCGATCCGCTCACGCAGCTGCGCCACGTCCTGGCCCGGCTTCGCCTCGACCCCGATCGCGTCGACCGTGCCGGGCGGGGCTTTGCCCTCGAAGACGTAGCTCTTCGTCGTGCGGACGCCGTCGAGCCCGGCGATTGTCTGCTCCAGTCGGGCGTCGATGCGTACGCGCTCGGGCAGGATCGGCGGTTCGTCGGGGTCGCCGCCCGAGTCGTGGTACTCCTGATCGCCGGCGACGACGATGTCCGCGGACGTGAGTTGCTGTGGTGGGACGGCGGTGCGGATCCCGGTCTCGATGAGGCCGCCGCAGGCCATCATGATGGCAGCCGCGGAGAGCATCACCAGCAGCGATGCGACGAAGACACTCGCACGGAACCAGAGTGTGCGCAGGGCGAGCTGCAGCATCAGATCCGCCCCTTCCCCGGCGCGGAGAATTCGTCGACGAAGGCACCCAGATGGGTCATCCGCTCGGCGACCGACTCGGCAGTCGGTGCGTGGAGCTCGCCGGCCAGGCGGCCGTCGGCGAGGAACAGGACGCGATCGGCGTACGAGGCCGCGACCGGGTCGTGCGTCACCATCACGATCGTCTGTTCGGATGAGCGCACCGAGTCCTGCAACAGCGCGAGCACATCTCGTGCGGTCCTGGTGTCGAGCGCTCCGGTGGGCTCGTCGGCGAAGATGACGGCGGGATCGCTGATCAACGCCCGCGCGATGGCAACGCGTTGCTGCTGTCCGCCGGAGAGTTCGGCCGGACGGTGATGGTGCCGCTGCCCCAGTCCGACCCGGTCCAGCACCGTGGCGACCTTGCGCCGGTCCGGCCTCAGCCCCGCGAGCCGCAGCGGCAACGTGACGTTCTGGCGCACCGTCAGCACAGGCAGAAGGTTGAACGCCTGGAACACGAAGCCGATCCGGTCACGCCGCAGCTGGGTCAGTTCGGTCTCGTTCATCTCGCCGATCTCGCGATCCTCCAGACGAACAGATCCCGACGTCGGTTGATCGAGCCCGGCCGCGCACTGCAGCAACGTGCTCTTGCCGGAGCCGGACGGTCCCATGATCGCGGTGAAGGTCCCTCGCCCGAACTGCGTCGTGACGCCATCGAGCGCCACCACCTGGTTCTCGCGTCTGCCGTAGACCTTGCGGACATCTGTCAGCCGAACCGCGTCGGCCGCCCCGGTGTTGTTCAACGTGTTGTCCTCGCCTCACGGCCCGACCTGTCGCCGGGCTCTCCAGCCATCGACTCTGGCCTTCACCGCGACGTCGGACATCGTCCGGCGACACCGTCCTGACCTGGTGCCCTCGCACCTGAACGAGCGACATCTGGTGGAGACGCACTACAGGCGCCGCCGGACATCCGGGGGTCCGAGGAGGGCGACCGCTGAGCAGGGGTCGCTGCGGCGAGGGGGCGACTCCCGTCGGTTGAGATTCGTCCTACTTCCAGAGAACAAGGAGTGGCGGGACGGAGGATGGCCTTGGGCTTACTGGGTTTCGTGTGCGCGGTGAGCGGAACGGTGACTTTCCTGATCGGACTGCATAACATCCGACTGACTCGGCGACTACGACGGCACGGGAGACGACAACCGTGCAACGGACCCGCTGATGGCGACCGTAAGGCCTGCTATGGCTCTCGCGCCGGAGGGCTCAATCTAGGGAGCCGATATAGCGGGCGACGCTGACTCGGAAGTGCCCGGTGGACCCCAACCGCCATGGTGCGTCATAGGTGATCAGCCAGGAGTCCTCGCCCAACTGGTACACGTCCCTGCGCCCCACCTTGCGCCCGACGGCCTCGGGCTGGTGCTGGAAGGCGATGTTCTGGCCGGTGGCCCTCGCCTCGGCCAGGTCGCCGCCAACCGGTTGTATCAGCGAGATGTGCCACGCCCCGTTGCGGCGCTCCTTTTCCTCCACGATCACGGCATACGACGGAGCGGATTGGTACGGGCCAGCGTTCTGGGGGGTTCCTGGATGCATCTGACCATGGTGCCCGGCGAGCTTGTTCAGGCTGCGGTTCTTGGTCGAGGTAGCCCTTGGGTGTCCAGTGGCGCAGCCCGGACGCATTGACGTGGTGGATCGCTATTCGCGCGCTTCGTTCTCCGACCAGCGCGGCCAGTCGAGGGTTGCCGGGGTCTTCGCCCGCGGTCTTTCTCAGGATGCCGACGGTGCCGCGTGCCGACGCCTCCCAATCGCGGTGCCGGGCCGCGGTCTCTTCGTCGAGGAACAGCAGCCACGCAGAGTTCCGTTCGGCCTCGGGCAGGGCTCCGTAGTCGGTGAAGACGGCACACGCGAGTGGGTTCCAGCCGATCACCTGCATCGTGCGGGTCATGACGAGCGCCGGCACGGTGAGGGTCTCCAGGAACTGGCGCGTCGAGTCGTGCATGCGCTCCTTGACCGGGCGCCGGGCAGGGCGGGGCCGGGGACGTGCCAGGTCGTAAAGGTGGGCCCGTTGAGTGTCGTCGAGCAGGAGAACACGGGCGATGGAATCGAGCAAGGATTCGGTGGGGCGGCCACCGCGGCCCTGTTCGAGGCGCACGTAGTAGTCCGTCGACACGCCGACGAGGGCGGCCAGTTCCTCGCGGCGCAGCCCTGGCACGCGGCGGCGGCCGGCGTCCGGTAGTCCCACCGAGGCCGGCGTCACGGCAGCCCTTCGGGCTTGCAGGAACTCCCCGACCTCGGACTTCCAGTCGCCAGGCTTCGTCGCGGTCATTTCATCAGTCTGCTGCCGAGAGCTCGATACCGGGCGCTTCGGAAATTGGGACCGTCACGGAACAGGATGCCTATATTGAAGAATGGCTGAGTCGCGCCTTGCGGCGCTAGCCGTGGACCTCGCCGTGCCGCAAATGTGCCAGACCGGTGGGTAATCAAGGGATACTCACGGTGACTCGCGGGCAAGCGCATATCGACCCTGAGCTGGACCGGAGCCGGTCACGGGGTCGCGGCCCGAAATATTCCAATCTGGGGTTCGACATCGCCCTCGAACGCTGGTGCCGAGCTTAGGGGCCCTACGGGGACATTGTCGTACCTTCGCGGGCTATGTTGGCAGCCGTGTAATCATGTGGCGGTGAAGACGTTGTATGCGTTGCTGGGCGTGCTCCCGCTCTTCGTGGCGGCGTGTGATGCGCCAGCGCAGCGGGCCGACGTCACGAAGCCGGGACGGACCGGCGTCACGAAGCCAGGGCGGACCGAGGCTCCGACGCCGATACCAGCGAAGACTGAGCCGAATCGCTGGGGGGTTGTGCAGGGTCCGAGAACGGCGCCTCGCACAGAAATCGTAGACCTTTGGGCGAGCGGTTCCGCCGACGTATGGGCGGTCGGTCGCCACGGCTGTGAGCGGTCGAAGACTGCGCTTGATGATGAAGAGCCCTGCCCGGACATTTTGCGATGGGACGGCCGCCAGTGGCGACCGCAGCGGCCTCCGCGGGCAGGCGGGACGATCTGGGCGGTAAGCGGGCGGAGCCGATCCGACGTCTGGGTCGCCGGAAGCGATAAATTCGCCTATATCGCCCACTGGGACGGACGGAGCTGGGCCTGGCGGGCACCGTGGGGCACCGCCGTACCCGAATCGGCTCCGGACTACCGGAGCTTGCGCGCCGTGGCCGTGTCGGGAAAGACGGCGTGGTTCGCCGGCGAAGTCCACACCCGCACCGGTCAGCTCGGCGTCAAGCCGGTGCTGGTGGGGTGGGACGGCCGTAAGGTGTCGATCTGGCAGCAGCCCGGCGAGGGTCGTTTTGTCGACATCGTCTCTTCCGTCTCTGGTCAGGTCTGGGCGGCCGGCTCCATCGTGGGTCGCTACGAGAACGGCATTGAATACGACAGACCCCTTATCGTCCGATGGACGGGGACGACCTGGGCCCGGTCCCCGGTTCCCGACATATGGGGGGAGCTGTCGGCGATCTGGCAAGGTGACCGGCGAGACGCCTGGGCGGTGGGATACCGCCCTACGGACGCGGGACGGGACGACCCCGTCGTCCTGCGCTGGGACGGCCGATCATGGCGGCCGGTAGCGGTGCCCGTCGAACACGCCGACCTATATGGCGTCACCGGCGACCGGGCAGGCAGAGTATGGATCTCCGGTTTCGACCCGAACCATCCACGCCAAGTCCTTTTCCTCTCCTACAACGGTCATACCTGGACACGCTCCTACACGCCGGTCGGACGTAAATTGGATTTGGAATCCGCCCCGCCCGGTTTTAGCGAAGATGAGACTGTAAAGGCAGTCCGGGTCTTCAGTGTGCCCAGCTCCTCGACGCTGTGGAGCGTGGGAAGCGTCGGCCGGGAGGAGCTGACGGACTGGTTCATCCTCCGCCGCCGAGATTAGAGCGGCCACGGAACGCAGAGTTTTGCCTCTCGGCGTGCTCTCGCCGAGGCTGGCGTCGCGGAGCACTGGACAACCGCAGCGGGATCCCTGAATTCCGATCTTCCATCGGCGGAGATCAGCCGCGAGTGCTGAGCCTGGGCCGCGTTGGGGTCGCCCCAGCCCGCCGGGCCGCGAGCCCCGCCGCGTCTGACGATAACGGTGACGACAACGACGACAACCAGCGGCACACGAACCCAGCCACCCGGCGCCGTATGTCCACGGTCGCGGCACATCGGCCATGCGCCGCCGCTTCACGCCGTGTGTCACTCGCAGAGTCCCGGCCTCCCAGCCCAGCGCGGACCAGTGGAGGCCGAGCACCTCACCGCGGCGCACCCCGTACGCCAGCGCGATCACGATGACCCTGCCCTGGCTGGAAAATCAACATCCTCTCCGGAGATTGCCGCAGTTCAGAGGGAAAGTGTCAGCCGAACAGGGAGGTGGCGATGTCAGCGTAGAAGAGCGCGGGGTCGCGCGAGAGGGAGGCCTTGACGTTGGCGGTGGGTGTGTCGGCGATCACTTCGAGTTTGCCCGCTTCCAGACCGTCCAGGGCCATGGTGACCACCTCGTGGGGTGGGAGTTTGGGGATGTCGAAGGCGGCCATCATGTCGGTGTCGGCTATGGCCAGGGCCAAGGCGGTGACCTGGGTTTTCTGGTCGGCCAGTTCAAGTCTGACGCCGTTGGTGAGAGACCATTCCGCCGCTTTTGAGGCGGCGTAGCCGTTGCTGGCGGGGGCGAAGGTGTACCAGCTCAGCGCCGAGATGACGTTGAGGATCGCGCCGCCGGCAAGTCTGGGGGCGAAGGCCCGGGTGACGTTGAGGGTGCCCCAGAAGTTGGTCTCGAACTCGCGGCGGACGTTTTCCGTGGAGGGGCCGAGCAAGGGGGCGTCTGTGGAGATGCCGGCGTTGTTGATGAGGAGGTCGAGGTCGCCTACCTCGGTGGCCGCGGCTTCGATGGACGTCGGATCGGTGATGTCCAGCTGGAGGGGCACGACGCCGGGGATGTTGATGTGGTCGGGGCGGCGGGCGGTGGCGTAGACAGTGGTGGCGCCGCGGGCGAGGAGAGCCTCGGCGAACGCCTTGCCGAGTCCGCGATTGGCGCCGGTCACGAGGGCTTTTGTGCCGTTAATCTGCATGCCGCTACGTTAAAACCTCACGTTGATGTCAGAGGCAAGTATTGTGAGGTGGATCACTGTGCGGATCGGGGACCTGGCGAGCATGACGCGCGTGAGTGTGCGGGCGCTTCGGTACTACGAGGAGCAGGGGTTGCTGGCCTCGACGCGTAGTGAAAGCGGGCAGCGGCTCTATGAGAACGCGGCGGTCAACCGCGTGCGGCTGATTCAGCAGTTGTACGGCGCGGGACTGTCCAGCAAGACGATCGCGGAGCTTTTGCCGTGCGTCGACGCCAAGGTGAGCACGCCGGAATCGCGGGAACGGCTGGCCGCAGAGCGGGACCGGATCAACACGCAGATCGCCGAGCTGATTATCGCCCGGGACAGGCTCAACGACATCATCAACGCGACGTCAAGGCCGAGTCCGGAGTGCGACTACGTATGAGCGTGGGCGCTTGCCTCCGGTGTCGTCGAGCAGGCTGCGACAGGGGAATCCTGCCGACGCCGAGGAGCGGCCACGCAGCCCCCTATCGATTCCTGGACACCTGGCATCTACGTGAGAACAGACGCGCCGCCCCATAGTCCGATCGCACGTCATCACGGCCGAATACGGTCAACGTGCGCTCCCGATCATTGCTCCCAGGGCACTGGGGTTGACCGCATGGACGTAGGCGGCCGTACGGGCTGAGAGACCCCTGCCGTCCCGGCCGCCCGTCGCGGTAGAGCCTCGTGATCCGAGCCGGTCGTACGGCCCGCTGTGCCGCCTCCCGATGCCGACACCAGTCGTCGATGCTCCTATCGTCGTCGTCCGGCACCGGTGGTTCGCCATCGGGGCATCGCTCTGTCCAGGATCTTCTCTACGACCTGCGCGGAGGCGACGATCTCCTCCTCAGAGCCGACGTTCCACAGCTGGAGCCGCATGGCCGGGTCATCCGGCTTTGCGCTTGTCGAACTCGGCCGCGACTGCGTGGATGGAGCCCCGGCCCTCGAGCTCGACGCTCTTTCCGTCGGCCATGCTGATCGTGACCGGCTGCCAGCTCTTGCCGCCCTCGACCTTGATGGACGTGATGCGCTCCAGCGGAATCTGACCGAGGTGCTCGCCGACCCGGTTGAGCATCGGGTCGGCAGCCCACACGTGCAGGGCGTCGTCGCTGATGCCGAAGACGACGGCGGCATCGAGCGGAATGTCGGTCTGTTCGGTCATCTTCTTCGCCGCCGCGCGAGCGGCCGGCCTGGCGATCAGGTAGTTACCGAGCGGCGAAAGCATCCGCGCGGGGCTGAGCGCGGTGTCGACTCTGGCGTACGCGGCCGCGACGATCTTTTCGTCGCTGAGCTGCTCGGTCAAAGCGGCGGCCAGTTCAGCGTCTTTTGCGTGCATCAATACTGCCCTTCAGTCCGAGTTCGGGGTACAGGCCATCCCACCTGCCACCCGCCGGGTGATCGTTGTGCGCCCAAGTGAGCGCGCGAACGCCTCCGCGGCAGTCCGCGCACCCAGGTCATTGCTGGTGGTCGCCGGGGTGGTGGTACGGCACCGGGCCTCCGCCGTCGCGGTACTGCAGTGCCTTCTTGTCGCTGGACAATGTGAGCGTGGCCTCGTCCCGGCAGCGGTCACGCCGTGCAGAGCACGCATCCCAGAGCTCCTCGTGATCGCCCATACCGTCAGCTTCGCGGCAGCGGGCGCCTCACGCGATCGGTGATCCGGTCATTCCCATGTCCACCGAACGACGGACAAGCCACCAACCGAGCCCGCGCCCGCCGCTGCCACCGCCGATCGTCACCGAGATCATGTGGCCGGCGCGTCGCTAGGGCACATGCCGCTGGGGCGTCGAACAGACCATCGCCCTGCTGCCGGTTCAGACGCCTGCGCATCCGCTGGAGCATCGTGTACCACGCCGCTGTCGTCGTTGGTGCGGACGTGCTCATAGCAGGTCTCTTCTCAGCCAAGCGGAAGGACTACCTCGCGCCGATGGACGCGGTGGCGGCTTAGGCAATTGGGCTTGAGGGTGTGCTTGGCTCCGGCGGGTCTCTCGGTGCGTGGCGCCTTCGGCCGACGACAGCGGTGATGACAACGACGACAGTCAGCGCCGTCCGATCCCAATTATCGGGCACCGTCTGTCCACGGTCGTAGCGCATCTGCCATGCGCCACGGGCGGCTACGGATCTGTGAGTGTGTTTTCCGGCGGTTCTGGGTGGACTGCCGTCAGGATCGGTGTCGGCGATACCGGGTGACCCGCTACGGATCTGGCCGCGAGACCGCGTGCCTTTCGTCTGACCTGTCCCCGGGGTCGCCGGCTCCGGCCTGGCCCACCGTGTTGTCCTGATCAGAAGCCTGTCCGCCTGTTGGCGTGACCCATCACAGATATGCCACTCGGTGACTCCATCCAGGCCGGTGCCGACATCGGCCCCTGATCCTAGAAGGAGACGTGAGGCCGTATGACCATGCTGGCAGAGGTGATAGATGCCGTCATCGGGATCGATACCCATCGCGACAGTCATGAGGTGGAGATCGCCGATGTGGCCGGCAGGCCGATCACCACGATGCGGATCAGTAACGACAGCGCCGGGTTCACGCGGTTGCTGGCAGCCATCACAGACCTGGGACCCGAAATCCGTGCGGTGGCCTCGGTGGAAGGAAGCCGAAGCTACGGGGCCGGGCTGGCACGGGCGCTGAGCGCGGCGGGCGTGCAGGTGATCGAGTGTGAGCAGCCCCGCCGTGCCCAGCGCCGCGGGAAGGGAAAATCCGATGCCATCGACGCGCACCTGGCCGTGCTGGCCGCACTGCGGCTGGACGCAGACCAACTCACGGCCCCACGCGCCGATGGAGACCGAGAAGCGCTGCGGATCCTGCTGGTCGCACGCCAGGAGATCACCGTAATGCGCACCGCACAGACCAACCGGCTACGCGCGTTACTGCTCGCCGGAGACAACACCGACCGCCAAGCCGCTCGCGGCTCCTTGACGCAAAGATCCCTCGCCGCTCTGGCGGAGCGTGAACTGCCGGCTCCTGCCGCTCGGGAACAACTGGTGCGACAGGCCGAAATCCGCCGTCTCGCCCCGGCGCTGACCCAAGCCGAACGCGAACTCAAGGAAAACCGTGCACAGCTGCTGGCCATCGTCGATGACATCGCCCCCGGCCTGACCAGCCGGTACGGCGTCGGGCCCGTCAGCGCAGCCCAGGCCATCGTGAGCTTTTCCACCCGGGCAGATGCCGCAACGAGGCCGCGTTCGCCGCACTCAGCGGCACCAACCCGATCCCGGCAAGCAGCGGCAAAACCACCCGGCACCGCCTCAACCGTGGCGGCGACCGCGCACTCAACCGCGCCATCCACGCCATCGCGCTCACCCGGATACGGCAACTGCCCCCGCACCCGCGCCTACATCGACCGCCGCACCGCCGAAGGCAAGACCCCACGCGAGATCCGCCGCTGCCTCAAGCGCTACATCGCCCGCGAGCTCTACCGAACACTCAACACTGCCATGACCGCTTGACAAACGTCAGAAGGTTGGGGATTCGAATCCCTCCGGCTGCGCATGTGGTGTCGGATCGGGGCAACGGCGTTCGTAGCAGGGGTGAGGCCGCTCACACGGGGCGCTCGAGGAGAGAGGATCGCGATCAAGAGATCGACGGCGGGTGCAGGTGAAGGGCAGCGCGCTCTGATCCTCCGGCTGCCGGAGAACGATCTCGTGGCGCATGACATGCAGGACCGGCACCCCATTCCTCCTACTGACGAGGACAGGAACGATGACCGATTCGACGACGACCGGCGGACCCAGGCCATTCCGATTCGGGGTCGTTGCCCCACTCACAACTGACCTGCCGACGTGGCGAGACCGGGTGCGCCGTATCGCTGACAGCGGCTACTCCACGCTGCTGATGCCCGACGTCCCGCAATGGCAGCCGGCGCCCGGCCCCACGCTGGCCGTCGCGGCGACCTTTGCCGACCTGCGGGTCGGCACTTGGGTGTATGCCTCCCCGCTGCGCCCGGCTTGGAGCACCGCGTGGGAGGCGCACTCGCTGTCGGTGCTCACCGACGGTCGCTTCGAGATGGGCATCGGCACCGGCAGGCCCGGCATTGAAAACGAACTTCGCGAACTGGGAATGCCCGTCCTACCACCGAGCGAGCGGCTGGCCCCGGTCCGCGAGACCGTGGCGGTCCTGCGCGATCTCGACGGCCCCGGCCTGCACACGCCGGTGGTGATGGCCGTACGCGGGCCGAAGGCCCAGGCACTGGCGGCCGACCTCGCGGACACAGTCACCTTCGCGCTCATGCCGGGAGACGATCGGGCCGAGATCACGCGGCTGGTACGCGACTTCCGCGCCATCCGAGACGTCGAACTCGCGCAGCACGTGGCGGTGATCGGCGACACCGTCGCGCCGTTCATGGCGTCCCCCGACACCGATCCCGCTGCGCTTCGCGCGGCGGACTCGCTGGCGGTACTTCCGGATGATCCCGCCGCGGCCGCCGAGGAGATCCAGCGGCGACGGGAGGAGATCGGCTTCTCCTACTTCGTCTTCGGCGCCGACTTCGCCGACGTGCTCGCTCCGGTCGTAGCTGAGCTGGCCGGACATTAGGCCGGCGGGCCAGGGGCGGAATCAAGAGTTCGCCAGCCGAGTCCTCATGACCGGTCGGCGGTTCCGGACCCGGCGACCACAACGGTCAAAGGCCCGTTCCGATGGTGGAACGGGCCTTTCCGCTAAGGGGCTTGCTATTCGATGTGGGTTCGGTGGTGCTCGGCGAGACCGTATAGCGGGCATGGCTGCCTCGGTTCATCTGGACACAGGACCCACTCGGTCCGGTACCCGACCGGCTTCGGAGACCGGATGACCCAGGAGGAACGGTCGGAGATGCTGCGGACGGCGGTCACGGCAGTCGACGACGATTCGGCGACAGCCGCGATCCTCGCCGCCGCCCGGGCGTGGCATCAGGCAGACGAGCCCCACGATCCCACGGGGGCGGCCGAGATCACCGACGCCCACCACGTGGCCGTGACCGCCGCCGTGGCCGCGGGTGACCTGCCGGGCGCGCGTACCGCCTTCCAGCGGGCGAGCCTGCACGATCCGGTCGCCGATCACCCCTTTCCGTCACTACCGAGGCTGGTACGGGTGCTCGCCCTGTCCGCGGTTCGACCAGGCCACCGAGGCCGCACAACTCCTGTCGGACGGCTGGGTCCGCGACGGCCGACCGGCGATGGCCTGGATGTCATCCGCGATCGCCGCGGCCACACTCGTCCACGGCCTCCGTGGTGACGGGCGGTACGAGTCGTGGCGCTCGCGGGCGTACACCGCCGCCAGCCACGGCGCCTCTACGCGTTGCGGCGAAATCGAGGCGATCATGGCGTTCGTCGAGGTGCGGATCGCGATCCAATCCGCCGGCGTCGACCGCGTCGGCGCGCTGGTCGATCGGGCCTTTGCGGCCTCCGTGAACGCTGGTATGAGGGATACGCCCGGGCGGCCGGTGCCGAACTGACGGCCGTCGTCGGCCTACCGGACGCGGCGCGAAGGCTCGACCAACTGGTACCGGTGGCGGCCGAACACCGCTGGGCGGCAGCCTGCCGCGCCCGCGCATGTGGACGTGGACGTCTGACGGGCGACTCCGGTGCGATCACTGAAGCACTCGCGGAACGGGACCACCTCGGAGCCCGGTTCGAGTGGGCTTGCACGTTGCTGCTACTGCCCGACCGGGAGGCCGAGGGCCGAGCCGAACTGAGCACCCTCGGCTGCTCGCTACCAGGCTCCAGAGCCTGAAGGCGAACCGGACACGGCGAAGTTTCTGCCGCGGGTTGTGATGCTGAAGTCTGTGCAGTGCGGCTACCTGGTCGACGGAACAACTGGCGGCAGTCGATGGGCGCGGTGGGCACCAGCGCCGACACCACCGCCGCCGAGGCGTTCAACGCCAGCCTCAGTCGGGAGTGATCCGTTCGCGGTGTCAGGTGCGGGGGGTTGCTTCCACGTTTGCGCGTACTCGCAGCGGTCGCGATGCGTGGCGAAGTCATACCTGCCACTCAGCGCGTCGCTGGCCACCTGTGGACGCCGGCAAGGTTTTGTCGGTGGCCGCAGTTAGGGTCGCCAACCGGCCGATCTACGTGGCCCTGGCGGTCACCGTCGAGGGCACCCGCGACGTCCTCGGCTATTGACCGGCGTCGGTGGCGAAGGCGCCAAGTACTGGCTTCAGGTACTGACCGAGTTGAAGCATCGCGGCGTCGCCGATGCGTGCATGGTCATCTGCGACGGGCTGTCCGGCCTGCCGACGCGGTCGCGCACGTCTGGCCCCACACGCTGGTGCAGACCTGCATCGTCCATCTGCTGCGCAACGACTTCCGGTACGCGGCCCGACAGGATCGGGACAAGATCGCACGTGCGCTCAAGCCCGTCTACACCGCGCCGACCGCAGCCGCTGCGATGGAACGGTGGCTGGAGTTCGCCGAACAATGGGGGACCAAGTATCCGGCGATCTTGCGGCTGTGGGAGAACGCCTGGGCCGAGTTAGTCCCGTTCTTGCAGTTCGATCCCGAGATCCGCAAGGTCGTGTGCTCCACCAACGCCATCGAGAGCGTGAACGCCCGGATCGGCCCGCGGCCACTTCCCCAACGAACAAGCCGCGCTCAAGTGCGTCTACCTGGCGGTCATGAGCCTGGACCCACCGGCAAAGGCCGCAAACGCTGGATCACCCGCTGGAAAGCCGCGTTGAACGCCTTCGAGATCACCTTCGAAGGCCGCCTGACCGCAGCCCAAAACTAGACCCTGCAAGACCGAGTTACACCGTTAGCTGGACAGACCCGCGCCCAGGTGTTTCCTATGTCTTGAGACATGCGTTCCGCTGCCTTGAGCGAGCACACGCAGCCCATCCGCTCGTCATCTACACCCAGTCACCCAGACGCACCTCCGCGTCACCGGCTCAACGGCCGCCCCCGAGGACTCGGGAGTTACTCGGCAGGCTCCTGAACGCCATAGTTGCAGCCGGGCCCGGCCTGTCGAGAGGCCCGCAGTACCTCGGCGCCATCAGCCTGGATGCTGATCGCCGGTTAGCCGCCGCTCAACTGCACTCGCACCGTTGCCACTAAGTGCTCTCAGCTCGCGAGCAGCGGTTGATGCAGTTTCAGTGGGTCGCCGCATCGTTGCGTCCCGACCCTCCCACGTCGGTCAGCCGCGGGGCCTCGTACCTAAGAGACATGTGAGACCTCAAGCACATGGCGAATTGCGGAGGTCGCGCGCACGAAACTACACTCATACGGTTACCTATGAGGCTGCAGTTTCCGCGCGGTGCGCAGGATGGGGGAGCGACAGGTGAGCACGGACAAGCGCAGGGCAGTGGTCCTGCTGAGTGGTGGCCTCGATTCGACCACCGTGCTGGCGATCGCCCGCGATGAGGGATTCGAGACGTACGCCCTCAGCTTCCGGTATGGACAGCGGCACACCGAGGAGCTCGACGCGGCGAAGAAGGTGGCTCGCGAGCTGGGGGCTACCGAGCACGTGATCGCTGACATCAATCTTGCCGTCTTTGGTGGCTCGGCACTCACTGATGAATCTCTCGATGTCCCTCACCATGCCAACGCGGACGAGCTGGACGAGGAGATCCCGATCACCTACGTGCCTGCGCGTAACACCGTCTTCCTGTCGTTCGCGCTCGCTTGGGCTGAGACCCTGGGCTCGTCGGATGTGTTCATCGGTGTCAACGCCATGGACTACAGCGGCTACCCCGACTGCCGACCGGTGTACATCGAGGCGTACGAACGCATGGCGAATCTCGCCACCAAGGCCGGTGTCGAAGGCACTCAGAAGCTCAAGATCCACACCCCGCTGATCGATCTGACCAAAGCTCAGACGATCGAGCGAGGTCTGTCCCTCGGCGTCGACTATGGCTGGACGCACAGCTGCTATGACCCCGTCGACGGCCGCGCTTGCGAGACGTGCGACTCGTGCTTGCTTCGCAGTCGGGGCTTCGCTGAACTCGGGCTTGCCGATCCCTCCTTCACGTCAGCAAAGGCTTGACGAGTCCTATGTACCGAGTTAAAGAGATCTTCTACACGCTTCAGGGCGAAGGGAGTCACGCGGGGCGTCCGTCGGTATTCTGCCGATTTAGCAGCTGCAATCTGTGGACCGGCCGTGAGAAGGACCGCCATCGGGCGATATGCCAGTTCTGTGACACCGACTTCGTCGGAACCGACGGCCTAGGCGGCGGTCGGTTTCAGACAGCCGCCGATCTCGCTGCGGCTGTCGCGAAGACCTGGCAGGGACGCGCACACCCGCGCAGCCGCCCTTACGTGGTCTGCACAGGCGGCGAACCGCTCCTGCAACTGGACCGCGAGGCTGTAGACGCCCTCCACACCAAAGGGTTCGAGGTCGCGATCGAGACCAACGGAACACGCCCCGCGCCCGAGGGTCTCGACTGGATCTGCGTTAGCCCCAAAGCCGGCACCGAGATCGTACTGACCTCGGGAAATGATCTGAAGCTGGTCTATCCCCAGGTCGGAGCCGAGCCCGAACGCTTTGAACACCTTGCTTTCGACCAGTTGCTCCTGCAGCCGATGGACGGTCCTGACCTCGTCGCTAACACACAAGCGGCGATTGACTACTGCCTCGCCAACCCGCAATGGCAGTTGAGCGTCCAGACCCACAAGACCCTGGGAATCCGTTGATGGAGATTTTCCGCGAGTTTACGTTCGAGGCTGCCCACCGGCTGCCGAACGTACCCGACGGCCACAAGTGCGCCCGGCTGCATGGCCACAGCTACCGCTTCGAGATACGCGTCAGCGGCGAAGTCGACCCCGCCATGGGCTGGTTGATGGACTTCGCCGAGATCAAGGCCGCCGTCAAGCCACTGGTCGAACAACTCGACCACTACTACCTTAATGAGGTGCCGGGGCTGGAGAACCCGACCTGTGAGGTGCTCGCCGAATGGATCTGGGACAGGTTGGTCGACAAGTTGCCGCTCTCGGCCGTCATGGTGCGTGAGACCTGCACTTCCGGCTGCGTCTACCGGGGGGGAAAGTGATCCTGCAGGACGTTCAGGCCACGCCGGACTCGCGTGGTGTCCCCCTCGACGAAGTCGGCGTGGAAGGACTCCGTTATCCGGTCCTGGTCGCCGACGGCCAGGAGGCCAAGCGGGAGACCGTAGGCACCGCCGCTATGTCGGTCAGTCTCGGCCCAGAGGTCAAAGGAGCGCACCTTAGCCGCTTCATTGAGGTGCTGCACGAGGCTCGTGAGCAACTCAGCCTCAGTAGCATCGCCACCCTCGCAGAGAACCTGCGGCACCGTATGTCCAGTCCCGCAGCGCGCGTCAGCCTCGACTTCCCCTACTTCCTTGAACGGCCTGCGCCGGTGACCGGGGCGCGCGGCTTCATTGACTATGCGTGCACGCTGGCCGCCGTCAGCGCGCCCGAGGAAAGCCGGGTCACGATAGCCGTCACGGTACCGGTGACCAGTGTCTGCCCATGCAGCAAGGCCATCAGTGACCGGGGCGCCCACAACCAGCGTGGCCACATCACGATCGTGGTTGAGCCGATCAACCCGCAAGGGGATCTCTGGTTTGACGATCTGATCGGCATCGCGGAGAAGGCGGCGTCTTCGCCCGTCTACGCCGTCCTCAAACGGCCGGATGAGCGCCACGTGACCATGGCGGCCTACGACCATCCTGTCTTCGTTGAGGACATGGTCCGCAACGTCGCCCAAGTTTTGAAGACGCTGAAAACCGTTGCTGCGTACCGGATTCGGGCACTCAACGACGAGAGCATCCACAACCATGCCGCCTACGCAGCGGTATCTTGGACCCGCCAAGCCGGCGAAGCATGAGCCATGGGCGACCACACCAGCACTCCAGGCGAACAGTCCGTCCACTTGGTCGTCACCTGCGCTAACCGCAAGCGAGGCTCGCTTTCCTCCACGCTCCGGGCACGCGAACTTCCCCCGGGCCAGGACACACAGGCGCGTTGCCACGACTGGATCCGCCGCCTCGCCGCCGGGGTAGCGACCACCCGTGCCGCCGACCTGTACGCCGGTGAGTATTGGCAGGTAGCGAAACAACTTGGACAGGTGGTTGGCCCCGCTGCTTCGATGTGGGTTTGCTCCGCCGGCTACGGGCTGATGCCGGAGGACGCGCACATCGCTGCCTATGCGGCCACTTTCGCTTTCGGCCAGAAGGACTCCGTCGCCTCCACGACCGACGATGCTCGCAGGTGGTGGGGAACCTTGGCCGAGTGGACCGGCCCTGCCCCCGGTGCTCCTCGGACGTTCACCGACCTCGCCGCCAGCAATCCGGACGCTGTCGTCATTGCCGTCATGTCGGACGCCTATCTAAGGCCATGCGCTTACGATCTTCAGCGGGCGGCCGAGAAACTAGCCGATCCGGATAACTTCGTAATCATCGGGCCGGGCCGCCGGTACCCGGGGCTGGAAGATTTCATCGTCCCAGTCTCTGCAGCGGTCCAGCCTGCTGTAGGCGGGAGCCTGCTCTCTTTGCATGCACGGGCCGCCCGCCGCGTGCTGGAGATGGCTAGAAAGCAGCACAAACCGTTCGCGCGGCCAGCGCTCGCTGTCCTCATGAAGGAGTTGAGAGAGTCGGCTCCTCCAGCAGTCTCCCGAGTCCCGGGTGCCCGGCTTAGCGACCACGAGGTGTCCGCCTTCATACGTGCAGCCATGGCGGAGGAAGTGGGACCCGTCTCTGCGACCAAACTGCTGCGCCGCCTACGCAGTTCTGGGCAGTCTTGCGAGCAGGCCCGCTTCAAGGGGCTGTTCCAGGAAATCATGCAGGAAGACGCGTCCAAGGACTGGTCCTGATGTCCACGCCCAGAAGCGAGCCTTCCATCGAGGTGCGCGCGCTTCGGATCATCCAGGTCAAGGACTATCCGCTCTACATCTTCATGTTGAAGGCCGAGCAAATCCTAGAGTTCGCCGACATCTCCCGCGTGAGTCGTGATGAGGCAGGCAAACTAATCGGCTATCAGCGCCCCCAGGTGCGCAAGCACATCCAGGAAATCGTCGAGTATCTGGACAGCCCGCTGCCGATCTTCCCTAACCCGATCATTATGGCGCTCTCGCCCGATGTCCGTTTCAAAGCCACCCGCGGCGGCAACCGGCTCCCAGATGACGGCGCCTCCGACACTGGCCGGTTGTTCCTTCCTTTGCCCAGGGAGGGCAAGCCGAAGCCCGCCTGGATCGTCGACGGACAGCAACGCGCGTTGGCCCTAGCGCGCGCTAAACGCAGGGACTTGCCAGTGCCTGTTACGGCGTTTGTTGCTGACACGGTTAGTTTGCAACGCGATCAGTTTGTACGCATCAACAATACGCGTCCACTCCCTCGCGGCCTGGTTACCGAGTTGCTGCCCGAAGTGGACAGCCCTCTACCCGCCCGCCTGGCCGTACGTAAGGCTCCATCGAGTCTGTGTGATGTGCTGAACACCGACAAAAAATCTCCTTTTCACGGGATGATCAAACGAGCCTCCGGTGCCGGGAGTCGCCAGTTCGGCGCGGTAGTTACCGACACCGGTGTCGTCGACATGATCCAAGAAAGCCTGACTTCCCCTTCCGGCTGTCTCTTTCCGTATCGCGACATCGGTCGTGGTGAGACGGATTACGACGGAATCATCCAAGCTTTGATCATCTACTGGACGGCAGTCCAGGACACCTTCCCCGAAGCATGGGGAAAACCACCGGAAAAAAGCCGGTTGATGCACGGTGCCGGAATCAAGGCAATGGGCCGCCTCATGGATCGCATTCTCGGTACTATTGACCCTCAACGCGATGATGCATACGAGCAGGTTCGCCAACACCTCGAACTTATCGCTCCGCACTGTCATTGGACCACTGGGACCTGGGAGGGCCTTGGGCATCGCTGGAACGAGATTGAGAATGTGGGAAAGCATGTTCAAGAGCTTTCCAACTACCTGATCCGTCTGTACCAGAGCGCACGCAGGGAACTCCTTTGAAGTTTTTCTTCCCAGATAGTCAAGACCAGGTCAGTCCGACGTTCGACTTTCGCAACGAGGAGTACTCTCCGCACCGCGTACGGCAGCGCGACGACAAGTACGCGCATGAGGTTCTAGCAAAACGCCCTTACCACGGGATTCTGGTCAGCAAAGCTATTGTGGACGGTTCAGTGCGAGGATCCGGGAAGTACACGATGCCGCAGCGAGAACGGCTTCACAGGTTGGGTGTGCAGAAGTACTTCAGGCTCCCGAATGGTGTCACCACGCTGGGCGATTGCGGCGCCTTCAACTATATTGACGAAACCGAGCCACCGTACAGTGTCCCCGACGTCGTTGATTTCTATGAACGCTGCGGATTTGATGAAGGCGTTAGCGTTGACCATGTGATCTTCCACTACGACCGGGACGCTACGGAATCCACCGTTGACCCAAAGTGGGCTGAACGCCGCAGGATCACGCTTAAGTACGCGCGTGATTTTCTCGATGAGGTGGACAAGCGGGAGCGTCCCATCGTCCCGGTGGGCGCTGCCCAGGGGTGGAGTCCCGCCAGTTACGCGGACAGCGTCCATCAACTCGAGGAGATGGGTTACCGACGCATTGCGCTCGGAGGAATGGTGCCCTTGCGGACCGGCGACATCTTGGATTGTCTCTACGAGATAGACAAAGTGCGGGGGAACGCAGAGCTTCATCTGTTGGGGATCACTCGGGTCGGCACCATCGAAGAGTTCGCCGCTCTCGGGGTCACCAGCTTCGATAGCACATCACCGTTTCGCCAGTCGTTCATGGACGACAAAAATAACTACCACACCGCCGATGGTGCTTACATGGCGATCCGGGTGCCCCAGGTAGACGGCAATCCGTCTCTGAAGCGAAAGGTGCTAGCCGGCGAAGTGTCGCAAGCCGAAGCGAAGCGCCTCGAGCGCGAGACACTTCGCCTACTGCGGGCCTACGACGAAGGTGATGCTAAAGCCTCCCTGGAGAAAGTACTGAACGTGCTCCGCGACTATGAGCAACTGGTTGAGGGCGACAAACTGGATCCTAAAAGGAAAGGTGCCAAGAAGTCCCGCATCTCCAAGTATGAGATGCTTCTCCAAGAGAAACCATGGAAGACATGCAACTGTGGCCTGTGCAGCAAGCTTGGCATTGAGATAGCCGTATTTCGGGGCACAGAACGGAACAAGAGTCGCGGCTTCCACAACCTTGCGGTCTTCGCTGCCAAGATCCAGCACATCGGCCGTGCGCCTAGTCAGGAGAACCAATGACCGACCAGCACACGCTTCGTCTTCCGGCGCTGGAGGTCCGGCAGGGTGATCGCCGCATCTACTGCTTCGCGGTTGACGGCAAGCGCCTGCATGAGTTCGCGGCTGTGTCCCGAATCCGACGTGATGACCAGGAGGAGCTGCACGGCTACCAGCGCCCGGAGGTAACCAACCACATCAAAGCGATCAAGCGCTATCTTGAGTCACCCTCGGCGATGTTGCCGAACGCGATCGTGCTGGCGTTCGACAGCAGGGTGAAGTTCGAGGCCGGGACAACCCCTGAGACAGGGGAAGGCTACTCGGTGACCGGAGAACTCGTCATTCCCGTTGACGAGGAGCTTCCCGAGGACCAGAAACCTGCTTGGCTGGTGGACGGTCAGCAGCGCAGCGCTGCCATCAGGGAAGCAGAGATCGACACGTTTCCCGTTGCGGCTGTAGGTTTCATAGCCGACAACGAGGCTGAGCAGCGAGCCCAGTTCATTCTGGTCAACAACACCAAGCCGCTGCCCAAGGGCCTGATCCACGAACTGCTCCCCAACACCAGAGGCCACCTGCCGCCGGCATACGCCCGCCGCCAGTTGCCGGCGGTGCTCATGACCCGGCTCAACGGGACCGCCGCCGGCCCGTTCTACAGGGCGATCGCAACCCCCACCTCGCCGGACGGCTACATCAAGGACAACAGCGTCCTGAAGATGATCGAGAACAGCATGTATGAGGGGGCGCTCTACCAGTACCGCGATGAGCATGGCGGCGGAGACGTCGAACGTATGTTGCTACACCTCGACACGTTCTGGGGCTTGGTCAAGAAGGTCTTCCCGGACGCTTGGAGCAAGCCGCCTCGCACGTCGCGGCTAACTCACGGCGTCGGCATCCAGGCCATGGGCTACGTGATGGACAAGCTCACCGAGGACGAGCCCGCCGAGGAACTCGATCGCCAACACATCCTCGAGAAGTTGAAGAACATCAAGGTCGTAGCGGCCTGGACCGAGGGAAGCTGGCACTTCGGCAGGGACGACGAGCGCAAGTGGAACGGCCTGCAGAACACCCCCAACGACGTGAAGTGGCTGACCAAGGGCCTGCTCGTCATGGTCGACCAGGACCCGCTGTTCTGATCCTTCACAGAGCCTTTTTCAGCGTGCTGCGGTCTCGCGGAGTTGCAGGGCGTGGATGGCTTTGGCGAGGCGGCCGGCGCGGTGGGGGCAGCAGCGCAGCTTCCGGAGGATTCTCCAAGAGTTGAACTGGGCGTTCGCGCGCTCGCCGAGTCCGTGGACCTTGGCGTGTGCGCGGCTGGCGTCCTTTTGCGGCTCGGGCTTGTCGCGTCCCTTGTAGGCGTGGGGATGTGCGCGCCGGCGTCCTGGCAGGCCTTGTCGGCCAGGACGAGCAGCCCGGTGGCGGCCAGTGCCCGGATGACGCTCCAGATCCGGGTCGCGGTCAGGTCGTGGATCGAGCCGCGCAGCGGTCCCGACACCCACAGCAGGGTTCCGTCAGGGGCTGCGATGACCTGGAGGTTCATGCCGTAGCGGCGGTGTTTTCCCGAGTAGTAGGGCCGGTCGGCTGCGACCCTGTCGATTGAGATCAGGGTGCCGTCCGGCACCAGGTACGGCAACTCGGCTTTGACCGCTTTGGTCAGCGTCGCGCCGAGTTTGGGCGCGCGGGCGACCAGTACGTCGACGGTCTCGTTGAGGTAGCGCCACGCGGTGGTGGTGGAGACAGCGAATCCAGTGCCCAGTTCGGCGTAGGTCTCGTTTTGCGCAGGTAGTCCAGAATCATCAGGGCCTGCAAGCCCCGGGGCAGGACCTTTGATGTCGACGTACCAGGCCGTGTAGCGGTGCTTTCCCTCGTTGCCCTTGCGCTTCGCGGACCCCAAGGCACCATCCTCCCTGGTCGTCCGTACGTGATTTGTCCGTGGACGGTGGCGGACGGACCATCCTTGTCCGTGGTGGTTGACATCGCTGCAAGCCGCCTATTTGGGATTAACGCGAATCGTCTTTACTTGCACGACCTTGAATTGGCTTTGATTTCTGTTTCACCGACGGTATCTTTCAAGGCTGCCTCGAGATCTTACCGTGGTCGCCGTGTAGAAAGTTCCTGCTGCCGAACTGCCAAGTCGTACAAAGCGTTGATAACTGCGTGAGCTACCGATGCCGAACCTGCACCCCGCGGATACACGACTTCTTTGGCATACTGTCCAATGCAGTTGGTCGCCGCGTGCGCGGCGCACTGCGTGATCATCACACTGAAGGCTGAGTTGCGTGCTGCGTCTTTTAGGCGCCGAGATGCGACCTTCTCTGCCGAGAGCACCACCTTAACCTGGGGGAACCGTTGGACCACGCGCTCTTGGACGCGCTGGAGTACACCTTTATCCAAGCCATAAACGAGGATCTGCACCGCTCCTACAAGGGGCTCATTATCGGCACTTTCCGATGAGGTCGGTTCTGGCCATCCCAGGCTCAGGCCAAGCTCATCACTGAGGGAGTGGGCCGTGGAGAGATATGCCTCATCGAGCCGTCGCGCATGGACGCGGAGGGGAGTCAATAGCATCTGGGCCGTCTGAATGCGGGCCTCTGGCGCCGGTGAAGCAAAGGCCGCCAGTCGGTCCACAAAGTCGAGGGCTTGTCCGGCGGTCTCCGGTGCCACCCACTGGTCGAAGCCGACGCTCATATGTTCCAGGAATTCGGTGTACTCCTGAGCGTTCGGAGCGGTACGGAGGAACAGTTCCAGAAGGAGGTCCAAGACAGCAAGGTTCGCAGGGTCGCAACGCTGGTTCACGATGCTTCGCATGACCGTGGTCAGTGTCTGCGGATAGAAGGCCTCTGAGCGGGTGAGTTCCTGCAGGAACGGCCCGAGCGCGTATTGCCACACGGCTTCGTACTCGGGGTCGGTGAGGTCAGCGAAGACGCCTGCCATCTCTGCGTCGGATACTGCCTCCACCTGGATAGGGACATCGCTTCGGCGGACATCCATTCTGCGACAAAGATCGAAGGCAGCCCTGTCGCCCTGGGCGACAGCCTTGACTATTTCTGTCCATGTGTTGAGCGCCGCTTTGCCGGTCGTCTCTTCGGGCTCGGGCTCCGTGGTGGCTACCGACTCGCGTTCAGCCAACTCTGCTGTCACGGCGTCCGCATGCACCGACTGGCGGCGATACGAGGCCAGCGCCTCAGGGACGGTGTCCCCGCGACCTTCGGCGTCGAGCAGTGCGATGCTGCGGGAGAGTTCCGCCCCATCACCTCGTCCGTGCATACCGACGAGCAGTACCGTGACCGCCTGCTCGCTGAGGGCCAGCAGGTCTCCGTCTGCCAGCAACGAGAAATAGCTGTCAGGCGCCTTCAGCGCGTCTACGGCGCGAGCCGGGTCACCTTCAGCAAGCGCAGGTTCGATGTACGCCGTGAAGAGAGCCGACAGCACCATATCCTTCACCGGAACCGGCGGGTCCTGAAGCAGCACTTCTCGCAGCCCGCGCAGTACTAGGACCTCGTTCGCCCTTCCCTGCGCGGCCAGAAGCCTGATCTCCAGGTGTTTAACATTGGTCGGTGAGAGGCCGCCCTGGCGGTCGATCTGCTGGAGAAGAGTCTTGGCAGTCTCTGGTGCACCGCCGAGGAGGGCTGCCTCGAAATCCGCCAGAAGACGCCCCAAAGGTTTGGGTGCGGACCATGACCGTGTGGGACTCCGCTCCACCACCTTCACCATGCGTTCCAGCGCAGTCCTCAGGCGCTTCCTCTCATCGGTGTCGGTCGTCGCCTGGACAACGAAGGTGCTTCCTGCCCCATAGCGCTCAAGAATCGCAGACTCATGCGGCCTGTCGAGCATGGCAGGTGTGTCGTAGCCGTACTTCGCAAACGAGGGACCGACAAACGCAACGAGAAGGTCGCGAACAGAATGGAACTGCTTGCGCTGGCGAGGAATCACGTAGTAGGCCATGCGCTGAGTGTTCTCATTCAGCCAAGGCAGCACCATGGGCGACTTACGATAATGGATGGCCGCGTTCCGAAGCAGCGTGATGCCGCGCGGGTACTTACCAGCGTCGTTGCGGTCCGGATGAAGAAAGTGGTCCACGAACTCCTGTGTACCGCCGGCCTGTTCCGCTACTTCTTCTTCAGACGCCACGTGCCGTCCATTCATGCTGATAGTCCACTATTGCCTGTGCCGCAGCGGATTCATCCAACGAATAGGTGATCTTCTCCTTGTTTCGGGCAAGGCCGTTGCGCGTGAAGTTCATGGAGCCCTCGAGCATCCAGCCCGGACCCACCAGGCTTTTCTCGTGAATTACCTGATCCAGGAACACCTCGAGATCCGTGGTCTCGTCACGGCCCAAGGTGAGGCGTTCCAGGAAAAGTGCGTTCGCAGGAGCGTCCTGTGTCACCACGCGCACGGCGGTGCCGCTGTTCGCCAGCATCAGCAGCAGGTCGGACAGCCGGCACTGCAGGGGGGGATCTTCGCCCAAAAGGTAGTCGAAGGAGCCATCAGCGTTGTCGACCAGGTCCACATCACTGACCCATGCAGACACCAGCCAAACTTCACCGCCGGGCGCCGACAATTGAGCCAGCAGTGCCGTCCGAATTAGTGAGTCCGCACGCAGGGCGCTGCGCGCATTGGTGCGGAGCGTACGAGGAGGGACAATCACTGCTCGGACTCCTTGATGACGGCCTTCACGACGACCTTGCGGCTGTCCCTGTACACCTGGGTTACCTCGCCGAACAGTTTGAGATTTCCACGGTCCACTCGCAGGGCGGGGATGTTCAGCAGCACACGGCGCAGCAGATCGGGCCTGTCCAGAGGAACGACCACTTCGGCTGCAGGGTGCGACGAAAGTGCCTGGACATACCTGGTGTGCCAATCTGGCGTCGTGGCATCCAGGCGCGGCCATGCCTGCGTGTGCACGGCGGCTGCCAGAAGCCGATCCAAGATCCGCGGGTTGTCTACCGCGCGGTATGGCTGGTAGGAGTCCAGATGGTAGTTCCGTGCCTGGTCTCCCCGGGGCCACAGGATGCTGAAGGCCTGGTCCGGGCTGGTCTTGCGAGGCAATTGGATCTTGGACGCGCCCACGGCGTAGGCGATTACCCGGGAGTCGAGCTCGATCCCGGTTGCTTCTTCCAACTGATCCCAAGCCTGCACCAGGGCAAGGGCCGTCGTGTCGGTCAGGCTGTCGGAGCCGCGGCGAAGCAAGCGCATCGCGAGGGACGCGACATCACCGTGCCGCGGCGCACCATCCAGTTCGCTCCAGGCGGACCGTATGCGCTGCAGTGCGTCTTGGCTGTCCTGAGCCGACGTCGCAGCCCGCATCTCGCTCATCGCCTGGGCCAACTCGCCGTTTGGTTCGGCCTCCACTACATGACGAAGCAGATTCGTGAGCCGTATGTCGGTCTGTTCGAAGCTGTTGGGACGCAGGGCCGCGCTCACCAGGCTCCAGAAGCGGGCAGGATCGCGCCCGTAGGTCTCCGCCAACTTCTCGATCACGCCGAGCCCGCCCTCGGACGTCTCGCTGATCCAGATGTGATCTGGCGTCGAGCCGGCACCCGGTACCACGTCGAGCATCAGGTCCTGCTCGCGTGCGTCGGGACAGGCTCGGGTCACTGCCTCCAGGATCGCGGCGGCCAAGGTGTCCCGGTAGGCGCGACGGGCGAGGCCGGCCGTGCGGACCTGGAGGTTCTCGCCGAACAGCAGTGAGCCGGCGTCGTCCAGTACGGCTACGACATCGGGGGTTTGGCTGAGTTCCTGCAGATCGCTGATGACGCGGTCGGTAGGACTGCCGGCGTCCGTAGGCGAGGCAGAGGGATCCTGCCTATACAGCAGCGGGATGACCTTCGTGATGCTGTCCCGCCAGGCACCCTGCGACAGTCCCGCGTGAATCGTCTCGGGCTTGGTGCCCTCCAGTCCCTCGAGCGCGAACGCGGAGAGATAGACCAAGGACAACCATCCGCGCTGGAACGAGTTAGTTGCCTCAGCGATCCGCTGGTCCTCCAGGACGGTGTTCATAAAGGCCTTCGAACGCCACTGGGGAGAGTTCAAATGCTCCACCACGCCCGGCGCACAGGGATCCAGGGCCTTGACCTGAATCCGGACAGCGTCGACGGATGAGGTGAAGCCCATGGCTGCCCTCGCTCCTTCGAGAGCGTAGCTGACTTGCACCTTGTGCCGCTTCCCCGGCCTGCCCGTGATCACTTCAGCCACAGCGCCATAGGTCATCCGTCGCACCTCGGTTGGGTTGCCTGAGGCGTGAGCGGCGAACCCGACGGACAGCACCCGATCACGCCACTCAGGCACCTTGGGTACGTCCGCTGCAACCGGAGGACCCGCAGGGTTGTCCACGAATTGGGTTGCCCACAAGGGGATACCTTGTGAGGAAGTCGCGATCTCCTGGTCTGGCTGCGCAAGGTTGATGCGTCGCGGGCGAGTGACCTCGACCGTCTTCACATCCGCGCGGCCGGTGTACCAACGGCCCTGCCGCTCCGCCGAGTCGAGAATCTTACCCAAATCGATCACTGCATCATCGACCCCGGTGGGAACCTCCAGCCACGTACGGTGGCGATCATCGCGATACCCGAAGCGGCGGCTGACACGCCCGGGCACAGCTTCACGCAGTGCGCGGCCGACGGGAAGCCTGTCCTCATCGTCGGACGTGGCGAAGGGAAGAACAAAGCTCACCTCCGGAAGATTCAGCGGAGCAAAGAGCGAGGTCGTGACGAACTCGGGCAGAAAAGCCCGTCGGTCGTCCGTGCCAGGATCCTGATGGATTGGCGACGCGCCGACACTAAGACGTCGCAAAAGGGTCGGAGCGACTGCCAACAGCAAAGACCGGGGCTGCTCCCACAGCAGGGCCTGCACTTCGTCGGGGCTCAGGCGCAGCGCCCCTCGTAGATGTTCGGCCAGAGAACGCAGGAGGGTGTCGTCCCCGTCGAGGAGTTTCTCCAGGTCCTCAATGATCGCGCGCCGGGCGGCGGGCAACTGCTCATCGTCATAGTCGGGGCAGGTGTTTCCTGTCGCCAGCGTTCGGGCGCTGGCCCAAAGGCGCCGGTAACGCAGTCGGCTGCCGAGCCAATCAATGAAAGCTTGAGCGCCTTGGATCTTAATGATGTGGCGGTTGTTCACAGGCAGGGTGCGAGGAGTTACCTCGGGAGCGAAGAGGGACACGTAGCCCTGGTAGGCCAGCCGGTCTCGCCCGAAGTCGGACAGTGCAACGATCGTGAGCGGGCGCGTGCCCCTCTCACGTCCGGCCCGGCCCCGGCGCTGCAGGAAGGAAGCTGGATCGCGAGGTGCCTTGTGCTGGACTACCAGGCCGACGTCGGGATCGTTGAAACCGACTTCGAGAGAGGCCGTCGCGACGATAAGGTCGGCGTCCGTGTCGACGCCTGCATCCTGGGATGAGGTCCGGCCGATCCTCAAAGGACGCTGGCTGAGATCGGAACTGAGGTTGTGCCCGATCAACTCCGGGAGGTTCCAGGACTGGCCCGCGAGGTAACGCTCCTCTTCCGCCGGCAAGTCCATGGAACGTAGGGCCGCCAAAATCGCGGCACCCCGCTTTCTACGGTTTTTCCCGTACTGCCCACCCTCCGCATCTCGCAGGTCGTCATACAGGCGGTTGGTGACGTCTAGATCGTCGGTGAAGAGGAATCCCTTGGTGCCGTGCAGCGTCGTTCCTGCCGGCCTATTCCTGTCGAGCAGGCGTCCATGGAGCATCGCCGTCTGGATTGTGGTAGACAAAAGGCTCGTGCCCGACAAAGGATCACCGCGCAGCGCGAGGTGGTACTCGCGGCCCTCCGATTCCATGTCCCTGCTGTGCGGCTCGATGAGGGTAACGTCTTCCGCGGGTAGTCCGACGAGTTCCGCCATGAAGCGGTCGGCCTGACGCAGGGTGGCGCTGAGCCCGACGAAGGCGACGGGGTCACGGCGTGCGTGGCGCCAGCGGCGCAGCAGCAGGGCTGTTTGGGCACCTGTGGAATCGGAGTACGTGTGCACCTCGTCGAGCAGGACGACGCGGGGACCGTACCCCGTCCAGCCGAGAGTCCTGCTCAACTTCGACCCAGTGCTGTTGCGGTTAAGCATCTCCGTTGTGGTGAAAAGCAGCTTGGGCGGAACCCTCTTAATTGACTCTCGGGTGAGAGCCATCACATCGTCAGGTATCTCCTCCTGACACACAGAGCACCGCAGCATCTCAACGTTGCGAACCCTGTCGTTCTCGGGCCAGAGCATGGCGCCGCCGTCCCCGGTCGGACAGGTTAGATAGGGACAGACACGGGCCTCTCCCTGTACGGCCCACTCATAGGTTCCGTGCGTTACATCGTCGCCTCGATGCGGCGTACGCCCGTAGAGCACGCCGATCCGGGGACTGGGAAGGCCTCGCCGCCGTAGTTCAAGGGCGTTTTTGATCGCTTCACGCAACTGGTCGCGCAGCAGTTCGATGCGCGGATACAGCGCGAGAGTATGCACCCCCACGCCCTTGTGGTTGGCCATCGCGGCGAAGGCCGGAAGGTAGAACGCGAGGGTCTTGCCGCTACCCGTGCCGGCACCGACCACGACGCCACGCGAACCCCCGTTAGCCAAGGAGTTGATGACTGCCTTGGCTGCGTCGACCTGGAAGCGTGAGAGTGCGTACGAACCGATCAGCACCCCGGCGACCACGGAATGCCTCTCGGTCCACCCCGGTATCGCTTCCATCTCGGCGATCGCCTGTGCGGCGGGGATGTTGCGCGTCGGATAGCGGCGCTCGGATACGTGCAGGCGGTAGTCGGCGACCAGAGGCTTGCCTCTCTCCCACCAGTCAGCCTGCAGTGCTGTTCCAGGCCAAGGGCCGAAGATCTGCCGCAGGGAGGCAGTCAGACGAATCCCCTCGGCGAACCTTGTCCGGTATCGTCCGGCTCCGCCGAAGGGAACATAGAAGAGAAGTTGCTGGTTTAGTAGCACCGCCTTCAACTGGTCGGCATCAGAGAACAGGGACGCCGCGTCCTCGTCCTTGTCGAGTACCGACCACAGAGCGTCAGCAACCTCTTCTTCGGAGAGCGCGCCGTCGGTGACGCCCCACTCAAGAAGGGGCAACTCCCGCTCCTCCAGGGCAGTGAGTGCCTTCCCCAAAATAGCGCGGCGCCGTGTCGTTGATGCCACAGGTTGTCAGTTCGCCTTCCGAGTGATGGTGTACCAGCGGTCCTGGTCGTACTCTCGCAGCAGCGCGATGTCCGCGTTCGTGAGCTCTCGGAGAGTGACTCCGCCTGCATCAAGCCGGTTGATGAGTTCGAGGAGATTTTCTGGTGTATCGGTCGGCGCATGCCGAAGGAGTGCCAAAAGCGTGTCACGCCTGTTGCAAAATGTCAGGATGCTTTCGCTGTCGACCTTGGGCCGGTTTGCCTTGGCCTTCATCGACTCATAGAGCTCACTCGCCTCCCGTCGCTCATCGGGGCCGAGGGTGGCGAAACGAGCAGGAGAGATCTCATGAATCCGTGCGGTGGCCCACGTCTTCCAGAACTGCCTGATAGAGGTATTCAACTCGCTGGTGAACGCCTCCAAGGCGCGTCTGGCATCAACGAAAGCCCGGTCTCCGGGCAGACCACCGCGCGACTTCGATGCGAGCTTGGCTCGTGCGGTGTCGAACCCGGAGACATCAAGAGCCTGGCCGGTGCGCTCGTGCAGCAGCACCGCGGTCCGCTGCTGCACCATCGCTGCCTGCAACGCTGTCCGCACCTCATCGATACGGCGGAGCACCCGCTCCTGGTCGTCTCGCTCCTTTTGGCTTTCAGCGATGCTGCGGGCCGTGTTCTGCAACTCCTGCGCCTTCTCCAGAACCGTCACGTTGCTCATATGCCTGCCTCCGTCTGGGATGATGTGGCGTCATCTACGGCCTGCTGCCACTCCGCGAGCAGGCCTGCCAACTGGTCCGCGGCATCGCTGACCGCATTCTGGGTCTGCATCCGCGCTGCCGCGAGGGCCGTGTCAAGCAAGGCGTCGGCGGTCTTCAGGTAGTCGTGCATCTCCCGCAGATGCGGTGACCGTGGCGCGGCAACTATAACCAGGAGGCTCTCGGCCGACTGGTCTTGGAGGCTATCGGTGACACGGGACAGTTCTTTCTCCAGCACGGACACCGTATTCCAGTCGGCTTCTGCGACGGCTGCAGCCCGCGCCTCCAGTTCGGGTCCCTGGGGTCCAGTGATGCCTTGGGCGTTGGCCATCTGCAATGCCGTGGACACTTGCAGGATGAGACGGTCACCGGGGCCGCTCGACTTGGGGAAATGTTCTCGAATCTCGTGGACCAGCGTGGTCAACTCTTGCAGTTGACCGCGTACCGTAACATCCCATCCGGAGCGAAGGGGAAGTGCGGCCTCCTTGGCCCATTTCGGCAGTTCGACGCTCGACAAGTCCCACTTCTGCGCAGCCTTCCTCACGAGGGCAACGGCACGTGCCGCGTCAAGGACGTGGACGGCCCCCGTGGCACCCTGGCCGAGCCCCAGAGAACTCAGCAGGGCTTCCACAAGACCGGCGCGATGCTGCAGGTGCGCCTCAAGCCGCTTCATCCACGTCTCAGTGCGCGATGAGCTATCCGGTCGAGCCCACGCCTGCCCCTTGTCGAAGGCGGCGGCATAGAGGGCATCGATCGGCATACCCGGCACAACCTGCCCGGCAAGGGCAGCCCCGAGCAGAGATACGCGCAGTCCAGCGACCAGGTCCTCATCGGAGTGTTCAGCATTGAGTGCGACCCGTTCACGCAGGGCCGTTCGGTACGTCTCGGCAGTGCTGGCGAGTCTGACCACGTCTTGAGGCCGCATCCCGTCGGCATCCTGGGCGTGAACCCGTACCAGGCTCTTGAAGAACTCACCGTTTGAGGGATTGCGCTCCAGGACGATCGCTGCGCTCTTGTTGAGCGCCTCGGCACTGGCGTCCTCGATCGAGACTGTGCTGGCTTTGACAGTCCAGCCAGCCGCTTCCGCATCGCCGACTCCGATCGGCTTCATGGGAGGCGTGAGCCAATCCTCCCTGTAATGAACCGATCGGGAGACCATGGTGCGGACGATGTTTGCCACCTCGGTGGTGAGGCGGGATCCGCTAGCCGCCCAGTCTTCCACTACTTGGAGTTTGCGCTGGAGAGCGGGGGGAACGGGAGGTGCCTGCGGCGCATCGACGAGAGTGATCGCGGGCTTAGACGTCTCTCCCGCGGGCAGGGAGCCGACGGGACCGGCACCTCGCCCGTCTACGTCCAACTCCGGCAGAGAGAATGCCTCGCCGATGCCCTGCGGCAGGTTCACCAACTGGGCGGGGGCATCAGCCCAGAACTCCAGCGCCTTGCGTCGGCGCTTGGCGTTCAGGGGGTCACGTGCATCGACGTCTTCGCTGACGCTGTTGGGCAGTGCTTTGTCGACGCCCCTGACGGCCTTGTAGTTCTCCTGGAAAAAGGCGCTCGGGAACTCGCCCTTCCCGATCGACCTATAAGCATCGTTGAGGATCGGGATGACTCCGCTGCCCAGAACGGTGCGCGGGACGAATGCGTAGGGGTTTTCCTGCGGAGCCACGCTGTGAACGACACGCATCAGAGCCGCCCGATTGAAGGGGTAGAGGCCGAACCCGTCGGCCGATGCACCGAAAGAACTGTGACACAGGCCCTTTATGGTGCAGTCGTCGCACTTGTTGGGGATCGAGTCGTCGCCAGCACGCTCCAGTGCGTCACGCCCCACTCGTGCGGCGTTGAGGTACTTCGCGACAAAAGTGACGATCTCCTCTGTCCCCGTCTTGCCTTCTCCTAGGACGATGTTCAGGTTGTAGACAAATCCTCCGGTAGATGTGCTGATCCTGGTGGCTGCGGTTTCCGGAAGGTCGTGGAAATACCCGCTCGTGATCGCCATGAGGGTCCGCATGGGTGCGAGAGCTGTTTTCCCGTACCGCTCCGACGTCTCGGTGATCGCGTCGAGCAGGTCTCCCTGGACACCTTGGATGAGGGCGAAGTCCTCTACCAGGAGGACGATCTCCTTGCCCTGGCGGGCGTAGATCTCACGTACTTTCTGCATCGCTCCCAGGAGGCGACCGCCTCCCAGCGACGATAGTTCCTGGACGGCCTTGTCCCAGTGCGCGTTGAGCAACTCAACAGCCAGCACCTGTAGTTCAGGTCTGGACATTAGCATGCCGAAGATTTGTCGCGTAGGAGCCGCCATGTCGCCGGTGATGGCGTCCGGGCTCAAGGGGAGGTCGTCCAAAGAAAAACGTGGAGGGCGTTCCTCGCCGGTCTCCCGATCGCTGAGGAAATGCTCGGCGAACCGGGGAATGAAGTTGTCGGGCTCCAACATCTGTCCCTGCAGAAGCGGATCCTGCAGGAGCAGGGAGATGCCTCGTGGCCCGACGAGTTGCCGTTTCTTCCCGGAGACCGCGTCCTTGCCGAGGTCGGCTAGAGTGACACTCAACTGGGTAATGAGACGGCGCGCCAACGAGGCGGCGGTGAAGGTCCCGGTGACCTGCCGGATGTCCTTGCGGATCTGTTCGATCTCTTCGTCTTCAACTCCGTCGAGGAGGGAGTCGATCACATGCCGCAGACTCGTTTTAGACTTCTCGAGGTAGATGATCTTTCGGTCATCGGAGTGCTTGATCTTCTCTTTGACCCAGCGCACCAGATGGGATTTCCCGGATCCTGATTCACCAACCACCGGCAGCAGCAGCGTCCCGGTGTTCGTGCGTCGGCTTAGGAAGTCGTTCCGGACATCCTCTTCAGTAACGCTCTCACCCGTGCTGCTGAACGACCGGCCATTAATCCGGCAACGCTGAATACCCAGCCGCGTGTGTGTGGAGAGGAAGACACCAGGTGAGGCGACAACCGCCTCCGTCTGGATCGTGGAAATGACCTTCTCCACGTCCCAGCAGACGTAACGATGGAAGTCAGACATGGGCGGCCTCCTGTCGGGCGATGGAGGAGCAAAGGCGCATGGACGACTGCTCGGGGTCCTGCACTTTGATCGGTTGCTTCGCGTCCGAGTCGCTGCTCAATACGAGCCATTTCTCGTACTTGCCTCGCATCAGAGCGAAGGAAAGTGCCGCGCCGGCAGTCCGGTCGTCTGCAAGCCCATAACCCAAATTGTTGGAGATGGCTCCACCCGGAAGGACGGGAAGGTGTTCGCGTAGCAGGCGCAGGACATCCAGAGCATCAGCAGGAGCCCCTGGCGGCAGATGCTCTTCCAACACCTGTTGCACGGCCCGCGTGCAGTCCGGAATGTACCGTTGGGCGATGTGCGGTGCCGGGGCTCCCAAGCCGAGGGAGGTCGCCCACGCCATGAACGGCGACCATCGAGTGTCGTTCACAAAGACCAACTCTCCGTCAGGTGCGTCCCTTTGGTGCCGACTGTCCACCACGGTCCAATTGAAGGACTCCGAGAACGGATCGCGGGTCAGGCTCCAGACCAGAGCCCGCCGCAGGTCATCGGCGGTCTCGGCCGGTTGATGCCCGCGCAGGCCCAGCACGGCGGACCGCAGGGCGCGTTGGAAGGCCGCATAGTCGTCCCAAGAAAGCGCTGTAAGGTCACCCGCCAAGGCCCACTCTTGACTGTCGCCGCTTTTCTCGGCGAGCCCTAGTGATCGCAGGGTGGTGAGGGCGTAGTGGACTGTGGTGAGCTTCTTCGATTCGCGGCTGTCGGGCTCGAGGAAGGTACGGAGCGTGTCGTAGGCCACAGGCCCGGACCGCGAGGCCAGGAAGCGCACGACGGCCCAGATTTCGCCGGGATACGGTACGGGCGTGTTGAGCAATGCCATTACCTGAACTCGCTTCTCGCGTGCTCGATGTTCAACGACGGGTGGGTGGTCACGAAGGGGACCCCAGGCCTGGTCGGGTCCTCTACCTGCCGGGGGAGCAGGAGGTAGACAGGGTCCCCGTCCTCAAGCCGGTACCGGACTTCTTCTTCGAGGAGCGATGTCGCCTCATCGGCAACCCAGGCGACGGTGGCCGGGGTGCCACTGCTCATAAGGCTGCTGTCATGATCGACGAGCACCGGATGACCTGGTGCCTGTTCCTGCATCTGCCGGGCCAGTTCCGCGCCAAGGCCGGGGCCGGCGAAATGAGAGACACCCGACCGTGCCAGCTTCACCAGCACAGGCAGCAAGTTCTCTCTGCGCTGCGCAGGGTCATGCCAGTAGATGCTGAGGTGAGAGGTCTGGGGGTGCAGGTGGGCCAGAGGACTGTCGGACAGGGGCCACTCAACAGCGGCCGGATCCGGCGAGAGCGGCCCGCGATAGTGAAACGCCGCTCCTTCAAGCGGAAGTCCCTGACGCCGACACGCAGGACAGCCACGGCAGGATGCCATGGTGTAGTGGCGCCCACCGCTGCTTCCCGCGATCGAGTAGTACTCGGCCAGGGTGTCAGCAATGCACCGCTTGTGACCCAAGACCGTCAACATCGCGCGCAGAGAGTTGCGCTGGGCATCCTTGGCACTCGAGCGAATGCGCTCGTAGGCGACACGGAAGTGCTCTGGATTGTTGGTCTGCCCATCCACCAATTCGATCTCGATCCGGTCCCGGGCGGTTTCGTAGAACTCTGTGATCAGCGCCTGCCAGGCCACGGCATCTTCGCCGGGCTCATGCATCGGCGGTGTGGGAGGGAACACCCGGATCAGGCCGATGCGATCCATCATGTTGAGCAGGCGAACGTTCCAGTCCTTGTGCGTGGCGTACCCAACGGACATCCGCGGTGGCCGCACGGTCAAGTCGAGCAAGTAGCGGTTCCCGTGCAGGTGATGCCCCTTGGTGAACATCGCCCGCCACCGTTCCCACGCCGTGTCCGCCATGAGGATCTTCTGCTCGTTCAGGGACTGGGCTGTGGTCTGGTCGGCAGGGGCCGACGCCAGGTAGGCGATCGAGGGACTGCCGTCGCGGCCGCCTCGTCCGACCTCCTGGTAGTAGCGGTCCACCGTCTCGGGCACGCAGGCGTGTACGACACTGCGGACGTCGTCGAGATCGACGCCCAACCCGAAGGCGGAGGTGCCGACGACGACGTCGTACTCGGTCGCGACAGCACCATGGCTCGTGCGGCCCGACCAGCCCTCAAGCGCGCGACGACGCCCCGCGTCGTTGATGTCTCCGTGCACGACGGTGACGCGCTGCATCCCTGCAGCGCGCAGAGCATGGACCCACTCGGTGGCGCGCTTCTTCTGGGTCGCATACAGCACCATCGGTTTCGGGAGGCGTGCAACAGCCAGGAGCACTGCTTGGGCGCGCGCCTCTTCCGAGTCGAAGGCATCCAAGAAGTAGGCAGGTTCGCTGCGCAGTTCGGAGGACCAGACCACGCGGGTGCTTTCGCCGGAACCGAACAGGTCACGCAGCGTTGTGACCTGTTGCTCGGTGAGCGTGGCACTCATCGCGACCGTCCTGGGGGCACGCCCTTGGGGTGCGATCTCGCGCCAAGCCCGGTGCGGGGCGGCGAGACTCTGAAACCCTGAACGGAACTCGTTGCCCCACTGTTCGACGAGGTGCGCCTCGTCCAGGATGACGTAGTTCAGGTGCCCGTCCTGAGCGGCGTCGCGCAGGGCTTTGCTCAGGCCGGCGACCACGGCTTCCGGCGAAGCGATCACCAGTCCCTGCCGTCCCACTGAGATATCCGATCGCATTTGCTCCTTGTCGGCCTCGCTCAACTCCCCGAAATAGGCGTACCGCTTGTGAAGAGCGCCGGGATCACGCCTGCTCAGCAACTCACGGACACGCCGCTCCATGTCGATAGCCAAGACCACGGTGGGCACAACCATCACGGACACGCCGCTGCGTCGGTTGGCCAGCATGGCCCCAGTGAGCGCCACCGGTGTCTTGCCGTGGCCGGTAGGCAGGCAGACCAGGAGGGTCTCACCCGGCGGCATAAGGGCTACCGCGCGAGCTGCTTGACGCTGCCCTTTGGAAAGGTAGTGCTCGTAGCCGAGGACGTCTGTCCAAAATGGATCGGCCGGCGCAGCTTGCAGAACCCGGGCCAGACCGGAGTCCTTGCCCAGGACCGCTTCACGGACCTGCGCAAGACCTGCCTCGTGCGCAGGTTTGTCACCCTCGCCGGGAGCCCACTCCTGGCCCCGCACCAGCGCGCGGCTCCCGTCGACCACCACGTCGCAACCGCCCGCTCGCCACTGATCGACGGTGGGCAGACCCTCTCGCAACGGCACCGACAACCGGCCTGTCCGTCCCAGTGCCTGGTGGTGCAACAGCAGTTGTCGAGTCAGCGAGACGATGTCCAGCCAGCCAGTGCTGCCGTTGTCTATCCCACTCAGGGCATCTGCCAGACGGCGTAGAACGCCTTTGGCCAGTATGTCCGGCTTCACCTCGGGCCATTGGTTGAGAAGGTGCTGAGCGCTTACCCATGCGTCGTCAGACATCAGTAGGCCAGTTCCAATCCGCGGCGGACCAGGCAGGCAGCCGCCACGACCCGGACAACCGGCTGCGACAGCCCCTCGGCGAGCGAAGTCAGCACCTTCGCATCGGTGATCAGGCTTTCGGTGTCGCGCAGCAGTCGGCCAGCTGCCTGCCGAGCCTGGGCCTGCGAGTGCAAAATGGCGGAAACCTCCAGCGCCTTCTGCTGGGCGTTCTGGCAAGCTGCCGCGAGATCCGTACGTTGGTGCAGGAACCTCAGTGCTGCCTGCTGTGCGTCACGGACGTACGTGGCCGCATGCTCCTGGCCTCCGAACACCTCAAACAGCTCCGAGACGCGCTGGCTGTTGTAGTTTCGGTCACCCTTGCTCTTGTTGTAGCGACGATTCAAAAAGGCCAACTGGCCCTCGACGGTCACGGGCTCGTTCGTGCCCGCCTCGATCCAGACGCGCCTGATGACAGGAGGGAAGATCCGATCCGCCTGGCGGCGCAAAGCCCTTGCCGCGTCCGCGCTGCCTTGGACGTGCTTCAGCGCGGCAGAGGTGTCCGCCTGGATGAGGAAGTCGAATCCGAAATACGGCTGCGGTTCGTGCCCCGGCGGCATCCCCCGGTCGATACGCCGGAAGGCGGCACTCTGTCCGAGACTGTCATTGAGGACGGCATCGGACAGCATGTCCACCAGGGGATTGCCGACGCGGAACAGCCGTGCGTCCCGACTGCGCAGCGCACGCGACCGGTTGAACATCGCATGAGCGATCTCATCGTTCGGGATACGAGTCTTGATCCGTTCCCAGTGGCGGGGAGCAAGAAGCGGACGGCTCGAACCGTTGTTGATCAGAAAGCGCCGCGCCGGGGATCCTTCGATGGAACGAACGAGGGAAGGCAGCTTGATCCCCCCTCCAGCGGCGTCCGTATAAGCCAGGAGCGCCTCTTCTGTCTCGGACCAGTCACGCTCGATATCAGTCAGCGCGGCCGGAACGCTGCGCAAACGCTGCGACGACACGTGGATGGATTCCAAGAGGTCCATCTTGCGGATCTCGTCGCGTTCCTTGCCGAGCCGGGCAAGCACGTCCTGCTGCTGCGCCACCAGCCCTTCCGGTCCGTCCTCAACTGCCCCGGTCCATACACTCATGAGCGACTGGGTTATGGCGTTCTGGAGGGTAGAGACGGAACCGTCGAAGACCTTGTAGGCATCCCTGAGCAGGGTGGCCCATGCCTCAGCGAAGGAGCCGTCGGGGCCGTGTTCCTCGGCCAGCCGCAACTGGGGCGCGGGACCAGCGGCTCCAGGCAAAGCCGGGCCCGGGTAGCGGTCGACGCGGCCCAGACGCTGTTCCAGTTGGTTGGGTGACCAGGGAAGCCTCAGATGGACGACGCAGTCGGCTGCCTGCAGGTTCAGGCCGTCTTCGGCCGTGTCGTCGGCCAGGAGCACCGCTTGCCCGGGCATGGGGGCGGCCCACCGAGAGATTTCGGTTGCCGCCTTGGCCGCGCCGAGCGTACGCGTGTGCTGGGCGGTCACTACCTTCGGGAAGTCACGGCGCAACCTGCCTGCGAGCGCGTCAGCCAGCCGGCCGGGTCCGCAGAAGACGACGGCGCGCTTTGCCTTGCGCATCACGGGAAGAAGCGCCCGGATGACGTGCTTCAGGTTCTCCTCGCTCGGCTCGGCCCCCGCAGGCCAGTCTTTCTCGGCCTCAGCCAGCACGGTCTTCTCACATGCAACCACCGGCACGCCGAGGAGCAGTTCCCTCTCCCGCGGTGAGAGCCCGGCACGTTCGCCAGCATCGGCGTCGCCCTGTACCCGCCACCGGAGAGCATCGATGGTGTCGTAGGGAAGCGCGGGTGCCCGCGAGGTGAGAATCGCCAAGGGCATGGCGAACCGCGAGAGCTGGATGGTCATGCCCTCGTTCTCCAGGTGCTCGCGCACCTTGCTCCACCAGCGCATCACGAATGCATCCCCGGCCTCTACGATCGCCGAGGGCGAATGGATGAGTTCAGGTCGCCGGCGGCCGCGTACTTCATAGGGGAGTGCCTCGGCGTCCGGGCCGCTGCCCTCTCGTAGCACCGCCTCACGCCGGTTACGAATCACTCGGCGGTGGATCCGGTACGTCTCACTGATGTGAGCGCGCAGCTCAATGACCCGACGGGCGAACTCATCTTGCGCATCGGGGTTGATCAGCTCGTCCTCCTCGTCGAGCAAGCTGAGGACCTCATCCGCGAGCCGAGCCAGACGGACATCACTGGAGGGAACCTGTGCTCGGATCTCCTCGATGGAGTCCCGGATGACATACGTGTACTCCGGGTTCAGGGAGTAGACCGAGTTGGCCAGATCCTCGCGCATGCGGTAACGGTCCTCGAAGTCCTGGCGCCGCTCCCACGAGTAGAGTTCTTTGTCGAGCAGGTGAAGCAGACCGAGGTTCGTCAGGTATCCGGACGTCACGGGGGTGGCGGACAGCAGCAGCAGCCGCTGGGCCGAGTGCGCGAGTTCGCGCAACTCCTTGTAAGGCGTCTCATCCGGACCTACCTGCACCAGTGCGTGAGCCTCGTCCACGACGACGAGGTCAGCCTGCCTGTAGCTAGCCCACTTCTCGGGATTCTCGTGACTGATGACGACGATCGTTGCATTAGGGAAGTCCCCGATGTGGAACTTGTCCCTGAGTTCGGATAGCCACTGTCGGCGAAGAGCGGCCGGCGAGACCACCACCACGCACGCCTCGGGATTGTCGATGAGGATCTGACGCACGACGTATCCGGCCTCAATCGTCTTCCCGAGGCCGACCTCATCGGCCAGGAGGTACCGCTGGACCGGGTCGGAAAGGACCGTGAGCGCGGCGTTCACCTGGTGCGGAAAAATCTCCACCGTCGACGACAGGAACGTGCTCATGCCAGCGCAGGCGCCACGCTGCCGGACGAGGTTTTTAAGGATAGGGAGCCTTGCGTCCCGGTACGGCGTTGTACTGCCGCCGCGGACTGTCAGATCCGCTGTGGGGTCCAACACAGGGCGATCCCACCGCACGTAGAGATGTTCCTCGCGAACAGGTAGGTCGTAGTCCACATTGGGGAACCGCACGATGTAGGAACGCTGGGCGGGCTCTGCCTGTATCACTCGACCTGCGTTCCATAGACCATCCGGGCTCTTCCACCAGATGCGCTCCTCGCGCTTCAGGAGGACACGGCGAACCAGGTGCTCCGCCACCCACTGCGACTGTGCGATCGTCGCGGCCGGCGACTCAAAGTAGTCAACGCGGACGCGCCCCGCATCCGCCTCCCCGACCTTGCCGATCCCCGGACCCCCCGGTATCCGGACGAAGGCACCAAGTTGTCTTGCGCTGCTCGCGTGGCCCTGCTTCACGATCTTGCCCCCACCTGTTGTGCAGATCGCCCTTCCCCAGGGCGCAGCGCCCCCCGGCGCCATAGCAGCACATCTTCTACCATTTGATCACAAGTTCTCTAGGTCGTTGAACCCTTGAGGATGCGCCGTCTGTAAAGAGCGGATGCAGTGACACCCCAGGGTGCGTCCAGTTAATGGCTCTGTCGCTCTTTCGGCTGGTGAGCCGTACTGGGTTTGGTGAGGTCCGGGTTACCTGGCATCGGTTGGCGCGGGGTGTTGATGGAACGGTAGTGGTTGGCTTCGTATTCGGCAGGTGGTACGTCACCGATAGTGGAGTGCAGACGGCGGTGGTTGTACCAGCCGATCCATTCGACGATGGAGTATTCGACCTGGTCACGGGTGCGCCATGTCTGCCGGTGAATCAGTTCGGCCTTGAAGGTGCCGTTCAAGGCTCTGGCCACGGCGTTGTCATAGAAGTTGGCGACCGAACCGACCGACGCCATGACGTTGACGTCGGCTAGGCGGGCGACGTACCGGGAACTGGTGTACTGGCAGCCGTTGTCGCTGTGGTGAATCAGGCGGTCGGCCCGCGGACGTCCCTCGCGCCGCCGTTGCCACAGCCCATCTCCAGGGCGTCCAGGAGCAGATCGGTACGTAGGCGGTCGGCCAGTTGCTAGCCCACGATCCGGCGGGAGAAGGCGTCCATCACGAACGCCACGTACACCAGCCCTCCCAGGTGCGCTCAGCAACCCGTCGCCGAATGGTATGGGCCGCAGCCTCGCCGTGCCCCTCACGGCCAGTGTCGACCCAGCCGAAGACTAGTCGTTTGTCTGGGTCACTCGCCCAGCGAGGGAGGATCCAGATGCCGCCGAGAAGAAGATCCAAGACTACCTGCGCGCAAAGAAGTATCAGCTTCCTGCACGACGAATCGACTCGGGATCTCGTCGGGCCTACTACGACGGACACATCGGGCCGCTCGACACCGAGTTCACAGCTACCGTGAGGTACCTGCGGCCCGCTTCGGACCTACAGAGCCGACTCCATCCGAGCGCCAAGCTGCCACCGAACGCCACCAAGAACAATCGGAGAACGCGAAGCGGAAGCAGAAGCGTTAGCACCTCAGCGTAGCGAGCGACTGGCAGTCAGTGGCCGTGGCGGATAGCCATGAACGGGGGGTGGACTGTAAAGCATCTTGCTAACGGGAACGCTAACAACGCTGGTTGCTGCGACCTCCCTGACGACAGCGTTGACGACAACGGTGACAAGCGAGGCCACACGATCTCAGCCACCAACCACCGTCAACCCATGGTCGAGGTGTACCCGGGCGTGCGCGGCCGTCGGCTACGGATCAGCAGGTAGGGGTTTGAATCCCTCCGGCTGTGCAGGTCAAGGGCCTACTCCGATCATTGGAGTAGGCGCCCTTTTCGACATTCGGGACTGCTCGGTGTCACTACTTCTCATGCCCACCAGCAGAACGCGAGGCCGCCAGCACGGCCATACACACTGCAGACGGCTCACAGCCACCTCCGGTACCCAGGGGCGTTCGAGCCCTACGACGGTCCGAGCAACCGACGAAGAAGGTAGGGCGAACGGACGGCCAGGCTGGCGTTTGTGAGTGTTGATAGGGCGGATGTACAGGGATATATGAGGATTTGACCGCCGTCGGCGGGACATGAGAACAACGGGGACTGCCATGGACGTGAACGCAAGCGATCATCATCATCGGGAGCGCGTCGCTGTCTGCAGCACGGAGATGAGCTACGTGGACGTCGGCGAGGGCGACCCGTGAGTCTTGCTGCACGGCAACCCGACATGGTCCTACCTGTGGCGCAACGTGATCCCCTACCTCGCCGGCCAGCGGCGATGCCTCGCGCCTGATCTCGTTGGCATGGGCCGGTCCGGACCTGCCTCGGACGGGCAGTACCGCTTCACCGACCACGCCAGGTACCTGGATGCCTGGTTCGACGCCGTCCTACCGGACCAGCCGGTCGTCCTCGTCGTGCTCGACTATACGGGGGTCTGCGGATCTGAAACACGGCTTGCGAGAGCTATCCGAATCCAAGAAAATGGCGTTACGGGTGCAGGGCTATTGGTGGGCTTGACTCGCGTGCACGCAGCCTTAGAGGTGATTGTGATCACCTCCGCTTGGCCAGTCACGCGCGAAGTGAAGGGATGAGGACGCCTGTTGCCGACGGGCAGAGAAGACCGCACGCCAACTCCTCCATGAGGTATACGGAGCCTTTTCACTGGCTTCGCGGTTGTGCAGGACGTGGATGGCTTGCCGAGGTGACCGGCCCGGTGGGGGGCAGCAGCGGAGCTTGGTCAGGGTCTTCCATGTCTTGAGTTGCGCGTTCGCTCGTTCGCCGGGGCCACGGAACTTGGCGTGGGAGCGGTTGGTCACCGACGCCGGCAGGGCCTCCTCCCGCTGTCCGACTGCCGCCGGCAGCCATCGCAGCAAGGCCCCCGCCAAGATCCCCACGCAGTCCAACAGCGTCTCGGCGGACGGGCGTCCTACCAGTTTGATCACCGTGGCCGGTCCCTGCTCACACGGTATGAAATTGTGAGGCGGCAGATTCGGAGCGGCGTTGCGGCACCCTTCGGCAGAGTTGTCCGCACGGCGAGAAGGAGCGGGTTGTGAGGGAAAACCGTGACGGGCGGAAGGTTGTTTCCGACCCATCGGCATGGGCCGGCATAGTCTTCGTCGACATTGACGGCACCCTCGTACCGGCCCCCGGCTCCGCTGTCCACGTAGCCCGATATCTGGGCACGGAGGAGGAGATGGCTAAGGCCGAGGCAGCCTACGCGGCTGGTCAATTGACCAACCCCGAGATCGCGGCGGTGGACGCCCTCGCATGGGCGGACCGTACCGAACGGGAGATCGACGACTGGCTGACTCAACTGCCGCTCGTCGACGGAATCGCGGAGACGGTCCAGTGGTGCCGTGCGCATCGTCTGCTGCCGGTACTGGCCACCCTGGCCTGGCAGCCGATCGGAAAGCATCTCGGGAAAAGGTTCGGGTTCGCCGCCTACTGCGGACCTGAGCTGGAAATTCTCAACGGGTCCTTCACCGGCCGAGTTCGGGCCACCTTCGATGAGTTCGATAAACGCGACTTCGCGCTGCGCTACGCGGAGAACCTCGGCTTCGGCCCGTCCCAGTGCGCCGCCATCGGCGACAGCCGGTCGGACCTGCCGCTGTTCGACGAAGTCGGCCTCAGTGTCGCCTTCAACGCGGACCAGCAGGCACGTGACAGGGCCTCGACGACGGTGGACGGCGGGGACCTACGGGCCGTGACACCGCTTCTGGCGGATTGGCATCAGCGCATTCGTTGAAGCGCCCAGCCGGGTCCGGCGCATGTCGTCATCCGTACCCGGCCTGGGTGTTCGGGAGTAACGGCAAAGCGGGGGCGCCTGGACGGCTCTGGCGAGGTGGCTGTGCCGAATCCGTGCCCCAGACGAAGGGCGTACGCGCGCTTGGGATCCTGTTCCAGCTGGTCAGCGGGCGATCCATTCCCGCGGGGATCGAATGTGGCGTTATCCGGCCTCCGGCCGCAGCTCAAAACGCGGCGAGCCGCGGCCGGAGCCCTCAGAGTCCGGGGCACGATGGATACGAGTCCGCTCAAGCGCCGGCACTGCCATTCGTTGATCCACCGCCGGATTTCCGTAAGCCAGCCGACGCGGTCCACGTCGCGGTGCGCCACGATGAAGCGACGGGCCGGAGCCTTCCCGCCGTGCCGATCGGGCGGCCTGGCCCACGATCGCCTTCCTCCGACCATGTACCGGCGCTGGCCGTCATGCCATCCAGCAGTACACCTCGTGACCCTCCTGGATGGCCAGCCGTGCCAATCCGGCGACGTCATCGAGGATGAGCCGCGCCATCTCCGGGTCGAAGGCACCGCCGTCGCCGGCATCCCGCCGAACCCACTCTGAAACAACACCATCGAGCCGGGCATCATCGGCCGCGGCCAACCCGACACGAAGAGCAGGAGAGAACGCGAAGACCAGGCAGGAGCTCCCGTCCCCTGCATCGGCGACGATGCGCGGCATACCGAGCGCGACAAGCTCGGCGAAGCCACGGCCGGTCAGAATGCTCTCCCACTCGATCACAGCCGTACCGGCGACGAAGTTGCCGAACGGCACCGACTCGAAGACACCCTCCGGTCCGGCATCCAACACACCGGCCGCCGCCACGTCATCCGGCGCGACAAAGAACTCGACGATGATGCTCACCGCCGCATCCTGCCTGCCATCCCGGGCCATGTCATCCGCGACGTCATCCGCGACGCCCGATGCAGACGGTCGGCCTCCCGCCGACGTGATCGCGCCTCCGGCGGGAGCCTCCGCCTCGGGGATCGCAGGGGCCGGGCGCCGGGGTGAAGGTGGTCACGGGATTGGGGATGAACGAGGTCACCAGCAGGTCAGCGTCGTAGTCGCCCCGCGTACTATGCGCGTCCTCGCCAAGGCGCTTGCCCGTCATTGTCGCCCACGTAGTACAGGCTTCGAAGACGGATACCGCCACGCGGCAGGATCGCTAAAGCCGTCGTCGGTGCGCGGCCCCCGGGAGCCACCCGGGCGCACGATCTCGAGATGGACCAGCTCGCGGCCCCACGCGCCGACGGGGAGCGAGAAGCGCTGCGCATCCTGCTGGTCGCGCGCCAGGAGATCACCGTGATGTGCACCGCAGACCAACCGGCTACGCGCCTTGAGGGTGCTTTCCACGCTAAGCCGCCAGAAACCGAAGTCCGCTGCTGAGCGCGGCCGGGTCGGCCATAGGTTCAGATAGACCGACCCGCCATCCTCGGTCGGGACCCGATGTACGCAGGGAGCCTCGGTGATGCGCGGCGAGAGCAGGAGCCTCAAGGAGGACACTGGGGATCACCCAACACAGGCCATGACCTTTGATAATGTCCTCTAAATTATGCCGGGCCTGGGAGGGTTCTTAGCCATGCAGGCAGGACCGTCTGAGCCCTTCATTGCCTCTACTATCATCCCGGCTGCGATTCTAGTCGTCGTTTTCATCCTGTGGCGGGCCGCGATCCGACGGAGTCAAAAACAACGCCGGCGGGTAGCGCAGCATCCCAGGGTTGCGGTTCAGTCGATGACGGCTCCGATAGCCGCCGCTGCGCGGCCTCACTCGACACCGCCTCTGCCCGGGAGCGGGCACGGACCTGGGGCCATCACTTTGTCGGCGGGCCGGTTCACGCCGTTGGAAGAACTCGGCCGTGGCGGCATGGGTGTGGTCTGGCGCGCGAGGGACACGGTGCTGGGTCGGCAAGTGGCGATCAAACAGCTCCTCCCGCCCGTTGGGCTCTCTGCCGACGCGAGAGGAGCCATGCGAGCTCGCATGCTCCGCGAGGCGCGGGCCGCCGCGCAACTCGACCACAGGAATGCCGTGACCGTTCACGATGTCCTCCTGGATCAGGACTCGGTGCTCATCGTGATGGAACTGGTCAAAGCAGTGACGCTGGCCAAGACCGTGGAGCGCGAGGGGCCGCTGCCTCACGCACGGGTTGCCGAAATCGGCCTTGACATGCTCGATGTGCTGACCGAAGCGCATGAACTCGGAATCATTCATCGCGACGTTAAGCCCGCGAATGTCCTTGTACGGGGAGACGGATCGATAAAACTCGCCGACTTCGGCATTGCCAGGTTCGAGAGTGACCCAACGCTCACCGAAGCGGGCGCCATCATCGGTACCCCGGCCTACATGGCCCCAGAGCAGATCCGAGGGCTGGAGAGCTCACCCGCCATCGACCTGTGGGGACTTGGAGCCACGCTCTTCTACGCTGCTGAAGGGCGGCCCGCGTTCGGTGGACCGAGCCCGACAGCGGTAATGGCCGCCGTCCTGACCGACCCACCACGTACCCCGCAACGCGCAGGATCTCCACTGGGTCAGCTGCTCATCAGCTTGCTCGCGAAAGATCCAAAGGACAGGCCAACAACGGCACAGCTACGTTCCGGCCTTTCACAGCTCACATCGAGGTCTTGATGTATCGCAGGTTGGGAACTCAACCAGAAGGTGGGGCGTTAGTGAGCAGGGCCATTACTCTGAGCACCTTGCTAAAAGTTCCATATCGAGGGTGGACGTATGTTGAGACGACGTAAGCGGCAGGGTCGCAGCGCATCACCGGTCCCCACGGACGCCGAGACAGCCGCCTTCATGCAGCGACTGGCGGACACCTTCGTCGAGAAGACACGAGCGGACGGTTACGTCTTCGACTGGAACCCGGAACACGTCGATCAGCTCGACAAGTACTGTGACGAATTCATCGCCGGCCTTCCCCCGAGGGAGGTCAAAGAAAGTGTGGCCCTGGGCGTGGGGGCATATCTCGGTGAACTCATGCTCCGCAGCAGCGGAGGACGCTGGACCTACTGTACGGAACAGAACCATGCGCGTCTTGAACTGGCCAACGGGCTCGTGGGATACCCCCACGGCAAGGTCGCCAAGCGCCTGGAGCACGGCAGCGAGCACAGCCTTGAAGCCTTCTATTGGTACGGCGTCACCCGCGAGCCGCCCCCGAACACGATCGCCACGCTGGTGAACCCCACCGACTGAGTCGGTCTCCTAGCTCCTGTTTCCTTCTCCGACAAATCAACGCCGTCTCGATCGGCGAGCAACCGATGTTGCCAATCTGTCGGATGCACCACTTGGCGGAGTGGTCGCATACTCGTCGCATGGGGCGACGTACGGAGCCGCGGGAGGTTGTGAGGCGGGAGGGCCGTAAGCAGTTCGCGTTCCTCATCGCGGAGGGTGGCTTCACGGGTCCAAAGGAGATCGAGGACGGCGTGGTCTACGACCAACCTGAAGACGGTGACCAAACGTGTCCATCAACGGGGTTGCCCAAGATCTTGCCCGCCGTGTTGGGGCCCAACCTTCGCGAGACGGTGCGGTGCTGTCAGGGGCGGCTACTGCCCGATACGTGATCCGTCGGAACGGTCGGCGTTTCCTTGCGTGCCGTTGCGGTCTTAGACGACGGGGCGTCTAGCGACGTCGTAAGCGTCCCAGTCGAGTTCCCAGAATGGCTGAAGGCCGTGTTCGTCGATGTACTGCCGCTCGGTCCCGTGGATCGGGTACAGGCCGGCGAGGTGGATGATGTCGTGTCCCTCGTGGCCGGGAGGGCTGACGTCGATGCGGCAGTCGGTTCGATCGGCAACGGCTGGGGCGAAGACGACGAATGCCGTCATGTCCGATTCCGGGGACACTCGTTCTCCGAAGTCGATGGTGTTGCCGTAGCTGAATGGACAGGATCCGCGAAGGTCTTCGGCGAGATACCCGACGGCCCACGCCCAACGGTCGTCTTTGGATCGCACGCTGAGACACAGCTCCGGGCGACCGAACTTCCAGTCGGGATGCTCGGCCAGCGACAGACCGTAGGTGAGAGCGGTCGTCAGATCCTCGGGCATGTCCTGGTAGGCGATGACCGTCACGCCCTTGAGGTTCTCCTTGGTCGAGGCGACGGGTAGGAATCGCGGCTCGACACCGCCGCTGAGACGGTCCAAGTGAGCAAGGTAGCTCTCCACACGGCTGGGCACACACCGATCTTCCCGAACATGCTCGCCCCGTGGAAACCTAGCTAGAGCTCGTGCGATCCGGAGAAGGCTGCGGGTCTTCATGTCGTTGACGGGCTTACACGGATACCCCTCCAGCATCCCACCGTAGGTCGAGGACAGCCGCGGCTCGGAGAGCTCAATCGAGCGACCGGACGAGAGGGCGAGGCTGCTCAGCGGCATGTCCACACCCTACGGCCCAAGATCCATTCCAATACACGGTTCCGACCCCAGCGCGATGCGCCGATGGGTGAGGTGCCGGCTCGGCGAGGGGCAGGCCGGCGCCTCATTCAGGCGCGCACGCCGGGGGGCAGGTCACGCCGGAACGATGTAGAGGTGGCTCATCGCCGATCGATGCGTCGAGGCGGAACCGCGCCGGTCGGGTAGGCCGACCGCCGTGCCCTGCACCGCGCCGGTCTGGCCGCGCAGCCAGTCCACCCGCACGTAGGCGTTGAAGACCGGGGCGCAGCCCGGTGCTGTCGACACCGCGAAGTGCGGGGTGTACAGCGGCACCACGACGTGGTGCACCCAGTACGGGACCGTCTTGGTGACACTGCTCGTCGACGAGTCCGTGTGGCAGACTTTCGTGCCCGCTGCGTTCCACTGGTTGACGATCAGCGTGAACCGGGCAGTCGAGGAACCGGTCTTGTCGCAGGCGACGCCGCGCGCACACACCTGGTAGTCCACGTCGCCGAAGACGTTGAGCTGGTGGAGCCCGGCCGGTGCAGTGGTGATCGGGAGCGCGGGCTGCCGTACGGTCCGGTGGGTCGAGTCCACCGGCAGGTCGCCGTAGGGCATCTCGTCGTCGAGCGGCTTGCCGTTCGCCGCGTTGTCGACCGACGTGTCGGCGAACCGCAACGAACCGCCCGCGATCCGCACCGCGGATGTCTGCTTGTAAAGCGAGGCGACCCTCGCGTACGTCGTGCAGGTGGCCGTCGCGGCCACGCCGGGGTGCAGCAGGAACTTGGTCACGATCCAGGTGTCTTCCCACTGCGGGTTCTGGCCCGTGCCCGCATAGATGTTCTGGCCCATCACCAGGTTCTTGCTGCCACCCGGCCACGTGCACCGCACCTCGTTGTCCACCAGCGTTCGTACGGTGGCCGCGTTCGCGCGCAACGACGAGACCACGTACGCGGTCTGCTTCGCGGTCATTGCCAGCCGTACGGTGCCGAGCGCTACGACGTTATGGTCGATCCCCGATTTCGGCGGCGGCGGGCCGGTGACCCGCTGCGCCTTGAACGTGACCGACGTGACCGACGTGGCGGCGGAAGCCGGGACCGGAGGGCAGTGGTCTGTGGACTTGGAATCACCCGAATGGTCGTTCTGATCGGTGCACTTCGTGCTGGCCTTCGCCTGCGCACTCGCCGTAGCGCTCGCGCTTTCCTGGGCCGGAGTCGCGGTGCTGGTGGGAGACGAAGCGGCGTCCACCGCATTTCCTCTGCAACCGGTCAGGGAGATTCCCAGTGTCACTAGTGCGACCGCACCGAAGACAGCCCTCTTCGCCGCCAAAAGACTCTCCTCAGATCGCTGTGCGTGCTCCTGCGATCGTGCCACATATTGGTGATGCGGTGGGGCCGGAGAAGTTTTCCGGCGAGAAAAGGCATCCGAAGAAGCATGATTCCCCGTTCGGCCAGAAGGCCACCGGCCGGACCCGCGGCGGATTCGGCCGCCGCCGCTGGCCCCCACGGCGCCATCGCGGCCGTACGTCGAGTCGGTCAGTGGTCGAGGTGGAGGCCGGGTCATTCCGGGGCAAGCGTCTTGCGCAGAATCACCGCTTGCCTGTCATAGCCCATCCGGTTTTCGTAGAACGGCACGGACAGGGGGCTGCTCAGATTCGTGTCGGTCACGGCGACCTCCGCGCCCTTCCGCCGTCCCCACGTCTGAGCGGCTTCCATGAGCGCCGTACCTGCGCCCTTGCGGCGATATCCCTCGGCGACGGCAAGCGCGGTGATCACGAGTCGTACCCGGGACAGATCACGTTGAAGTTGCCAACGGGCGTCCGGGCTCGGCCGGTTCACCACGGCTTCGATGACCCCGACCACCTGCCCGTCATCCTCGGCGACGAGCCACAGCGTGTCATCGCTCCGCTCATCGGCTATGCCCCGCTCGAACCACTCCGCCAGGCCCTGAGCATCGGGTTCATGGATCACCTCGGGTACGAGCGCGGCGTAATACCTGCCGGCGTCTCGCCATGCCCGCGCGCATCCGTCACCGTCCCCTGGCCGGATTCCGCGCACTATGAGTCCGCTCATCTCATCAATATCCACCCATCGGGCGAACATCGGCTCGCCCGACCGAGGCAGGGCATCAGGCCACCGTCAGATGCGGGTACAGGTCCCGCAAGACCCCCAATTCAGCAGCGTGGTGGACGAACTCATCCAGCACATGGAGCACGATGTCCGTCGCAGGGCGATCGGCGAAGGCGAAGAAGGGTGCCCCGGCCGGCTCCCACCACCGCTCGTCGGCCATCCTGCCGAGCGGCTCACGCCAGTGGACGCGATAAGCGTTCTCCAGGAACTCCGTCCCGGCCGCCGCTGTGCCGAAGAACTCGACATCGTCGAGCGTGATGTTGCGTCCGTGAAAGAGGCGCGTTCCGAAGTCGATGAACATCAATCCGATATGCCCCATGCGCCACGCGATCGTGCTGATCGGCACGGGGTCGGGTGCCGGGCCACCACCGCCCTCCCCATCCATGCGCCACCGTCCCTCGGCGTCCGCACGCAGCGTCCAACCGCCCGGAGCGGGTTCCCAGAGGTACTCGTCATCAGTAAGGCCCGCAAGCCGGTGCTGAGTGCGCTGCCAGACATCGTCGAATACCGAGGTGATCGAGGTGCGCATGGCGGCCATGGAACAAGTTCCCCTCTCTCGGCGGCCCGTGATCCGAGAAAATGCTGGAGAGCCGGCCGCCGCGGATGAGCCCCTTCCACAATGACGTGCAGGACGTCGATGGACTTCGGTTAGGCAGGAAAACATCGCCGTCGTCCGTGGCCGTGGGCGACCACGTACGACTGGGGGGTTCGTGACAGAAGACGAGGTGGCATCGCTCACGGCGGCGTGGCGTACGCGGTGGGGCGGGGCTCCGATCGCGTACGAGTTCCGCGGCCGATATGCCGATCGCTGGATTCGGTTTCACAGCCTTCCCCGGTCCAAGCGGTACGCGGAGACCGAGGAGGAGTACGGCATCATCCTCGCGCGGCATCACGACGTGCTGGCCGAGCTCGGTGCGGGCGATGATCTTTACGTGATCGCCGGCTACTTCGCGGACGCGCAGGGCCGGATCATCGTCGCCCGCGCTCATCAGGGGGCGGTCCCCTGGATGACGATCCAGCCCGATGAGCGTTCGGCCTTCGAGATTCCGATGACGCTCTACGCCGGCACGACCTCCCTCGAGGGATCGACTCTGAATCCGTTCTTGCGGGCCGTGGCCGACGACCGGATCGCGTACGCGATCATCGCTCCGCCGGACCTGAGGTGGCTGTATCACCCCTACGACGGCGGAGCCGATGTCATCGCCCCGACCGCGCACGACCGGGATGTGCTGAAGGAACGCCACGCGGACTGGCTGTCGGCACACCCCGCGGGTCTGTAGCGGCTCAGGCGGCCGGTGACGACGGGTGCGGAAGAGAGGCGACCCGGCACTCCCCGTAGAGCCGCGTCACTCCTGGCCGTCGGCGGAGCGGTTCTCCTGCCATCGCTGCACCGCCGTCCGTACGGCCTCTTCGTCTTCAACGGCATGGGCACCGGACGCGCCCGCGGCACCGAGGATCAGCTCACCGTCGGTGACCAGAACACCGCCCGCCCACGGGACGAAGTCGCCGCGGTAGAGATGCTGGATGCCGTCGACGATCCCCCCAGGCAGGTCGATCAGGCCGGAGGGCTTCAGCGCGTACAGCGCAGTGCGCGCCTTGGCGACAGCGATCCGGCTGGTCATGGGCATACCGCCATCGGCACGCCGCAGGGCGATCACCTCTCCGGCGACATCGATGACGGCCACCGCCAGCGGAGGGAAACCTCGCTCCGCACCGACCGCCAACGCGGCTCGCACCAACCAGTCCGCCTCGGCCGACTTCAGTCCGGGAAGACGCGGAGTATCAGGCATGAACCGGGAAATTAACGGCGACGGCCCTGATGGTCAAAGCGGCCGGATCCCCGCTCACTGGGCGAGCAGATGCACGGCGAGGGCGAAGATCACGGCGCTGGAGGTCACCGTCGTGATCAGCCGCCCTCGGCCGCCGGTCAGCGCGCGGCCGAGCAGCGCTCCACCGCCGGCCAGGAGCAGTTGCCAGCTGGCGGACGCCCCGAACGCCGCGAGGACGAACACCCCTTGCCGCAGATGATCCGGTGCGACCGTGCCCTGGTCGCCGAGCACGAGCGCGGCGAAGTAGATCACGGTGATGGGGTTCATCATGGTCAGTCCCAGCAGCGCCAGGTACGCCCGGACGGGGCTGATCGGGGTCTCACCGGCCTGAGCCGTCGCCTGGGCCCCGCGGTGCCGGCGGATCGCCCGCGCCGCCGACCGGGCCGCCAGCGCGATCAGTACCAGGGCCGAGGCCCAGCGCAGAGGCTGCATGATCGGCCGGATCACCGGGGTGACCGCTGAACCCGCCACCGCGGCGACCAGGGCGTACAGGCCGTCGGCGGTCGCGACACCGAGTGCGGCGAACGCGCCGATCCGCAGGGTCGTCCGAGCGGTGAGAGCCACCAGGTAGGTCGCGACCGCTCCCACCGGCATGGCGATGCCGTAGCCGGCGAACAGCCCCGCGACCAAGGCGGCGATCACGCCTTTGAGAGCGTCGACCTCCATGGCCGGCCGGACTGCTGTCGGCCGCGCACCGAACGGACGGCGTGGCACGGCAACAGAGAACGGACGAACGTGGTCATGGCCAGATCCTCCGGGTAGCGGGCGCACCCGTACAACTCATTTTCAAGCCAACCCGGCGATCGGAGTCTCTAGAGCAGCCTTGTCATGAAAACGCTGTTCGGATCGGGGCGGTAGGCCGCGAAGGGCTCGCAGTAGTCGAAGCCGAACTTCTCATACAGCTTCCTCGCCGGGAGGAAGAACTCGGCGGAGCCGGTCTCCAGGCTCAGCCGGGCGAAGCCCATCCCCTTGGCTTCGGTGAGGATGTGACTCAGCAGCCGGGACGCGATTCCGCTGCGCTTGCGCGCGGTCGCGGTACGCATCGACTTCAGCTCGGCGTGGACCGCGTCCAGTCTCTTGATCGCGCCACAGCCCAGCACCGAGTCGCCGTCCATCACCGACCAGAATGTGACCTCCGGCCCGCGCAGCGCGTCGAGGTCGAGCGCGTGTTTGCTCTCCAACGGCGTAATGGACCGCATCTGTCGCACGTGCTCGTGGAGGAACTCGGCGATCTGCGGGCCGGACAGGTCGTCCACCACGATGTTCATCTCGCTCCTTCGTCGACGCCTCTCATGACCGACAGGTCCCCGCGCGTTTCAGCGGCCGTACGCGAATCTAACCGTGGAAGAGCCGCCCCCGTACGGCGAGGTGCCCCGAGAGTGCCGTTCAGTTCGCACTCGAAGGGCCGCACCATCGGCGCAGCGCCGCGTCCAGGCCCGGTCCGCCGGCCCATGCCACGTAGCCGTCGGGCCGGATGAGCCGCGGTTCCGTGCCGTCGCGGGCCTCGACGCGGCCGGCCCAGCCCACGGGCGGTGACGCGCCGACGAGCACGGCGCGGCCGTCGGGCGCGACCGGGACGTCGGCGGCGCGGCCGACGATGCCGGGGTAGGTGATCCCGATGCCCGACAGCTCGAACGCCACGGCCCGGCGCGCCTCGGGGACGGCGAGCAGCCCGGTGACGATCTCCCGGACGGCCGCGGCGTCGGGGATGGGCACGCCGAGCACTCCCTGCGCCCGGGTGCTGAGCAGCACGCGGGCGGCGATCGGGTGGCGCTCGTCGTGGTAGCTGTCGAGCAGCCCGTCGGCGGCGTGCCCGCGGACCTGCGCGGCCAGCTTCCAGCCGAGGTTCACCGCGTCCTGCAGACCCAGGTTGAGCCCCTGGCCGCCGACCGGAAGGTGGATGTGCGCGGCGTCGCCCGCGAACAGCACACGGCCGTGGCGGTAGCGCTCCAGCTGCCGTGCCGCGTCGCCGAACCGTGAGGCCCACAGCACCTCGCCCACCTCGATCCCCGGCCCGTGCGCGTCGGTCAGCCCCCGCTGCATCTCGTCGGCCGTGACGGGCGCGTCGCGGCCGAGCCGCTGCTGCTCCTCGCCGCCGACGACCGCGCGGTAGCGCCCACCCGAGAGCGGCAGCAGGAACCCCGACCCGCCCGACGGCAACTGCCAGTCGTCGGCGAGCCCGGCGGGCTTCCGTGCGAGCGTGAGGTCGGCGACGACCAGGGAGATCCGCGCCGAGGTGCCGGGGAACGCCGCCCCCAGCAGCCTCCGGACCGTGCTGTGCCCGCCGTCCGCCGCGACGAGCCACCCCGCCCGGTGACGGCGCCCGCCCGCGGTGACGGTGACGCCCTCGCCGTCCTGCTCCACGGCGGTGACGGCGGCGTCGCGCAGCACCGGCAGGCGCAGCCGCGCCTCGATCGCCGCCGCGACGTACGCCTGCTCGACACCGAGCTGGTACGGGAAGCGCGTCGGCAGGTCGGCGTAGTCGATCGGGATGCCCGAGAAGTGCCCCGCGGGCACCCGAGCCTCGGCGTGCGCCTCGACCGCCGCCAGCAGGCCGCGTTCGTGCAGCACCTCGATCGACCGGGGCTGGAGGGCGAGTGCCTTCGACTGCGTGGTCGGCCGGGCGTCGCGCTCCAGGACCAGGACGTCGAGCCCGGCGCGCTCCAGCTCGAACGCGGTCAGCAGGCCGGTCGGGCCGCCGCCCGCCACCAGGACGTCAGGCATCGAGGTTCTCCTTGCGGAGGTACCAGACGTGCCAGGCGATCAGGCAGCCCAGTGCGCCGAACCACGCCACGTTGGTGACCAGGGCGATGAGGTCGATCGGCAGGGTGTAGACGAGCACGATGTGCACCACCGCGTTGGCCACGAGTACGCCGCCCCAGGCGGCCGTGTTGATGCGCAGCCCGCGCCGGAACCGCGCGTCGGTGTCCCAGCGGGCCGCCCACGCGGCCGCGCCCTCGGCACCACGCTTGATCTCGGCGATCGTACGGCCCAACGTCAGCTGGGCGGGTTTGCCGACGACGATCGTGACCAGCATCCACGCGCCGAACAGGCCACCCAGAGCGGCGGTCCACCCTTCCCGGATCGCGAGGGTGCGCGGGTCGTCTGACAACAGGCCGAGCACGACGGACAGCACCAGGACGCTCAGCGTGACCAGGGCGATGAGGTCGATGCGGCGGTTGCGCACGATGGCCCACACCGCGTACGGCGCGGCCACGAGGACGCCGGCCATCAGCGCCCACCACTGGCTCACGCCCGCGGCGCGCAGGCCGTAGAAGAGCACCATCGGCACGACCACCTCGAACACGACGGCCATCACGTTGGCGCGGATCACCCGGCGCAGGCCCATGTCGGGCGCGGTCTTCTCCTGGGTCAGCATTCTCAGGCTCCCTCGGGATCGGCTGCGGTCGCCCGCACGTACAGGTCGGCGAGCTCGCGGCCGATGCGGGCGAGCTCGGGGGGTTCGGTCGCGGCGGCGGCCGCGGTGACGACCACGGCGTCGAGGCCGCTGGTGAGGGCGATCGCCACGGTCCGTGGATCGAAGGGGCGGAAGACGCCCGCCGCCTGCCCGGTGCGGAAGTGCTCCTCGAACAGGGCGAGACGTCCGTTGACGGAGGCGCTCTGCGCGCTGCCGTTTTTCACGATGTCGATCAGCGCCCGTACCGCGGTGGGGTGTTCGCCGACGAGTGCGACGTTCGATTCGACATAGGCGCGCAACTGCGCGACGTGGCCCTCGGCGGCGTCGACGCGCGGCCCCATGAACGCCTCGGTGACCTGCTCGATCTCGGCGACGCACGCCGTGAGCAGGTCGTCCTTGCCGGCGAAGTGGTAGCTGATCATGCCGGTGCTCGACAGGCCCGCGTGCTTGGCGATCCGGCTGAACGACGCCTTGGCGAAGCCGACCTCGGCGATCACCTCGATCGCCGCCGTCACGATCTGGGCGCGCCGGCCCGACTCGGTGAAGGTTTTTGCTCGCATGAGCAAAACTTAGCTTGCTCAAGCAAATCGCGCAAGGCGTGCGGTCGTAGAGGACTTCGGGGTTCAGAGTCGTGCGGGTACGGCCACCGCTCGTGCGGTCAGTAGCCGAGTGAGTGCGCGAGGGTCGTCATCCGGTCGCAGATCTCGTCGTCCAGGCCCCAGGAGGGGTCGAAGACGACCGGCCCCGGCGCCGGAACCGGGCGGAGCGCCGGAGAGCGAAGGAACTTCGGGTCGCCGCCGAGGAGGTCGTCCGAACGACCCGTTCCGGCGAACCGCCAGTGCTCGGTGAGCAACATCCGTTCGACGAGCCGTGGCTCGCTGTCGAGCCTCAGCCAGGACAGGATCCGCGGCAGCCAGACCCTTGGTTCCGTGAGCAGGTCCTCGGCCCGTACCCGCATCCACTGCTCCGGGGGCAACGGCGCCAGTGCCTCGATGATCCGCTGATGTGACCGGTACCAGAAGGCGGCGGCCTCGGCGACGAGCGCCTGCTCGGAGCGGAAACGCCCGGCCGGCCGCCAATGATCGTGCAGCGACCGCTGGTTCGTCACCGGATGGCGTACGAGGTGCAGGAAGCGCGCACGTGGATAGGCCGTCATGCACCGGGCGAGCATCGCGTCGTCGCTGGAGGTGTCCGGCGACTTCTCCAGGCTGACGCGAGGCCGTACGAGGTCGATGAGGTGGTCCATCAGACGCTTGGTCGACCACTCGGCGCGGTCGGCGAGCCAGGTACGGGCGCGGGCCACCGCGTCGTCGTCCTGGCCGCCCTCGTGCAGGTCGGCGACGGCCCGCCAGAGGCCGCTCAGCCGTAGCGGAAACCGCGCCCATTCCGCTCGTTCGCCGATCAGCTCACCGACCGTGGCGGCGGTGAAGACCAGCGTCTCCGGAAAGCCGTACACGTCGGGGTGGCCCGACAGCATGGCCACGGCGACGGTCGAGTAGCTGCGGGCCGGCGCGAGGAGGAAGACCGGCTCGGCTCCCGCACCGTCGGATTCACTCACCGGATCGCAGCTCAGTGACATATCCGCAATTTACGCACAAGATCTACTCCGGACACATGCCTTGAAGTCGTCGCGGTCCTGTGCGTGAAGGTACTACCGCCCGCGCCTCAGGAGAGAGGGCGCGTCAGCAGGCCCCGCTCCAGGGCGACGACGACGGCGCGGGTGCGGTCGGCGACGTCGAGCTTGGCGAAGATGCGCAGCAGGTGGGTCTTCACCGTGGCCTCCGCGATGACCAGTCGCTTACCGATGTCGGCGTTGGACAGGCCGTCGGCCACGGCGTTCAGCACGTCCACCTCACGCGGGGTGAGCGCCGTCGGCGCGGGCCGGCGCATCCGCGCCACGAGGTGCCGGGCGACGCGTGGGGAGAGGACGGTCTCGCCGCGGGCGGCGGAGCGCACGGCGTCGATGAGCTGCTCACGCGTGGTGTCCTTCAGGAGGTAGCCGACGGCGCCCGCCTCGACCGCCCGTTCGATGTCGGCGTCGGTGTCGTAGGTGGTGAGGATGAGTACCTGCGTCGAGGTGGGACCCTCGACGATCCGGGACGTGGCGGCGACGCCGTCGAGGACGGGCATCCGCAGGTCCAGCAGCGCCACGTCGGGGGCATGGCGTTCGACGAGGTCGACCGCCTCGCGGCCGTCGGCCGCCTCACCGACGACGGCGATGGCCGGTTCGGCGGCGAGCAGAGCGGCGACACCCGCCCGCATCGCCGGGTGATCGTCGGCCAAGACGACCCGGAGCACGTCCTTGGGCATGTCACTCCTCGATGGGGAGCACGGCGAGGACACGCGTGCCGTCGCCGGGCGAGCTGGTGACGGTGAGCTCGCCGCCGAGCTCGGTGAGGCGCCGGCGCATCCCGGTGAGGCCGAACCCGCGGGCGTCCGCGACCGAGAAGCCGCGGCCGTCGTCGGTGACCTCCAGCTCGACGCCGTGCGGCTGCGACGCGAGGACGACGCCGACCGTGGAGGCGGCGGCGTGTTTGCGGACGTTGGCCAGCGACTCCTGGACGCAGCGCAGGAGCGCGATCCGGGTGGTCGGGTCGCACTCGACGTCGGCCAGGTCGGCGTCGACGGCGATGCCGGTGTCCTCGGTGAAGCGATCGAGGGTGCGCCGCAGTGTCCGGGAGACGGAGCCGGCCGCGATCGTCTCCTGCGGGGACGTGCCGACCAGCACCCGCGCCTCGGCGAGGTTCTCGCGTGCGGTGCGTTCGATCGACAGCAGTTGCCGGGCCGCCCCCTCCGGATCGTCGGCCAGCCCCGACCGTACGGCCTCGGCGAGCACGACGATGGAGGCGAACCCTTGGGCGAGAGTGTCGTGGATCTCGCGGGCGAGCCGTTCGCGTTCTTCGGCGGCCCCCTGCCGCCGGTGCGCCTCGGCCAGGTCGGCGCGGGTCGACGTCAGTTCGTCATCGAGCCGGCGGGCGCGGGCCTCGGCCCGGTCCGCGACGCGCCGCGCGGCCAGGCCGAGTGCGGTGCCCGCGGCGTACGCGACCAGGGTCACGACCGTGTTGCCGGTGGCGAGGCCGCCGCCTCCCAGCACTCCGCCGCCGACGGCCGTCGCCGCACCTGCCGCGCTCAGCAGCACCGGCCACCGTGCGCTCCGGACCGGGAGCCAGAAGTACGGGAGCGAGACGATGTAGAGGGACGCGGCCCCGTCCCGCAGGAACGACACCGCCCCCAGCCCGGCGATCAGCGCGTAGGGGAACCAGGAGCGGCGAGCCGACACCGCGCCGACGAGGGCGAGGACGACCGGCACCGGCAACGACCAGACCCGGGTCCCCGCCGGATCGCCCAGCCCGGCCACGAACTCGGGGGCCGGGCCGAACACCACCCACAGGAGGGTGTACCAGCGCAGAATCGAGATCTGGTCGTCGGAGGCCGGCACGCCGATCAGCCTACGTTCTCCAGCGCGCCCGGAGCGGGGGCGGGGACGGCCCTCCGCCGGGACGGCCACCAGGCCGTCCGTCCGAGAAGCAGCAGGAGCGCGGGGAGGATCAGCAGCCGGATCACGAAGGCGTCCAGCAGTACCGCCACCGCCAGGCTGAATCCGATCTGCTTCATCTCGATCAGGTGCAGCGGGACGAAGGAGGCGAACACCGTCACCATGACGATCGCGGCGCTGGTCACCACTCCAGCCGAGCCGCGGATCCCGTCCAGCGCGGCGGCCCGGGCGGGCACGCCACGCCGTACCGCCTCCTCGATCCGGCTGAGCGTGAACACCTGGTAGTCCATTGACAGCCCGAACAGGATCACGAACAGGAAGAGCGGCACCCGGGACCCGATGGAGCCCATCGAGGTGAAGTCCAGCAGCCCCTCGGCCCAACGGTGTTGGAAGACCGCCGTCAGCACGCCGAGCGAGGCCGCGGCCGACAGAAGGTTGAGCACGACGCCGGCCAGCCCCAGCACGATCGAACGGAACGCCCGCGCGGTGATGGCGAAGGTGACCAGCAGCAGCGCGCCCAGGATGATCGGCAGGCGTTGCTTCTGGTGTTCGGGATAGTCGGCGTAGCGGGCGACGTCCCCGGTCACCGCGACCTCGGCTCCGCGCAGGCGGCCGACGGTGGCCGGAATGTGGTCGGCGCGCAGCCGCTCGAGCGACGTCTGCGCCCGCTTCTCGCTCGGATACGCCGCGACCGGCACCTCCAGCAGGGTGATCCGGCCGTCGGCCGAGGCGCGCATCCTGGTCCGGCCGGCGTACAGGGGATCGGCCGTCACCCGGTGAGCCAGCGCGTCCAGCGCCGCGAGCACCTGTGCCCGGCGCTCGGGGGCGGCCTTGACGACGACCTGGTTCACCGCCTTCAGCTCGGGGAACGCCGCGTTGACACGGTCGTAGGCCCGCATGGCGGGCAGGTCGCGGGAGTAGGCCTCCCGGCCGACGTCGGTCAGCTTCATGTACGACAGCGGCGCCGCCAGAACGAGCATGGCGGCCACCGCGACGCCCAGCGTGAGCGCCGGGCGCCCGGCGACCGGGCGCAGCACGGCCGAGGTGAGTCCGCCGTCCCGGGGCCTCGCGGCCCGCCGCGGCGTACGACGGCCGAGCGTGGCCAGCAGCGCGGGCAGTACGGTGAGGGAGCTGACCACGGCCGCGAGGGTGACCACGATGGCCCCGGTCGCCAGCGAGGCGAAGATGACGTCGCCGGCCAGGTACAGCGTCGCGCTGGAGGCGGCGACGGCCAGCCCGGAGACCACCACCGCGCGTCCTGAGGTGGCCGCGGCGATCTCCACGGCGGCGGCTCGCGGGAGCCCTCCGCCCGAGCGCGCTCGCTCCTCGCGGTCCCGCTTGAGGTAGAAGAGGGTGTAGTCGACGCCGACGGCCATCCCGATCAGCAGGATGACGTTGGTGCCGACGCCGGCGTCCGGGAAGATGTGTGAGGCCACCATCGACAGTCCGACGCCGGCCATGATCGAGGAGATCGACAGCAGCAGCGGCACCACGGCCATCACCACGGACCGGAACACCAGCAGCAGGACGATCAGCGTCACGGGCAGCGCGATGAGCTCGGTCCGGGAGAGGTCGTCGCCCCGCTGACCCTGCACGTCCTCGCTGATGGAGGGACTGCCGGACTCTTCCACCACCAGCCCCGGATGCGCCTTCCGAACCTCGGCGGTCTGCGCGAGCAAGGGCGCGACGTGCTTCTTGCCCTCCAGCTCGGGGCCCTTCATCGTCACATCGACCCGCACGGCCCGCCCGTCCGCCGACCGGATCGGCGCCGCGACCGACGCGACCTCCGCGAGCCCCGCCATCCGGCCGCGCACCTCCTGAGCGACCGCATCGGCCGTCGCCTCGTCCAGCCGCCCGGAGCCCTTGGCCGAGATGAGCACGCGCTCCACGGGTTTCTGCTGGAGCCCGCCCTGCGCCGCCAGCGCCTCGGCCCGCCCGGCCTCGCCGACCCGGAAGTCCGCGGAGGTGGCGGCGTGTCCGCCGATCGCAAGGCCGCCACCGAGGCAGATGATGACGAAAACGATCCATCCGGCGATCGCGCGCCAGGGATGATGGGCGCTCCACCGCGCCACGCGCACTGAGGGGTTTTTCATACCGTTAAGGCTGGTCGCAGGCTGATATCGCCCGACAGCGTCGACCGGTCCAACCTGCCGTCCACCGATCGGTGGACAAGCCACGTCACCCGGGCGGTCTGCCCTCCGGGGGAGAGGTGACCGCCTTTTTGCGGCAAACGCACCTTATGGTGGGTTTTACCCATTACTCTCCCGCCATGGGGAGCATGATCGCGCTGCTGGTGCGCTCACCGTACGAGGTGGCCCGGCTGCGCAGTTCACAGCACTGGCCAGGGGATTTCACCGAGGAGACCGACTGCGGAGACGGCTGGCGGGCGGCCTTCTCCGATGACGGTCCACAAGACATGAACGGAGCCGTCCAGGCGTACATGCGGGAGACCGGCTGTTCGGCCCTGCTCTTTCTCATCCTCGACGAAGGATGCGCTCTGGTTCACACCGCGGTGCCCGGCGGCCCGACCCGTCACGCGATTCTCGGACTGCGGACGGCGATCGGCGCCGGCATCGACACCACGGGCTATCAGGTCGCCGAGACCCGGCAGGAGTTGCTGGCCTGGGCCTATGCGGCCGGCACCGCGCCACGCCCGGACATGCTCGACACCGTTCTGTTCCACGATGGCGGCGAGGGCCTCGGGATCAAACTGACGGCCGGGCTCTTCGCCGGCCTGGGCATTCCCGACTTTCGTGACACCAACCCCTTCGAGCCGTCGGCCCAGCAGGACGACAAGGTCATCACCGGACCGAAGCAGGAGGTGGAGGCCGAAGCGGTGATGCTCGCCCGCTCGCCGGTGAACATCTCCAAGCTCCGCGCCGCGTACGGCTGGCCCGGTGGCTGGGGCCACGAGCAGAAGTTCAAGAAGAACTGGCGTGCGGCCAGTTCGGGCGAATGGCCCGACGATACCCACGGGGTGCTCAACGCCTTCGCCACCGAGACCGGCGGCCCCGTCCTGCTCTCCTACGTCACGGACGCCGGATTCGTGATCGTCAAGGGCACCTCCCGGCCGGGGCAGTACTGGGAGACCGTTCTCGGACTCGACGCGGCGCACGCCGTCGGGCACGGCGCACAGTATGACGAGTCCGATATCTACCCCTTCCACAAGAATTCCCGCATCTGGTCGGCGGACGCCGGACTGACGAGCGACGACCAGACCCTCCGGATCGCGTACGAGCGTCCTGGCGCCCTGGGCGAGGAGGTGCCCCTGCTGTTCGTGCTCTACGCGGGGTTGGGCATTCCCGGCTGCGAGCACATCCCGCCGTACTGGGACGGGTCTCCGCTGGAACCGGACGCCGGCGGCTGGGTGATCGTGCCGAGTTTCCAGATCAGCTTCGGCTGACCGGCGCCGGAGCGGCCCGGGCCGCGGTACTCGCCTATGCGGAACATTGCGACTGCCCGGACATATCACCACCGTGTAACGGCGCCGCTACGAGATGTAGTACAACTATTGCTGTAGTAGATCGCGGAGTGGGAGGCCGGCCGTCACCGGCGGTGCACGTCGGTGACGGCCTTCGGCTGCCGAGGTCGCCGGAAGCGGCCGGATGCCGTCGGAAGCGTCGGCGGAAGCTCGCCGTCGAACCGCACTCCGCGCCGGACCCGCAGCAGCAACAAGCGCCTGGAGCGTCAGTGGCACGACCCGAAGTCCTCACCGAGGCCGACATCGCCGGTGCCGGAAGGTACGTGATGAAGAAACTGCCAGAGGTCACTCTGGCCTTCTGGGTGATGAAGATCGCAGCGACCACGCTCGGCGAGACGGCGGGCGACCTTTTCTCCCAGAGCCTTGAGCTCGGTTACTTCCTCACGACCATCGCGCTGTTCCTGATATTCATCGCCACACTGGTGATCCAGCTGGCCTCGAAGCGGTACAACCCGTTCTTCTACTGGGCCGTCATCCTGTCCACCAGCATGGCCGGTACGACGATGTCGGACTTCATGAACCGCGAAGCGAGCGCCGAATACCTCCCCAAGGGCGAGAAATCGCTCGGCTGGGGACCGCAAGGACTGGGCTTGGGCTACCCGGCCGGCGCGACGATTCTGATCTCGATACTGGTCGTCATCTTCGTCATCTGGAAGTTCACCGGCCTGACCTTCGAGATCCGCGACATCGACACGTTCCGCGGTGAAAGCCTGTTCTGGGCGGCGATCCTGGTCTCCAACACACTGGGCACCTCGATGGGCGACTTTCTGTCCGACAGTTCCGGGCTCGGCTACGGCGGCGGTGCACTGCTCATCACCGCGCTGCTCGCCGCGCTCCTCGCCCTCAAGTACGCGCCCGCCGTGCCGAACGCGCTGCTGTTCTGGCTCGCCTTCGTCCTCACTCGCCCGTTCGGCGCCACCGCCGGTGACCTGCTCACCAAACCGGCCGCGAAAGGCGGGCTGAACCTCGGCACGGCCGGGTCGTCCGCCGTTCTTCTCGCCGTGCTGTTCGCCCTGATGAGCTGGGCACATCTCAGGGAGCGCCGCTCCAGGCCTCAGCCGGCCTGACGGCCAGTCCGGGCGTGAGGAAGCTTACTTAGACATCAATGTCTGCTGGAGGCTAACCTGTGGCTCGCTGATCTTCCCGGCGGACCACCTTGTGAGGGCGGCCGCTGACCATGAGCCAGCCACAGGAGCCGAACGCCGGACCCGGCCCATCGCCGGAAGTTCCACGCCCGGGGGCAGGCGCCGGCCTGGGGACCTCCCGCGCAGTGGTTCGGCCCTCCCGGAACGCAACCGGGCGGGCCGGCCGGCCTGGGCGCGTTCGGTCCTGCCCAGCAGGCGCCGGGGCCGTACGCTCCGGTGGATCAGCGGCAGGGACCCCACTGGCTGGGGCTGGTCGTCGCGGGAGTGGCGGCACTGCTGCTGGTCTCGGCGTTCTTGCCCTGGACGCGCGTCACGCTGCACATGCCGTCGGACCTGCCGTCCGAGGCGAGGGCCCACATCGGGAATTCGGCCGTCGGACTCTGGGGTGGTTCTTCGCACTGCCGACGGCGCTGGCGGTCATCGGTGTCGGCATCGCGGCGCTCGCCACCGCCGACCGGCACTCGTCCCGAACTCCGGGTACCTAGTCCGCGTCGGCGGCGATCTCGACGAGCCGGGCGACCACGAGCAGGTCTCGCACGCGGTGGTGGGCCGCCCGGTCGTTGCCCCACGGGCCAGGGTCGCTCCGCCGGCGCAAAAGTTCGGTGAGGCAGCCGGCGAGCGCCCGCCGGTGTCCGGGCGTCAAGGGGCCGCCCGACTCGAGTGAGGCGGCCACGCAGGAGTCCAGTTGTTCGGTGAGCCGGTCGGGTGGCGTCAGGAGAGGCGGCAGGCGGTCGCGCCGCCAGGCCTCCAGAGCACGCACCGCCGCCTGCCGCGCCACGCCGTACCAGTGTTCGGGGCCCCGGTTCGGGTTCGGATCTCCCGGGCGCGGACTCCGCCGGCCGTGGCGCTTCTCTTCCCGGCGTACGGCGGCGTACGCGCGGACGTGCTCCATCCAGCGCTCGCGGCTCGACTCCAGCACCTCCAGCGCCCGCAGGAGGCACGTCTCATCCCGCCGGATGGGGCCCGTCAGACCCTCGAGCACCCTCCAGGTCGCCTCGTAGCCGGCCGGCCGGTACATCTCCACGCACGAGCTGAACGCCGACACCCGCCGGCCGTACGGCAGGGAGCCGTTCCGAACCTTCCGGGCGTACGTGCCGAAGCTCACGCCAGGAGGCTAACCCTCCCGGCGTCGCCGGGCACGGCCGTTGAGGCGACCGCCAGGGCGGCGACGCGAGCCCCGCCATGACGCCTCCGGACTCTAGAACCGTGTTCCTCGCCAAAGCACGCCTCCGTGTGATCAGCGGCGACCCGCCGGAGGAGAACGCTGCTGCGGATCCCGCTGCCGGCGGTGACAACCCCGCAGGTCCCGAGCGTCGTACCGCGAGCGACGCCTCACCCGTCTTGCTTGACCGAGCAAACCACGCTACGGTCTTGCTCGTGCAAGCAAGAATTAGCGCAGCCAAGCAAAGAGAGCGCCGGGGCGGGCCGTCGTTCACTGAGACGGGCCGCCGCGCCCAGATCGTCGCGGCGGCGATCGACGTCATCGCCGAGGCCGGGTACCGCCGGGCCTCGTTCGCGAAGATCGCGGAGCGCGCGGGGCTGAGCAGCACGGGGATGATCTCCTACCACTTCGACGGGCGGGAGGACCTGATGCGTGAGGTCGTCGTCGAGGTGGTGCGACTCGCGGACGAGTACGTCCGCCTCCGCGTCGAGGCCCACGAGAGCCCCGCAGCACGGCTGCGCGCCTCCATCGAGGGCGAACTCGACCTGATCGCCGAGTACCCGAACCACCTCGCGGCGATTCTCGAGATCATCGGCAACCTCCAGAGCGGCGACCCCGGCATGGTCGACTTCTTCGACAAGAGAGAGGCGACCCGCGCAATCCAGGTGGAGCAGATCCGCAAGGCGCAGGGCGCGGGCGAGTTCTGCGATTTCGATCCGTGGGTGATGGTCCGGGCGATCCGCGCCGCCCTCGACGACGTGGTCCGCCACGCGGCCCACGATCCCGACCTCGATATGCGAGCCGCAGGCCGGGAGCTGGCGGACCTGTTCGACCGCGCCACCAGGAGGACGTCATGACCGCACCGGAGACAAGGACACACACCATGGAAACGCGCCGGGCATCGCAGACCGACACGGACGAAGCCGCCGTTGCGTCGGATCGCCGCCGCCGCACCGCGGCGCTGCGCCGGCAGCTCGCCGCACAGTTGCTCTTCGAGCTCGTCCTACCGCTCGGCTCCTACTACGCGCTGCGCGCGGCCGGCGCCGGCCAGTGGCTCTCGATGGTCATCGGCGGTGTTCTGGTGCTGCCGTGGATCGCCTACGGATTCGTACGGCACCGGCGCCTGGAGACGATGGCGGTGTTCACACTGAGCGTCGTGGTGGTCGGGACACTGCTGTCCTTGATCACCGGCAGCCCGCGGGTACTGATGATCCGGGACAGCTGGCTGACCGCCGCGGTCGGCCTCTGGATGCTCGGCACGCTGCTCACCCGGCGTCCGTTCATCATGGCCGCCTCGCGCGGCATCGTCATCGCCAAGGTCGGCGAGGCCGGACTGGCCGACTGGGAGGCGAGCTGGGACACCGACCCGACGTTCCGTCACCACCTGCGGCTGGTCACGACGGTGTGGGGCGCGGGCCTCCTGCTCGACGCGGTGCTGCGAGTGGTGCTGGTGTACACGATCCCCCTGGACGCCTTCCCACTCATCAGCACCCTTCTCTTGCTGGCGCTGCTCGTCGGGCTCAGCGCGTTTAACAACTGGTACTACAACCGGCACGGTCTGAAGCTGTAGGACGGCAGTGGACACCGGCTTCGAGGTGCTGATCGCGGGGGCGATCCCGACCGGCCTGCTGCTCGCCGAGGAATTGCGCCTGGCCGGGCGCGCCCGGGGCGGACGGATCGAGCCGGCGCCGCGTGCGCCGGCAAGGCGCAGCATTTGGAAATGCCTCGGCCGTTCAGGGCGGAAACAAGAGGAACAGCAATGACGTACACAGGGGTCGCCGGGCGTACGTACGTCGTGACCGGCTCGGCGTCGGGCATCGGGGCCGCGACCGCGGCGCTGCTCCGCGAGCGCGGCGCCGAGGTCATCGGTTGTGACCTCGGCGAGGCCGACATCCAGGCGGACCTGTCCACGCCTGCCGGCCGGCAGGCGTTGGTCGACCAGGTGACCGAGCGTGGGCCCATCGACGCGGTGCTCGCCATCGCCGGGGGCGGCAGGACGGGGCTACTCGAGACGAACTACTTCGGTACCGTCGCGACGCTCGAAGGGCTACGACCGCTGCTCGCGCAGAGCGAGGCACCCCGGGCCGTGGCCGTGTCGTCGACCGCTTCGCTGGACCCTGCCGACGAGCGCGTGGTTCAGGCATGTCTCGACGGTGACGAGGCCGCCGCCGTCGCCCTCGTCGAGGCGGAGCCGTCCATCGGTGGACCCACCGGCGCCTACGGCATCGCCAAGCGCGCGTTGAATCGCTGGGTGCGCGGAGCCGCACCGACGCCCGAATGGGCGGGGGCCGGCATCGCCCTCAATGCGGTCGCACCCGGCGTCGTCGACACACCTGCCGCCGCCTGGATCCTGGCGAGCGAAGACGTGCGCACCGCCGTGGAGACCGCGGCGCCGCAACCGTTCGGTGGTTTTCCCGGGCGGCCACAGTGGGTCGCCGAGCTCATCTGCTGGCTCGCCGGCGCGGACAACCGCTTCGTCACCGGACAGATCATCTTCGCCGACGGGGGTGCGGAAGCCACGATGCTAGGAGATCTTCATTGGCGCTGACCAGCGGATGGGTCGCACTGCTCGCCCGATCACGAACGTCCAAAGACGAATCGGCGGCCCGCGCATGGGGCGGCAGTCACGTTGACTCCTGAGGCTGCCGCTGTCGGGTGCGGGTGACCGAGCGTCAGCTCATTAAGCGCCGGTGCGGGACGGTGACGAGGGCCGAGCCTTCGGCCGGGGTGGAGGCGCCGGTGCAGTACGGCCCGGGACCGGGCGAGCGGCAGCGTTGACGGTGTACGCCGCCGACCCGGCGCCGTCGGAACCACCGCTTCAGGCCGCGAGACCGATGACCAGGGATCCGACGACCGGCGCCACGTACATCAGCGGGAACGGGATGTGGGAGAACCAGCGCGCCCGCAGGACGGTGACGACGGCGCCGGCGAAGTACAGCACGAGGCAGATCCCGGCGGCCGTGCCGATGGCCGGGACGAACAGGCCGGCCAGCAGGCCCACCGCGCCCGCGGCCTTGGCCGTGCCGAGCCAGGGCCGCCACGAGCGAGGGATGCCGTAGTCGGCCAGGGGCTTCACGACCCACGCCGCGCCGGCGAACACCGAGACCGCGGAGAAACCGACCATGGCGGCGGCCAGGATGGTGACGACGATGTGTGCGATGGACATCGCGGATGCTCCTCCCGTACGGATGCCGGAGCGGGTCCGCCCCGGCCGAGCGTGTCGCGCTCGTCACGAACGCAGACGGATCGGAAGGAACGGTTTGTGACATGACGGCCGGCGCCCGGACGGCCGCCGTCGCGCCTTCGGACGCGGACCGGCCCTGACCTCGGTGGTCAGGCGTGCTCCGGCGCCTCGCCGGTATCGACGACTCTGCGGGCGATCTCGCGCAGCTTGACGTTGCGCCGCTGCGACGCCTGCGACAGCATCGCGAACGCCTGGTCGGCGGACAGCTTGTGGCGCTCCATGAGGATGCCGACGGCCATGCCGATGTCCTGGCGGCTGGAGATCGCGATGTGCAGGTCGGCGTCGGCGCGGGCACTGGCGAACGCCACGGCGGCGTGGGAGGCCAGCAGCCAGCCGATCCGCTCGGAGTGTTCGGTGAGCGCCCCCGGCCTGGAGGAGTACAGGTCGAGCGCGCCGAGGTTCTGCTCCTCGGTGAACAGCTTGAACCCGAGCATGCTGCCGATCCCCAGCTCACGCGCGCGCGGCGCGTAGCGCGGCCAGCGCTCGGCCTGGTCGTTCAGGTTCTCGATGCGGTAGGACTCCGCGCCGGTGCGGGCCGCGTCGAAGCAGGGGCCCTGTCCGACCTCGCCCTGGATCCGGTCCGAGGTGAGGACGACGTCGTCGGTGGCGGCGAGCGTGCGCACCCGGCCGCCCTGGAGAATCATGATGCCCGCGCTCTCGCAGCCCTGGACCAGGTCGACCGCGTGCCGCACGATCCGGTCGAGGGTCTGCTGCAAGGAGCCCTGGGCCAGCAGGTCACGTGCCATTTCCGCCAGTGCGGTGGCCAGTTCGGCCGACACCTCGTCATTCGTCATGGGCACCTCTGTTCGTCACGACCAATCAACCTCATACCGCGTGACTCCGGCCGATAACCATGAGGAACCCTAGGGTGGGTCAATCCACTCTTCAGGAGCGCGGCGTACGGCCGGGTTACGGTGGCGACATGCCGTGGTCGTCATATGGGTCCTTTCTGGTATTCGCCGTTGTCCTCGTCCTGATTCCGGGGCCTGACTTCGCGGTGGTGACCAAGAACACGCTCGCGGCCGGCCGATGGCGCGGCGCCTGGTCCGCGGGCGGTGTGGCCGGGAGCAACGCGGTGCAGGGCGCCGCGGCGGCCACCGGCCTGGGCGCCTTGGTCGTACGGGCGCAGCCGCTCTTCATGGCGATCAAGTGGGCCGGCGTCGCGTACCTGGCGTTCCTCGGCGTGCAGGCGGTCCGATCGGCGATCCGCGGCGACTACCCGCCGCTCGGCGGCGACGCCGGCGACCGGCGCGCGGCCGGAGCGGCGTTCGGGGGATGGCGGCAGGGGTTCCTGTCCAACATCACCAACCCGAAGGTGCTGGTCTTCTACCTCGCCGTCCTGCCGCAGTTCATCGGCGACGGCGAAGGGCTGCCGGTGCTGTTCGTCTTCGCGCTCAGCCACGCTCTGCTGTCGCTGTCGTACCTGCTGGTGCTGACGGCCTTCCTCGACCGGCTGCGCGGGGTGCTCACGCGCCGGCGCGTACGGCGCGGGCTCGACGCGGTCACCGGTACGGCGCTGCTCGGCTTCAGCGCGCGGCTGGCGGCGGAACGCTGACCTCGAGCAGCGTCTTGCCCACGGTGGCCCGCGACTCGATCGCCGCATGCGCGTCCGCCGCCCGTTCGAGCGGGAACCGCTGCCCGATGACGGGGCGGAGCCGCCCGGCGGCGGCCTCGGCCAGCGCGCTCGCGGTGAACGACCGCGCCTGCTCCGGCCTCATCCGGGGCCGTACGAGCGTCACCCCGCGCGACGCCGCCAGCTCGTCCGGAATGTCCGCCCACGTGCCGCTCGCGAGGCCGTACGTCAGCATCCGGCCGCCACGGTCGAGCAGTTCGAACGCCGACCGGGCCACCGAGCCGCCGACACCGTCGAAGACCACATCCACTCCGCCGACCGCCTCGCGTACGCACGCCTCCCAGCCGGGCTCGCGGTAGTCGACGCTCACGTCGGCGCCCAGGTCGCGGGCCAGGGCGGTCTTGCGCGCGCCGCCGGCGACCGCGACCACCACGGCCCCGGCCGCGTGCGCGAGCTGGACCAGCAGCGTCCCCACGCCGCCCGCGGCCGCCTCGACCAGCACCCGGTCACCGGCGGCCGGCCCGGCCTCGTGCAGGAGGAACGTCGCGGTCCGCCCGTCGGCCAGCAGCGCCACCGCGGCGTCGAGGGTGAGGCCGGAGGGCACCTCGACGAGGGCGTCGGCGGCCACGACGGCACGCTCGGCGTACCCGCCCGAACCCCCCAGACCGCCGACGACCCGGCGCCCGGTCAGGTCCGGTGAGACGCCGTCACCGACGGCGGAGACGACGCCGCCGACGCCGTTCCCCATCACGATCGGCGGCCGTATCGGGAACGGCCCGCCGCCCCTCCGCATCTGCGTCTCCACGAAGGTGATGTTGGCGTACGCCACGTCCACCAGCACCTGCCCGGGCCCGGCCTCCGGCTCGGGCGCGTCTCCGGCGACGAGCACCTCCGGACCACCGAACTCCCGCAACCACACCGCGCGCATGCGACCCCTTTCGACGGACACCAGACTGGGACCTAAACCTTGGTTCAGGTCAAATCGCCGGCGTGGGAGAGGCGCTCGGCCTCGGTGACCGGGTCGCCGGTCAGTAGCCGGGCGCCGGCCGCCCGGGCCGTCGCGGCGTCCGCCCCGTGGCCGCCCAGCGCGAGCGGTGCGACGCCGGCCAGCCGCAGCAGGTCGTCCTCCAGCCCGGCGAACCGCCCGGGGTCGACCGCCGACAGGACGATCAGCTGGGGCGGCGACGCGGTGGCGGTGCGCAGCAGGTCGGGCATCGGTGTGTCGGCGCCCAGATAGCTGACGCGCCAGCCGTTCCGGTAGAGGACGACGCCGAAGGTGAGCAGCGGCAGGTCGTGCAGCTCTCCGGGTGCGCAGGCGAGCAGCGCGCGCGGACCCCGGCCCCGGCCCCAGCCGCGGCCGAGCGCGGCGATGCGGGCGCGCAGGACGTTGCTGGCGAAGTGCTCCTGCGCGACGGTGACCTCCCCGCGCTCCCAGCGCTCGCCCAGCTCGTGGAGGTAGGGCAGCAGGACGTCGCGCAGCACGGTCTCGGGAGTGAAGTCGGCGAGGAGCCGGTCGAGCGTCGCCTGTGCCGAGGGTTCGTCGAACCTTTCGAACGCCTCGGCGAGCGCGCGGTCGACGCCGGACAGCGCCGGCGGACCCGCGGCGGGCTGCGGACCTGGGGACCGCGGGCCAGCGGCGGTCTCCCGGAGGGTGGCGCGTGCCGCCTCCGCCGCGGACAGGCCGTGGGCGAGATGCGCCTGCATGACGCGTACGCGGTGCTCGTCGGCCTCGGAGTAGAGGCGGTAGCCGCCGGACGATCGCTCGGGCTGGAGCAGGCCGTAGCGGCGCTCCCAGGCACGCAGGACGTGGGCGCTGACCCCGAGCCGCCGGCTGAGCTCGCCGATCCGGAGCATCGCCGACCCGGGTTCCATGCTTCCCAATGTACAGACCTTAGACAGACATTTGACAATCCTGAGGCGCGTGCATAGCGTCGCAAATGAGGCCTGAACAGGGGGTTTGCCGGAGCTGGGCGTCGCGGCGAGCATCCGGTCACCGGGGGCACACACCGGAGGCCGCGGTCCATGAGCTCGGCGCGCTTGCTGAGGCCTCGTGGGGGGAACCGGGGGAGGCGGGCGGCGTAAGCCGTCCGTCTCCCCTGCGGGAGGAGAGCGCGCCCCGGCCGCTTCCAGACCCGGAGCGGTCGGGGTGACCACCTCTCATCTCCACACCGGTGCGCGCGCGGATCGCGCCGGCGATCGCGCGCGGAGCCCGGCACGTCGCCTCCCGCGAGGGGCGGCCTCGGCCGACGGCGATGTCCGCGGGAGCGGGGCGCCGGCGGCGGAGGCGCGTCCGAGCGGCGGGAGGCCGGGCGCGACGAGCCGGGCACGTGGCCAGACGGGGTTCCCCGGCCGTGCGGACGGGCGCGGTTCCCCTCGGCCTCGCCTGGCCACCAACGACTGGACGGCGCCGGATGACCGGGGGCTTTTCAGGCCGCCTCAGGTCGCGGCCAGCGCCGCGTCCACGTCGTCGTACATCGGGAGGCGCTGCGCCAGGCCGGTGATCCACAGGACGCGGGCGCTGCTGTACTGGGCGCCGGCCAGTACGAGCATGCCGTCCTCGGTGGACGAGAGGCGCTTCCAGTACGACACGACGGTGCTGAGGGCACTGGTGTCGATGAAGCTCAGGCCCGAGAGATCAAGGATGATCTTGCGGCCGTGCTCGCGGATGACACGGTCCAGATGAGCGGTGAACTGGGTACGGCTGATGATGTCCAGCTCGCCCTTCACCGCGACGACCGTACGGTCGCCATGGCGAGTGGAGCTGAGTTCGAGCGCTGCCACGGTGACCTCCACGGAAACTCAGGACGCCACCGTACAGGTCAGGCGTAACGCGGTGGGAGGGGCATCTCAAGTCGGACGATCGTTCCACGTTCACCTGCGATGATGTGAACGGCCGAGCAGATCTGGCGCGTCACCCACAGGCCCATGCCGCCTTCGGCGTCCGTGGACGGGGGCGTCTCGCCCGCGTCCGAGGGTACCCAGTGACCCTCGTCGCGCACCTCGGCGTACACGCGTCCGTTCGAGGCCCACATACGCAGCTCGGCCTTGGGGGATCCGTGCCGGACGCCGTTCGTGGCGATCTCGTTCACGGCGATCACCAGGTCGCCGACCGAGTCCTCGTCGAGTCCGCACTTACGGGCGTGCGCCGCGACGAACCGGCGTACCCCGGGTAGATGGTCCACGGTGAAATGCATCTCGTCTACCTGATCCCCCGTCTCCTCCGGCATGGGCTGGCGGTGCCGCATGGTGGGGTACGGAGGCGCCATGCGAAGAGTTACCACGTTGTCCCACCTTGCTCATCCGTCGCACGATCAGGCTGCCGTCCTGCTTGTCGTCGTCCGTCGCAGTGCTACGTGTGGTGTCGTACCCATTTGCCGCGCTTTGTTGCATCTTTGTGGGCAAGCCGACGGACTCGATACATGTTCGGTATAAGAGGGCAGCGTGGACCGCGGACGCGCGTACGCGTGAGGGGGCCCGTTCACCGTACGGCGGAAGGCCTCGCGCCGCAGCGGAAGCGGCGGCCTGGGCGACGTGTTTGTCGTGGTGAGTCGCAGGCAGGGCGAAATGTCCGGTAACCCTGGCGACCCGTACGGGGTCGCCAGGGGACCTTCGCGACGGTCAGCGACCGACGCGTACCTGTCCACGCGCGTCGGCTGCGAGGCGCAGGGAGTCGCCGTCGCGCAGCGACGTCTGCTCGCCCGGCTGCAGCCGCCGGTCGTTGACGAACGTGCCGTTCGTGGACCGCTCGTCGCGCACCCACGGCTGGCCGCTGTTGTCGATGCCGAGCGTCGCGTGCCGGCGTGAGACGTTGTCGAAGCGGGAGAACGTGCTGGCCACCGGCGAGTGCACCGGGTCACGGCCGAGCACCAGCTCCTGTCCCGGCTGGACCTGCAGGTCGCCCGAGGAGAAGGTCACCGTGACGTTCACCTGCTGGGGGCCGCCGGCACCCGGGCCGCCCTGGTCGTGCAGCGGGCGCAGGCACTGGACGCAGACCGGGTTGCCCACGTCGGGGATCTCGGCGCCACAGTGCGGGCAGAACGGCGTGAACGCCGCCGTCGACTCGCCTCCGGATCCGGTCATGGTGGGCTCGCGCGGCGGCGGGGGCACGTGCGGAGCGCTCGGCGAGCCGTAGCCGCCGGTGTTGTACCCCTGCTGTTGCTGGGGCTGCGGCTGGTACGGCTGCTGCTGCCCGTAGCCCTGGTCCTGATGCTGCGGCGGCGGGTAGCCCTGGTCCTGTTGCGGCGGGTAGCCCTGGTCCTGCTGTGGCGGGGGCGGGTAGCCCTGGTCCTGATGCTGCGGCGGGTAACCCTGCTCCTGCTGCGGCGGGTAGCCGTGCTGCTGCGGAGGCGGATACCCCTGCTGCTGCCGGTCCTGCGGCGGCGGGTAGCCCTGGTCCTGCGGCGGCGGGTAGCCCTGGTCCTGCGGCGGCGGGTAGCCGCCCGGCCGCTGCTGGTCGTGGGGCGGCGGGTAACCACCCTGATCGTGCTGCGGCGGGTACCCCTGCTGCTGCGGGGGCGGGTAGCCGCCCTGCTGCCGGTCCTGCTGGGGGTAGCCCTGCTGAGGGGGGTACTGCTGGTAGGGCTGTTGTTCTTGGCCCTGGTACCCCTGCTGCTGAGCGTAGGGAGACTGGTCCTGTGGCGGATACCCGTGCTGCTGGTCCTGCTGCGGTGGGTACCCCTGCTGCTGAGGTGCCTCGCGCCTGGCGAGGTTGGCCCCGCAGTTGATACAGATCAAGTCTCCCTGTCGTACCGGAGCGGCACAGACCGGGCATGTCAGGGACGCCATGACACCTCCCCGCCGTGGACTCCGGAGAGCGAGAGTCGCTCTGTCAGCCGCTCCATGTCGCCCCTCCGTGGAATCCCGATGTAGTAAACACGATCGGCTTCAACCGATATCTGCATGTGCGGCCGCGTTTCGCCGCCCTCCGCGTCACCATAGCGTTTCTCGCCTAGCTCACTAACAGGGATGATGCGCTGATTGGCCGAGCCGCGCCAGATGTGTCCGGAGTCTGGGGAGTTCAGGCGGTCGATGTACGGCCCCGTGACCACGGCGTCGCACAGCGCGAGAAGTTCGCGTGACCATGCGGAACCGCGCAGCCGTGACAATGCGTATCCGCTGTACACCAGAACGTCCACCTCCGGCGGTGCCCAGGCACGGATTCCGAGGAGCAGCTCGCGCAGCGCCTCCGGCTGCTGGAACGGCTCTCCCCCGGAAATCGTCACGCCGTCCACCCGGTCGAGCGACCTGAGCCAGCCGAGCACGGCCGAAACCGGGATCGCGGTGTCGGGGTCGGCGTCCCACGTGTCGCGCGACAGGCAGCCCGGGCAGTGCAGAGTGCACCCCTGGGTCCAGATCCCGGCCCGCCGTCCGGGCCCGAGCGTCGTCACCGGATAGTGCGCCTTGGCCAGCAACAGCTCACTCGTGCCCGCCCAGCCCCCTGCCGGCTGCTCGCCCTTCAGCTGCTGGCCGGGCTTACCTCCTCGCTCGCTCCGCGGACGGCTCGTCCCTCGCCGGCCGCTCCACTCGCTCCTCGGCTCGCCCTTCATCTGTTGGCCGGGCTCACCTCCTCGCTCGCTCCGCGGACGGCTCGTCCCTCGCCGGCCGCTCCACTCGCTCCTCGGCTCGCCCTTCATCTGAGGTCCACGACGGTGATATTTCCCTCACGGCGGATATCGGTGACGGTCACCTCGGCGGCCGGTCCGCGGTCGAACAGGGCGCGGGCGAGCGGGTTGATGAAGAACGACTCGAGCGCCATGCCGATGCCCCGGCCGCCCTTGTCGAGCTCGCTGGTGCACCAGTCGCGGAGCGTGGCCGTCACCTCGTCCGACAGCAGGAGCTTCATGTGGTGTTCGTCGCTCACCCGCCGGCAGATGTTGGCGAGTTGGAGGTCGAAGATGCGCCCCGCCGCCTCCGGCCCGATGAAGTCGAAGATGACGATGTTGTCGCCGAACCGGTTGAGCAGCTCGGGGCGGTTCAGCTCGGTCGTGAAGTGCTCGGTGACGGCGCCGCGGATGGAGCTCTCCAGGTCCTCGTACGGCATGCCGGGCCGTACGCCGCGCGTGCCGAGGTTGGAGGTGAAGACGAGGACCGACTCGGAGAAGAACGCGGTGTTGCCGCGGCCGTCGGTCAGCCGGCCGTCCTCCAGGATCTGCAGGAACTTGTCGAGGATGCGCGGGTGCGCCTTCTCGATCTCGTCGAAGAGGATGACGCGGAACGGGTCCTCGCGCACGGCGTTGGTCAGCTCGCCGCCGGCCTCGAAGCCGACGTACCCGGGCGGTGAGCCGATCAGCCGGTCGCCGGCGTGCTCGGCGGAGAACTCGCTCATGTCGAAGCGGAGGTAGGCGTCCTCGTTGCCGAAGACCAGCGAGGTGATCGCCTTGGCCAGCTCGGTCTTGCCCACGCCGGTCGGCCCGGCGAAGAACAGCACGCCGCGCGGGCGGCTGGAGGCGCGCGCCGCCTGGGCGCCGGACAGGCCGAGGACGGCGCGCTTGAGGATGTCGAGGGTCTTGGTGACGGCCTGCGGCTGGCCGACGACCCGTGACGGCACGCGCTGCTCGCCGTCGACGATGCGCCTGCGCAGGTGCTCGCGCTTCCACGGGTTGTCCAGCACGCCCAGCTTGTAGGTGCGGACGGCGTCGGGCAGGTCCTCCAGCGCGACGTCGCGCTCCTTGGCGAGCCGGGTCACCTCGATCATCGCCTGGAGCGTGAGGCCCTCGGCCTCCTGCGCGAAGTCGTCGGTCACGTCGACCAACGGGTCGGTGGCCTCGAACGCGCGCGCCAGCAGCCGCGCGGTCTGCTGGCGGTCGCCGAGGTGCGGGCGCGGCACCGAGATCTCGCGGACGGCGTCGTTGTCGGCGGTCAGCCAGGGCGGCAGGTCACCGGGACGGCGTGCGAGCCAGATCACCGGGTTGTAGAGCGGCTTGGGGCGCTCGCCGTCGGTGCGCACCGGTGTGGCGGTGCGCGAGAGCTTCTCGCAGAAGACGAAGAAGTCCTTCTCGGCGGGTTCGAGCTCGGTGGGGTTGCGGGCGATGCGCGAGGCGTAGTCGATGACGAAGGCGGCGCGGATCGGACGGGTCGGCCGGGCGAGTGAGCTGAGGTAGGTGCGCAGGCCCTCCAGCGAGGGCACCTTGCGCTCGTCGACCCGGCTGCCGAACAGGCTCGCCGCGGCGTCGGCCGCCGCGCGGTCATCGGCGGGGTGCACGCGCATGCCGTCGACCTGGTCGTACACGATCATGAAGGAGTAGCCACTGCGGCGCAGCGTCTCCCAGAGCAGGTCGCGCAGCGGGAACAGCCGGCCCTCCTGGGGCACCAGGAAGCTGTCGTGCAGGTTGCCCCACAGGACGTACTGCGGGTGCACCGAGAGCGTCGCGTCGAGCTCCCGGACGAAGGCGGGAAAGCCCGCCAGTCGCGTGTCGTCTGGTGGGCCCGGCTGCGTCGTCACCTGATGAGCGTAACCGCAACACGGGTCGGGTTTCGGAAGGACGACGACCGCGTGACCGCCCGGCGCGGGCGGTCACGCGGTCGTGGCCACGAGCGGTCGTCAGCCGCCGATCATGTTGCTGGGGACGTTCTTGTCCTTGAAACCGGCGCCGGCGCTGCCGGCCGTGCCCCGGGTCTTCTCCAACGCGCCGGAGGCGGCGCCGATCGCCGTCGGGTCGGCGCTGCCGCCCTTGAGCCTGTCGACGGCGTTCTTCATGACGTTGCTGAGGTTCTGCAGGGGGGCGGACAGCGTCCTGCACAGCGTCGGGTCGGCCTGGGCGTTCGCCTTGGCCCGGCGCAGCTGGTCGAGGGTGAACAGGCCGGCGGCCGCGGCCTTGACGATCGCGCGCTTGTGGCCCTTGGCGTCGCTCTTGAACGCGCCCTTGCGGAACGGGTCGTAGATGTAGCGCTTGAACGCGCCCGCCGCGAGGCCGGCGTTGGCGACGAAACGGGTCTTGGCGAGCTTACGGGTCTTTCCGGTCGGGCACGCCTGCGGCGATGCCGTGGCGGCCGGCGCGCCGCCCGGAGCCGCCGGGGCCCCGATGCTGGGCGCCGCACCCGTCTGGGCGGTCTCCTTGGTCTTGGTGTTGCTGCACCCGGTGAGTGCGAGCAGGACGATCGGAATGATGACGAATGTCTTCCGGAGCATTGAGCTTCCCCCGATACAATGCCACTGTTTCGGACAATTCCTCTGCGAGTTTACGAGCGTCGGCCGCATCGCTCTTCTTTTTTACCCTGCGGAAGGCGCTTGAGGTTAATTCCGATGAATGATTTGCGCAGCGTACCGGGCCAATAGTGCGCTATCGTCATTCGGTATGACATCGCGGAGACTGATCGTCGCTGCGGCCTTCCTGCCCCTGGCCGCGGTCGTGGGCTGCGGTGGAGGCGGCGGCGACCGTGCCGTCAACGGCTCCAGCCCGTCCTATGCCGCGCCCACGCCGGGCTCCTACAACGCCGACCAGCTCACCCAGGCGCTGCTCACCGACATTCCCGGATACGTACGGTCGGGCGCGCCCCAATGGGGTGAATACGGATCGCTCGCCGCCGTACAGAATCTCAATCAAATGCAGCAGGCGGTCAAACTCGACAAACCACAGTGCGCGTCGTCGACCCATGCCGTGTCGCAGGAAAAGGCGGTGCAGGCCGCGCCTTCCGCGCTGGTGGCGTTCACCAAGGGCGACAAGCAGAGCGTCACCGAGACGCTGATGGCGGTCGGGCCCGACGTCGCCGCCCGGCAGGTCAAGGTCCGGGCCCCGGCGGGCTGCCGCAGCTTCCGCGTGAAGGTCGGCGGCTCCTGGGTCTCCGACCGGATCTACGAGCCGTCGGGCACGCGCATCGGCGAAGGGTCGCGTACGGCGGGGATTCTGACGTCTTCGGGCACCACGAGCGTTCGTACGTGGTTCGTCGTGTTGCGCTCGCGCGGTTACCTCGCGACGATCACCTTGTACGGACCGGGTGCCACCCGGGTCGAGGCCGAGCGGTTCGCGCGCCAGGCCTATCAGCAGGCGGAGCGGATCCTGCCCTGAGAGAGTGGGTGGCGCGCGCGTGGGCGAAGGAGGACGCCGTGGTCGGCAGGCAGGGCCGGGTCACCGGCAAGATCGGACCGGGCCTTGTCGGCGAGGTGATGATCCCGATCCGGGGCGGCGTCGAGGCGTTTTACGCCTATTCGGCCATCCAGGGGGAGGAGATTCCGGTGGGATCTCTCGTCGTGGTGATGGATTACCACCCACCGCGAACCGTTTACGTCTCCTCTGCGTCTATTTGACGTCATCATCCCTGCATCCGAGGAGGAGCGATGCCGATAGTCGCCGTGGCGATCGGCGCCGTCGTCGCGATCATTGTTCTGATCATCATCTTCAAGGCGATCTGGCGCGTCGCCGAGCCGAACGAGGCGCTCATCATCTCCGGCCTCGGGGCCAAGGCGCACAACCGGGACACCGCGGAAAGTCTCGGATTCAAGATCACCACGGGCAAGGGCACGATGGTGCTTCCCGGGTTCCAGACCTGCCGCCGCCTCTCCCTCGACACGCGTGTCTCCGGCCTGGAGGTCACCTGCGTGACGTCGCAGGGCATCAAGGTGCACGTCCGGGGCGTGGTGATCTACAAGGTCGGTGACGACTTCTCCTCGATCGCCAACGCCGCGCGGCGCTTCCTCGATCAGCAGAAGATGATGGACGACAAGACCCACCAGCTCTTCGCCGGCCACCTGCGGTCGATCGTCGGCAACCTGACCGTCGAGGACCTCCTGCGCGACCGCGACCGGCTCACCAACCAGGTGCGCACCTCGTCCGCGGATGAGATGGGCAAGCTCGGCCTGGTGGTCGACTCGCTGCAGATCCAGGACATCGAGGACGAGGTCGGCTACATCGACAACCTCGGCAAGCCGAACTCCGCCGCCGTCGCGTCCGCCGCCCGGATCGCCGAGGCCCAGCGTAACCAGGAGGCGACGCAGGCCGAGCAGATGGCCGAGCAGGCCAACGCCGCGCAGATCCGCGACACCGAGATCAAGAAGCGCCAGTACCAGGGCCAGGTCGACCAGGCCGCCGCCGAGGCGCGCCAGCAGGTCATCACGAAGGAGACCAAGAACGCCGAGCTGGAGGCCGACCGCCGCGAGAAGGCCCTGGAGGCCGAGGTCCGCAAGCCGGCCGACGCGAAGGCGTACGAGCGGGTCACCCTCGCCGAGGCCGAACGCAAGGCGGCCGTCGCCCAGGCCCAGGCCGAGGCCGAGGCCACGAAGATCAACGGTCAGGCCGAGGCCGAGGCGACCCGCATGAAGGGCATCGCCGAGGCCGAGGCGATCAAGGCGCGTGCCGACGCGCTCGCCGAGAACCAGGAGGCGGTCATCGCCCAGCAGCTCGCCGAGCGCTGGCCGGAGATCGTCGAGGCCGGGGCGGGCGTCTTCGGCAACGTCGACAACATGGTCGTGCTCAACGGCGCCGAGGGCGTCGAGGACATGCTCGCCAAGGCGCTCACGCTCGGCGGCACCGGCCTGGGCGTCGCCCGGCAGCTCCTGTCCACCATGAACGGCCAGCGGTCCGCCGACGCCTCGGCGAGCAACGGCAAGCTCGTCCCGGTCGAGTCGGATCCGGACACGAAGTAGCCGCGAACGGAGGAAGGGCCCGGAGCGCTCGCTCCGGGCCCTTCGCGGGTCCGCGGCGGGTGACGCTAACGTGCGGGGCATGACCGTTGCGCGGGTTGCCGTCACCGTCGATCTCGTCGTTCTGACGGTCCGCGAGCAGCAGCTGTCCGCCCTCGTATGGTGGCGCGACCGTCCGCCGTACGCGGAGAGCTGGTCGTTGCCCGGCGGGTTCGTCCAGCTCGACGAGGACCTGCCGGTCGCCGCCCATCGGCTCATGGCCGAGCGGGCCGGCCTGGCCGACGTGCGGGTTCACCTCGAGCAGCTCGCGACGTACGGCTATCCCGACCGGGACCCGCGCCAGCGCGTCGTCAGTGTCGCCTACCTCGGACTCGCCCCCGACCTGCCCGCCTCGACCCGCGCGCAGGTGATGTGGCGGCCGGTCGCCGACCTGACCGAGAAGGGCCGGATCGCCTTCGACCACCGGCGCATCCTGCTCGACGGCGTCGAGCGCGCCCGCGCCAAGCTGGAGTACTCCCCGCTGGCGGCGGCGTTCTGCCCGCCGGAGTTCACCGTGGCGGAGCTGCGCCGGGTCTACGAGATCGTCTGGGGCCACCCGCTCGACCCGCGGAACTTCCACCGCAAGGTCACCGGCGCCGAGGGTTTCCTCGTCCCGACGGGACGGACGACGACGCGCGACGGCGGCCGGCCGGCCCGGCTCTACCGCCGCGGGGACGCCGAGTCGCTCCACCCCCCGATGATGCGCCCTACTTGGTAAGGCAGCCTTCGTTAGATAGCTCTGCGCTATGTACTGTTAGTCGTGGCTGTGACCTTCCACTCCAACGGCGACATCACGTTCCAGTGTGCATTCCAGGTGGTGTGGTGCCCCAAGTACCGTCGCCGCGTGCTGGCTGGCCCGATCGAGGCACGACTGAAGGAGATCGTGCGGGAAGTCGTCACCGAGAAAGGCGCCTGGCTGGTGGAGATGGAGGTTATGCCCGACTACGTGCACCTCTTGGTGGAGGTGGACCCACAGTTCGGTGTGCACCGGCTTGTTAAGGCGATTAAAGGATGTTCGTCCCGCGTGCTACGCGAGGAGTTTCCGGCGCTGAAGTCTCGACTGCCGACGCTGTGGACCAACAGCTACTTCGTCGCCACCGTTGGTAGCGCACCACCGGAGGTCATGAAGAAGTACGTCGAGGACCAAAAGAGCCGTTGAGGGGAGGGAACATGCTGGCAGGCCGCAAGTACCGGCTGAAGCTCACCGATGCGCAGGCCGAGATGTGCGAGAAGTTCGGCGGCATCTGCCGTGCCGTGTGGAACACCGCGCTGGAGCAGCGGCGCGAGTATCGCAGGCGTGGGGCGTGGATGAATTACGTGCCGCAGGCCGCCGAACTCGCCGACGCCAAACGCGAGCACGAGTGGCTGCGCATCGCGCCCTCCCACATCCTCCAGCAGACCCTCCGGGACCTGGATCGGGCATGCCGGACCCACGGCACGTTCAAGGTCCGCTGGCGCTCCAAGACCCGCTGGGCCCCCAGTTTCCGCTTTCCGGTAGGGAACCTCATCGTCGTGGAACGGGTGAACCGCAAGTGGGGTCGTGCGAAGCTTCCCAAGCTGGGCTGGGTTACTTTCCGCTGGACCCGGCAGCCTGGCGGTGAGATCCGCTCTGCGACTGTTTCTCGCAAGGCCGGGCACTGGTATGTGTCGTTCCTGGTCGAGGACGGCGTCCTCACCCCCGGCCATCATGCGGGTACGCCCGTCGGTGTCGACCGGGGCGTTGTTGTCGCGGCGACAACCAGCGGCGGTGCGTTCCACGACCGCGAGTTCGCCACTGCCGGGGAGACGACCCGGTACCGGCGTCTTCAGCAGCGGCTCGCCCGGTCGAAGAAGGGCTCGGCGAACCGTCGTAAAACAATCGCGGCGATGAACCGGATCATGGGCCGGGCCACCGACCGGCGCGGCGACTTCACCGCCTGGACGGCGAACCGGCTCGCCACCCGGCACAGCGTCATAGTGCTGGAGAATCTTCGTACGAAGAATATGACTGCCTCCGCCAGGGGCACCGTCGCCAGACCTGGCCGGAACGTCCGTCAAAAGGCCGGGCTGAACCGGGCCATCTTGGGTAAAGGCTGGCACCGCATGGAGCTGGCCATCCGCAACGCAGCCAGACAGACCGGCACCGAGGTGGTGTTGGTCAATCCCGCGTACACCTCGCAGATGTGTAACCGGTGCAAGCACGTGGACGGGAAGAGCCGTAAGAGCCAAGCGGTCTTCGTATGCACAGCTTGCGGCCACCGAGACCATGCCGACGTGAACGCAGCCAAGAACATTCTCAGTGCCGCAGGGCATGCGGTGCCAGCCTGTGGAGACCTCGGGGTTACCCGGTCTGCGAAGCAGGAACCGGCGGCCTCGCGAGAGGTACCGCACCAACTAGCCTTCGAGCTGGTTTGAATCTCCGGGCATTGGCCGCGGGGAGGAAGCCAACCCGTAAGACGTCACCAGGGAGGACAAGGGTGTCCGAGCAGCGCAGTCCCCGCTTCCGTTCCGTGCTCGACGAGTACGTCGCCTACCGGCCCGGCAAGGTCGCGCGCTCGCCCGAGGGCCGGTCGTACAAGCTGTCCTCGAACGAGTCGCCGTACGGCCCGCTGCCGTCGGTGCGTGAGGTGATCGCCGACGCGGGCGGCCTGGTCAACCGCTATCCGGACAACGGCTGCACCGCGCTGATCCAGGCGATCGCCACGCGGTTCGGCGTGCCGGAGGCCCATATCGCCGTCGGCTGCGGCTCGGTCGGCGTCACGCAGATGCTGCTCGAGTCGATCGGCGAGCCCGGCGTCGAGGTCGTCTACGCCTGGCGCTCGTTCGAGGCGTACCCCACCCTGGCCGACCTGTCCGGGGTGACCTCCGTACGGGTGCCGCTGACCGACGAGACCCACGACCTGGCGAAGATGGCCGACGCCGTGAGCGACCGCACCCGGCTGGTGTTCGTCTGCAACCCGAACAACCCGACCGGTACGGTCGTCCACCGCCGCGAGCTGGAGGCGTTCTTCGACCGCGTGCCGGAGGACTGCCTGATCGTGCTGGATGAGGCCTACACCGAGTACGTCCGCGACCCGGAGGTTCCGAACGGGCTCGACCTGTACGCCGACCGGCCCAACCTGGCGATCCTGCGGACGTTCTCCAAGGCGTACGGCCTGGCCGGGCTTCGCGTGGGCTTCATGGTGGCGCCCGAGCCGATCGCCGCCCAGGTGCGCAAGACCTACCTGCCGTTCACGGTGAGCTCCGTCGCGCAGGCCGCCGCGATCGCCTCGCTGCAGGCCGAGAGCGAACTGCTCGATCGTGTCGAGTCCACCGTCAAGGAGCGTGGCCGGGTCTACGACGCGCTCGTCGCCCAGGGCTGGACGGTGCCGCCCGCCGAGGCGAACTTCGTGTGGCTGCGTCTCGGCGAGGACACCATGGCCTTCTCCGCCGCCTGTGACGCGGCGGGCGTCAGCGTACGCCCGTTCGCCGGGGAGGGCGCCCGGGTGTCGATCGGCTCGCCCGAGGAGAACGACGCCTTTCTCGCCGTCGCCGAGGCGTACCGGGCGGCGCGGGAGCGGTGACCTCCCCGCGCGGGCGGCGCTCGGTCGAGACGACGAGCCCGACGCCGAGGATGATGATCAGGCCGCCGGCGACGATCGTCCACGTGGCGTTCTCGCCGGCGAACGCCACGCCGAGCAGCACGGCCACCGCCGGGTTGACGTAGGCGTACGTGCCGACCAGTGAGATCGGCGCGTTGCCGAGCAGCCAGACGTACGACGTGAAGGCGACGAGCGACCCGAAGGTCACGAGGTAGGCCAGGCCCAGCCAGGACGCCTGCGAGACCTCGTGCAGGTGGAGCCGCTCACCGCGCCCGAGCCCGATCACGAGCAGCGTCACGCCGGCGGCGGCCATCTCGTACACGCTCGCCACGAACGGGTTCGCGGGCATCGGCAGCCGGGCGGACAGGAACGACCCGACCGACCAGGACAGCGCCGCGCCGAGGACGATCGCCACGCCGAGCGCGCTGCCCGACCCGCCGCCGCGCGTGAGCGTCAGCAGCGCCAACCCGCCGAAGCCGACGAGGACGCCGGCGATCGTGCTCACCGCGGGGCGGTCGCCCGTGGCCCACCGGAACACCACCAGCCACAGCGGCACGCTCGCGACCAGGAGCGCGGCCAGGCCGGTGGACATGTGCTGCTCGGCGACACCGATCATGCCGTTGCCGCCGGTGAGCAGGAGTACGCCCGCGAGCGCGGCGGTGCCGAGCCGCCGCCACGGCACGCGCAGGACCCGTACGCCGCCGCTCCGGATCGCGAGCACCGCGGCGAGCAGCACGGACGCCACGACGAACCGGATGCCGGCGCCGACCATCGGCGGGATGGTCTCGATGAGGTAGTGGATGCCGAGGTAGGTCGATCCCCACACCACGTAGACGATGGAGAGGGCGACCCAGACGAGCGAGGGGCGGGAGTCAGCAGTCTGTGAGCTCATGGCTCATTACACGCTAGATGATTCGTGCCGATTTCGCGCGGCGATTTTTCACCGGCACACGTAGTCGAAGGCGGCCGACGCCGTGCCGTCCGGGCCCGCCGGTGAGACGACCTCCAGCGTCGCGACGGCGTGCAGGGCGCCGGGGCCCTGGACCGTCCAGCGCAGCGGAACCCGGATCGAGCGCCGCCCCCGCGACATGCCGTCGGTGAAGACGCCGGAGTTCTGACCGTCGCTGCGCTTCCAGCGGTACGACACGTCGCCCGCCCCGCCGTTCGTGTGGATCACACCGACGACGGTCGCCGTCGTGCCGCAGCCCTGCACGCCGGTCGGCGCGGTCACGGTGACGCCGGTGACCTGGACGGACGGACCGCCGCGCAGGAGCCACCAGACCGCCAGGCCGGTCAGCACCGCCAGCCCGAGCGTCGCCAGCCCACCGGCGATCCGCCACGGCAGCGGGCGCCCGCGCGGACGGCGGGACCGCCAGACCTCCGCCACGCCCGGCGGTACGCCGGGCCCGAACCGCAGCGTCACCTCACCGGCGGAGGACCGTCCCTCCGGCCACGTGTCCGCATCGTCCTGCGTCCCGCGGCCGCCCGGCGCGCTGGAGCCCCGGGTGCCGGAGCCCTGTGTGTCCGGGCCAGGCGTGCCGGCGTCCCGGGTGCCGGCGTCCCGCTTCGTCTCGTCCATGGCCTACTCCGGCTGGCAGGTCGTCTTCGCCTCGGCGGTGCCGCCGAGTGACGTGGTCACGGTGACGCGGGCCGCGGGACACCGCTCGCCGTAGTCGTGCGTGAATGTGAGGTCGTGCGGGCCGCTGCCGCTCACGGTCTGCGCACCGGGGTCGCCCGCGGTGGCCACCTGCGCGGCCGGAGTGTCCTCGCTGAAGTCCGCCGACACGGTCACCGTGCCGGGGCCGCTCAACGTGACCGTCACCTGAGCGGTCGCGACCGTCCCCGCGAGCGTGAACGAACCGATCTGGAGTGCGGTCACCTTCGTGGGCGGCGTTTTCGGTGGGTCCTTGCCGACCAGCGGCCGGGGGAGCGTCGTCGTCGGCGACGGGGCCGCGGACGTGCCGCCGGTCGGGGACGTCGTGGGACCGGTCGTCTCCGGACCGGCGGAGGCGCTCGGTGACGCGCTCGGCGAGTCCGCCGGAGGCGTGCTCGGCTCGGCGACCGGGACGGGGCTGGACGTCGCGCTCGTGTGCGCGCCGATGCCACGGTGGACCCCGGCGAGCACGGCCGCGCCTCCCCCGCCCGCCACGACGGCGGCTACGAGCGCTCCCGCCGCCATCGCCACACGCCGGCGGCCGAGCCGGGTGAGGGCCAGCGCGGTGCCGGCCCGCGGCGGTGAGCCGGCCAGCGGGAACAGCGAGGCGAGCAGGGCGGCCAGCGCCGCGAGCCGCACGCGCCCGCGTTCCTCCCAGCCGGGCCCGTACGCGGCGAGGGCGACCTCCTCCAGTTCCTCCAGGAACACGGCGGCCGAGCGCGGCCGGTCGTCGGGGTTCTTGGCCATGCCGTACGCGATCAGCTCGCGCAGTGGCCGTGGCACCCGCTCGACCGGGACCGGGCCGGAGCGGTGTGCGGCGGCCAGCGCCCAGTGCCCCTTCACCGGAAACGGCCGCTCGCCGGTCAGGCACTCGTAGCAGACCGCGGTGGCCGCGTAGACGTCCGTGGCCGCGCTGACCGCACCGGTGGTCCACTGCTCGGGAGCCATGTACGCCGGAGTGCCGGACGCGCCGGCCTCCTCCCCGGCGCGGACGGCGATGCCGAAGTCGGCGAGCTTGCTGTGCCCGTGGTCGTCGACGAGCACGTTGGCCGGTTTGTAGTCGCGGTGCACCACCCCGGCCCCGTGCGCGGCGGCGAGGCCGAGCAGCGACCCCTTGAGCACCAGCAACGCGGCCTCGGGGCCGGTCGCGCCCTCGGCCCTGATGACGTCCTTGAGCGTGACGCCGTCGACCAGCTCCATCACGAGCGCCGCGGAGCCCGGCCTCTCGGCGTACTCGTAGAAGCGGACGACGTGGGGATCGTCCAGCCGCGCCATCAGCCGGGCCTCCGCGCGGAACCGCCGCAGGAAGTCCTCGTCGGTGCGGAGCCGCTCGGAGAGGTACTTGATGGCCACCGGAGCGCGCGTCGCCTCGTGGACCGCCAGCATCACCTTTCCGGAGGCACCCTCGCCGAGGGGACGCACGTGCCGATATCCCGGAACCGTCCAGTCACCATCCATGGCGATACTCCTCAAAGCGACGCATGCGTCGTTCGACCTGAGCGACCGCTATGTGTGCGACGCCTGAAGAGGGAAACTGGTTGGTGCCCCCCGCCGCTGTGACCGGATGCGGCCACGTTCCGTGACGATCCGGACACAGCGACGGAGAAAACTCAGTTCGCGTTCTTCGGCCCGAGCTTCTCGACGATCAGCCGGTAGAGCTGCCGTGGACGGCCCGGCTGAGGGGTTCGGTTGGGCGGTAGCGGCCAGGCGAGACCCTCCTCCACGAGGGTCCGCAGCAGCCGTCGCGCGGTGCGCGGGGTCACGCCGAGCATGTTCCCGGCGTTCTCCGCGTCGACGATGAGCGGCTGCTCCTGGTCGCCGAGCCGGTCGGCCAGCCGCGCGAGGATCTCCAGGCCCTTGGGCTTGGCCGGAGACTGCGCGCGCGGCGGGGTGCGGGGCGCGGGCACGAGCGCCCGCCCGTCGCGGTCGAGTGCGAAGCCCTGCGCCCGCTGCGAGGTCTGCGACCGTGCCAGCGCCGCCCGCGCGTGGCTCTCGGCCTCCTGAGCCGTACGGCCCATGCCGATGCCCACCTCGATGGACAGGCCCAGCTCCTCGCGTACGCGCTCGACGAACGGCGGGGTGCGGAAGCCCTCGGTCGCCGCGGCGATCGAGCCGCGGGTGGCGGTGACCAGGTAGCTGTGGTCGTCGAGCGGCCACACCGCGGCGCTCATCCGGTGCGCCTCCTGGAGCAGGAGCCGCTGGAGCGACAGCTTCAGCTCCTCACGCCAGTAGCGCGGAGTGACCCGCCGGGGCGTCTCGCGCAGCGTCGGCACGTCCACCAGGACGACGACGAGCTGGGACTCCTCCAGGCGATGGTGTGCCCCGAGCAGTGCCGACGTCTGCAGCGCCGACCGGATCGCGGCGCCCGTCGGCCGGATCCGCAGCGTCGGCACGCCGGCCAGCTCCAGCCGCTCGGCGGTCGCGTGCACGCAAGTGAGCGCGACACTTGTGGCGCCGCGCCGCCACAGACGCTCGTGAAACGCGGCCAATGTGCCCGGCCCGGCAGCTTCCTCACGCAAGTGCACATGATCGGTGTTGAGGTCGATCTCGCTGAAGGCCTCTTCGACCTCGGCGCGGGTGAGCACGTCGATGCTCACCCGCTCGGGCTCGTGCCGCTCGTCGAGCGACGCCCGCAGGAGCGCGCCCTGCAGGGCCGCCCCGTTGAGCGGCACGTACGTCGCGGGCATGGTGAGCACGCCCGCCTTACGCGCGAATTCGTACGGCACCGGGCTCGCGAAGAGGCAGACGTCCACCCCTGACCCGAGCCGTACGACCTTGTCCGCCGCCTCCTGCTCGTCGCGGTACGCCGCCGCGACGAGCCGGCTGGGCACCGATGTCGGGCCGTGGCCCATGAGCATGACCCGTTCGACCAGGTCATGAGGACCGACGACCCCGATTGTCAGATCCGGAGTTACCGAACCACTCCGCGGACCGCTCATGTAAGCCCCCTCCTGGCTTCGAGCGATCGTGGGTGGTCCCCATCCGGTGAGGCCTGTCTCTCGCCCCCATTAGCGTCCGTCCTTGGACGGCCTCCACCCAACGCATGACTCATACCTTTGACGCCCCTGTCCGGTCGACAGCCCCTGCCTCCGTGTACTTCGTTCCTCCATTGGGCAGATCGGCCGGAGACCACGAGATGTGACGCCTCTGAGCAAAATCGGTTAAGAGCACGTTGAAAAACTACTAGTAGGGCGGATCCGGTGAGGAACTTATTACTAACCGGACAGGTAACAAACCGTCGGGTATCCGTCTGACAGATACCGGTCAGTACGCGTCAGGCGATACGTTCAATCTCCGCGCCGAGCGCCGTGAGCCGCTCCGCGACGTGCGCGTGGCCCCGGTCGATGTAGTAGCCCGACGTGATCGTGGTCTCGCCCTCGGCGGCCAGGCCGGCGAGCACCAGCGCGCTGCCGGTGCGCAGGTCGTGCGCGACCACCTCGGCGCCGCGCAGCGGGGTCACTCCGTGGACCTTCGCACGGTTGCCGTTCACCTCGACGTCGGCGCCCATGCGCACGAGCTCCTCGGCCAGCCTGAACCGGCCGTCGAAGATCCGCTCGTAGATGTAGCTCTCCCCCTCGGCCTGCGACGACAGCGCCATGATCGGCGACTGCAGGTCGGTGGCGAAGCCCGGGTACTCGTCGGTGATGACGTTGATCGGCCGCAGCGGCCGGTCGCGGTGGACCTGGAGCACCGCGCCCTGGGAGTGGAACTCCACGCCCATCTGCTCCAGCTTGTCGCCCGCCACCCCGAGGTGCTCCAGCGAGGCGCCGACGAGGCTGATCTCGCCACCGGTGATGGCCGCGGCCATGACCAGCACGCCGGTGTCGATCCGGTCCGGCATGACCGTGTGCTCGACCGCGGTGAGCCGGTCGACGCCCTCGACGGTGATGAACCCGGTGCCGCCACCGGTGATCCGCGCGCCCATGCGCTGCAGGAGTGTGATCACATCGAGGACCTCGGGCTCCAGCGCGCAGTTCTTGATCAGGGTGGTGCCGTGGGCCAGCGAGGCCGCCATGAGGAGGTTCTCGGTGCCGGTGTGCGACGGCGTGTCGAGGTAGAGCGTGCCGCCCTGCAGGTGGCCCGCCTTGACGTGGATCGAGCCCCGGCCGTCGTCGGTGACCTGCTCGGTCACCGTGGCGCCCATGCGCTTGAAGCCGTTGTAGTGGAAGTCCAGGTTGCGGCTGCCGAGATTGCAGCCGCCGACACCCTCGATGATCGCCTCGCCGAGCCGGTGCAGCAGCGCCGGCACGAACAGGAACGAGCCGCGGAAGCGGGCGGCGATCTCGGCGGGCAGCACCGGGCTGGTCAGTGTCGAGGCGTCGATCACGAGAGTGCGCTCGGCCTCGTGCAGCTCCGCCTTGGCTCCGATGGCCTGGGCCAGCTCGACGGCTCGCCGTACGTCTTCGATGATCGGGACGTTGCGCAGGACCGTACGGCCCTTCGTCGCCATCAGCGACGCCCCGATCATGGGCAGGACGGCGTTCTTCGCGCCCTGCACGAACACGGTGCCGCGCAGCGCGCGGCCGCCTCGTACGCGGTAACGGACCTCGTGGCCCAAGCTCATAGCGCCGATACTCCTTTGATGCGGGGATTGACTTGACCTGCCCGCTCTTGTGTCGTCAGCGGGTCACGAGTGCCCACACACGGTGTGTGCCGCGTGGGGCACAGTATTCCACCGGGTCTGCTGTGGCATGACCGAAACATCCGGTCTTGTGCGCCCACTCGATCTTTTAGAGACGCCCCGCCGGGGATTGGTTCGGACCCGGTGGCGGCCGTCTCAGGCGTCGTCGGCGGTTCAGCATGTTCTCCGAGTGTCTCATGTGGGCGAACGTCGCGTAGAGCCCCATACGGCGTCACCTGGGCAAATGTTGTTAAACGTGCGTGGGATGCCGTTCTGGCGGAAGGAACGTCGCAGGGCTCGGGGCGTCCCTGCGATCGAAGCGGTGCATGACGAACCTGCACAGGCGGCCCTCGTACGCACGCCGTCCGAGGCGAGTGGTAGCGGTCACATCCACGGCCACGAGAGGCACGGCCGGAACGCCTCCCACGGGCGCGTACGGCGCAGGGCTCTGGCGTCGCGGTCACCGAGGCCCGTACGGGTCGTCAGGGCCGTACGCCGGGCCGTGATCTTGCCGGTGTCAGAGTGTGCGCCGGGCCGAGGCTCGTACGGTGTCCCCTACGCGAATGGTGCCGAACGCGCGCGGGATGGCGTTCTGGCCGAAGAACACCGCTTGGCCGCCGCCGTCCTTGGGCATCGTGCGGTACGTCGCGAGCGTGCGCAGCGGCTCCCGGCCGCGCAGGCCCGTCTCCTGGTCCGTGGTGGTGATCACGCAGCGGTCGCAGGGCTTGACGATCTCGATCTCCACCGGGCCGATCCACAGCCGCTCGACCCGGTCCTCGCCGAACGCTCCGAGGCCCTCGACGACGAGGCTGGGGCGGAAGCGGTTCATCGGCAGCGGCTCGTCGAGCCGGGCGTTCAGGTCCGCCAGCGACTCGGCCGAGATCACGAGCAGCGGGTACCCGTCGGCGAAGGCGACCGTGCCGCCGCCGCGCGAGGTCTCCCGGCGGCCCGTGAACCGTACGAGGCGGCACTCGACGTCGAGCAACGCTCCGAACCAGTCGGCCGCCTCGTCACCCTGGTCGACACCCTGGCACATCGTCGCGGGCAGCCGGACGTCGCGGACCGGCCCGTCGGAGAACGCCTCGTGGACGAGCGGCGTCACCGCGTCCACGGAGTCCACGACGAGCTTCTGGCCGTCGTAGGAGGGCCGCAGCCGCGCCATTCGCGCCACCTCGCGCTGGGAGAGCCGCGCTCCGTCGGGCCGGATGAGGACGAACTCACGGTCGTGCCGGATGCCGGTCGGGGTCACCTCGGCGCTCGTCAGCGCCGTTCCCCCGCCGCTCTTCAGCGGATAGACGTTCAGCTCCCGGACGACGGCTCTCACGTCAGGGCCGCCAGGCGTTCGAACATCCCCGACAGGCGCTCGACGTAACGCTCCGGCCGGCACACCTCGTCGAGCCGTGCCTCGTCCAGGGTCTGCCCGGCGTCTGAGGCGTGCCGGCGCAGGGTCTCCCGGAACGGCACCCCGGTCTCCCAGGTCTCCATCGCCGCGCGCTGGACCAGCGGGTACGCCTCGTCGTCGCGTGACATCCCGGCGTTCACCAGTTCGAGCAGCACCGTGCTCGTGTAGATCAGGCCGCCGGTGGAGTCGAGGTTGGCCCGCATCCGCTCGCGGTCCACGACGAGGCCGGTGACCAGCCGCTGCGTCAGGTTGAGCATGTAGTCGAGGGCGATCGAGGCGTCCGGCAGCGCGATCCGCTCGGTGGAGGAGTGGGAGATGTCCCGCTCGTGCCACAGCGGTATGCCCTCCATCACCGGGTTGACCTGGGCACGCACGATCCGTGCCATGCCCGCCAGCCGCTCGGACATGATCGGGTTTTTCTTGTGCGGCATGGCGGAGGAGCCCTTCTGCCCCCGGCCGAACGGCTCCCACAGCTCGCGCACCTCGGTGCGCTGGCCGTGCCGTACCTCCAGCGCGATCGCCTCGCACACGGTCGCCATGATCGCCAGCGCGGACGTCCACTCGCTGATGCCGTCACGCATCACCACCTGCGTGGACACGTCCGCCGGACGCAGCCCGAGCGCCTCCGCGACGTACCGCTCGACCTCCGGATCGATGTTGGAGTACGTGCCGACGGCACCGGAGATCGCGCACAGCCCGACGGCCTCGCGGGCCCGCCGCAGCCGGTCGCGCGAACGCGCCATCGCGAACGCGAAGTCGGCCACCCGGTGCCCCCACACGTCGGGCTCGCCGTGGATGCCGTGCGTACGGCCGACGCGCAGCGTGTCGCGGTGCTCCAGCGCGTGGTCGCGCAGCGCCGCCACCAGCGCGTCCGCCTTGGCCAGCAGCAGGTCGGTGGCCTCGGTGAGCTGGAGCGCCAGCGCGGTGTCGAGCAGGTCCGAGGAGGTCATGCCGAAGTGGACGTACGCCGCGGCCTCGCGCGGGGTGGTGTTGTCCGCCCAGGCGCTGAGGAACGCGATCACATCGTGCTGGGTGGTCGCCTCGATCTCGGCCACCCGCTCGGGAGCCGGCGGCGGAGCGGACCGAACCGGCTCGACCGCGTCGGCCGGGACGGTGCCGGCCTTGGCGTGCGCCTCCAGCACAAGGGTCTCCACCTTGCACCACAGCTCGTACTTGTGCGCGTCACTCCAGACGCGGCCCATCTCCGGAAGGGTGTAGCGCTCGATCACAATCCACAGTCTCCCAGGTCCGACCCGGGAGCCGGTCAGCGCGGTCAGCCAGAACGCCATGCCCCGGCGTCGGGATCCGGCAGCGGAAGTGGCGCCGCAGGCCGTGGATGACTCAGGCGCGTGCCGCGATGTCCGTGCGGTGGTGGGCGCCGCGGATGCGGATGCGGTCGACCGCCGCGTACGCGCGCGTGCGGGCGGTGGCCACGTCGGGGCCGGTGCCGACGACGCTCAGCACCCGGCCGCCGCCGGTGACCGGCAGGCCGCGTTCCAGCTTGGTGCCGGCCTGCAGGACGTACGCGCCCTCGACCTCGGCGGCCTCCTCCAGTCCGGCGATCGGGTCGCCGGTGGTGGGCTTGTCGGGGTAGTTCTCCGCGGCGATCACGACGGTGACGGCGGCGCCGGGGTGCCACTCGATCGGCGCAACCGAGCCAAGGGTGCCGACCGCGCAGGCCTCCAGCAGGCCGGCGAGGGGCGTGGCCAGCCGGTCGAGCACGACCTGGGTCTCCGGGTCGCCGAACCGGGCGTTGAACTCGATCACGCGCGGTCCGTCGGCGGTCAGCACGAGGCCCGCGTACAGCACGCCGACGTACGGCGTCTCGCGGCGGCGCAGCTCGTCGACGGTCGGCTGAATGATCTTCTCGACCACCTCGGCGGCCAGGTCCGGCGGTGCCCAGGGCAGCGGGGTGTAGGCGCCCATGCCGCCGGTGTTGGGGCCCTCGTCGCCGTCGCGGGCGCGCTTGAAGTCCTGCGCCGGCAGCAGCGGCACCACCGTGACGCCGTCGGTCAGCGCGAACACCGAGATCTCCGGCCCGTCGAGGTACTCCTCGACGACCACCCGGTCGCACGACTCGGCGTGCCGCTCGGCCAGGGCGCGGTCGTCGGTGACGACGACGCCCTTGCCCGCGGCGAGACCGTCGTCCTTGACCACGTACGGCGCGCCGAACGCGTCGAGGGCCTCGCGTACCTCACCGGAGTCCTCGCAGACGCGCGAGGCCGCGGTCGGGACTCCCGCCTCGGCCATGACCTCCTTGGCGAACGCCTTGGAGCCCTCGATCTTCGCCGCTTCGCGGTCGGGCCCGAAGCACAGCAACCCCGCCTGGCGTACGGCGTCGGCGACCCCGTGGACCAGCGGAAGCTCGGGTCCGATCACGACCAGCCGGGTGTCGAGCCGCTGGGCGAGCTCCACCACGGCGACCGGGTCGGTGGGATCGAGGACGTGGTTGTCCGCGAGAGCGGCCGTACCGGGGTTGCCGGGGGCGCAGTGCAGCGCGGTGACGTTGGGGTCGAGGGCGAGGGAACGGACCAGCGCGTGCTCACGTCCGCCCGAGCCGAGAACGAGGACTCGCACGCCCAGAGCCTATCCAGAACCGCATACCCCGCAGCGCGCGGTCACCGGAGGGAAGTGATGCGACGATGAGCTTGTTGTACGGGGGGTATGCCGGTCGGCCGGTTCACCGACGGGGACAGGGAGCCGAAAAGTCACCGGTAAAAAAGTTGAGGAACATGTGAACCAGGTGCCCCACATGGGCGTCTTCCTACCCGGTATAGCCTTGAGCTCGGGCTCTGGCGCCAACGGACCTAAGGAGGTGGTTGTGATGAGTCCTGGTGATCCTTGCGGAAACGCCGAGATTCCTCCTAGTACCACCCCCTCTACTCGGCGTCCGGCCGCTCGCGGCGCGCGTTCCCCGTTCTAGCTCGGGCCGACGCGCGAGCACGCGCGTGTGCCGGGCCGGGGAAGGACCCCCGATGGCCATGACAAAGGTTCGTCCGACCCGCGCTACCCGCGTTCTCCTCAAGCCCCTCGCTCGTCCCGGCCGCGGCGCCCCGCGCGTCGCCGCCCGCCGGAGCTCGGCCGTCATCGACTGGGGCGCCTACATCGACGGCAAGCGCGTCGACACCCCCGACGTCGCGGACGCCGTGCAGCTCGTACGCGCGCCGGACTCCTCCGACTACGCCACCAACCTGCACACCGACGCCGACAGCCGCTTCGTGTGGGTCGGCCTGCACGAACCCGACGCCTCCGAGCTCGAACGCCTGGCCGAGATCTTCGGCCTGCACCCGCTCGCCGTCGAGGACGCCATCCACGCCCACCAGCGCCCCAAGTTCGAGCGCTACGACGACGTGCAGTTCTTCGTCATGAAGACGGTCGGCTACGTCGAGCGCGGCGACGCCGACGTGGTGCAGACCGGCGAGATCGCGATCTTCTGCGGCCCCGACTTCGTCGTCACCGTGCGCCACGGCGACCACGGCGCCCTCGGCCCCGTGCGCATGCGGCTGGAGGAGAGCCCCGAGCGGCTCGCCCTGGGGCCGGCGGCCGTCCTGCACGCCATCGCCGACCGGGTGGTGGATGAGTACATCTCCGTCGCCGCGGCGGTGCAGGAGGACATCGACGACGTCGAGGAGTGCGTCTTCTCCGCCGACTCCACCAACCAGGCCGAGCGGATCTACCGCCTCAAGCGCGAGGTCATCCACCTCAAGCGCGCCGTCGGGCCGCTGGCCGGCCCGATGCGCAACCTGGCGAGCCGCCGGTTCGTGCCCGCGGAGATCCGGGAGTACTTCCGCGACGTCGACGACCACCTCTCGCGCGTGCGCGAGCAGGTCGAGTCGTGCGACGAGCTGCTCACCCCGATCCTGCAGGCGCACCTCACGCAGGTGACCGTGACCGACAACCACGACATGCGCAAGATCTCCGCCTGGGCGGCGATCCTCGCGCTGCCCACCGCGATCACCGGCATCTACGGGATGAACTTCTCCCACATGCCGGAGTTGCACTGGAAGTACGGCTACGCGCTCGTGCTCGGCATCATCGCGGCCTCCTGTTTCACCCTCTATCGCCGTTTCCGGCGCACCGGCTGGCTCTGACCACGACGGCGGGCTCCGGATGACACTCTGGGCCTGTGTGGGAGAGCGTCACGATCGGCCGCGGCGGGGCGCGGGTCAGCCGCCGCGGCGGGGTCTACCGCAAGGAGTCCGACGACCCGCGGATCGATCTCGTCGCGGAGGGCGAGCGCCTGACGTGGCTGCGGCGGCAGGGCATTCCCGCCGCCGAGGTGCTCGACTGCCGGCCCGGGCTGCTGGTCACCGCCGAGGTGCCGGGCCGGTCGGCGGCCGAGCCGTGGCCGGTGGCGGACCGTCCGCGCGTCGTCGACGCGCTCGCCGGCCTGGCGCGTGCCCTGCACGCCCTGCCGGTCGCGGACTGCCCGTTCGACCGGCGCCTCGCCGTGACGGTGCCGCGGGCGTCGGCGGCCGAGGTCGATCTGGACGACCTGGACGACGAACGCCGCGGCTGGACCCGCGAGCGACTGGTCGCCGAGCTCCTGGCCACCCGGCCCCGCGAGGAGGACCTCGCGGTCTGCCACGGCGACCTGTGCGTGCCGAACGTGCTGTTCGATCCCGACACGTGCCAGGTGAGCGGCGTGATCGACACCGACCGCCTCGGCGTCGCGGACCGCTGGAACGACCTGGCGATCGTCACGCGTTCGCTGACCGCCGACTGTAACCCGCAGTACGGCCCGTGGGCCGCCGACCGATTCCTCGATCGCTACGGCGTCGCGCCGGACCCGCGGAAGATCGCGTTCTACCGGCTGCTGGACGAGTTCTGCTGACGCTCCCGCGTGTCCATCCGGCCGTGGGATCTCTGGCAAGAGGTCTCAGGAGACCGTCGCCCACTCGGTGATCGCCGCGACGGCGGCGGCCGGGTCGGCGGCGCGCAGGTGGATCCGCCGGTAGCGGTCGCCCGGCTCCGGGAGCCGCGGCGGCCGGTCGTACCTGCGGGGTACGAGCCAGATCCAGGTGCCGCCCCGGCGGCGCCTGGCCGACGCGAAGACGTGCTCCCCGGACAGGAGGATCGCCACGTTCAGCGGTTCGCGGTACGGCGAGAGCTCGGCGATGCCGTACTCGGCCGCGGCATGCCCGTCCAGGCGTTCGGCCCCGGTGATGACGTCGCGGCGGATCCGGGTGGCCCCGTGGAACAGGGCCGCGTCGTGGACGACGAGTGCCTCCGCGCCGAGGGTGAGACGGGGGCGGCTCAGCAGCGCGCGTACCGTCTGCGCCTGCGCCGGTACGGTGGCGGCGGACGCCGCGCCGGCGAGCACCGCGACGGTGAGCTCCAGCGGCCCGCCCGCTCCGGCGACGGCGTCCGAAACGAACGCCACGGCCGCCAGGGGCAACCCGAGGCCCCACGGCAGCAGGGCGACGACGGCGAACACACCACGCCACCGCGACCGCAGGACACGTACGTGCACGGCCTCAGCTCCGGCGGCCGACCACGTCGCGGAGGCGGTCCGGATAGTCCGTGACGATGGCGTCGGCGCCGAACGCGACGTACCGCGCCATCTCCACCGGTTCGTTCACCGTCCACACGACCACGGCGAGCCCGCGGTCGTGGGCCGCGGCGACCAGCTCCGGCGTGACCATGACCCGCTTCGGCGAGAGCATCGTGGCGCCGGCGGCCGCCGCCGCGGCGACCAGGCCGCCGGCCGGGTCCTGCCCGGCCATCCACGACGCGTCGAGCGTGTCCGGCTCGACCAGCGCGACCCGCTCACCGCCGGGCAGCAACCCCCGGGCGACGCCGAGGACCCGCCAGTCGAACGCCAGCAGCCGCGAGCGCTCGGTGAGCCCGTACGCGTCGAGGACCTTCACCGCGGCCGCGGTGATCGTCTCGACCTCGGGCCAGGACGGGTCGGTCTTGATCTCGACGGCGAGCCGTACGTCGTGCTGGGCGAGGAGCTCGCAGGCCTCGGCCAGCGTGGGCACCTCGGCCCCGGGCAGCGGCGTCTGCGTCTCGGCGAACCGCGGGTGCCGGACCCCCGCGTCGACCGTCTTGACCTGCGCGAGCGTGAGCTCCCGTATCGGCCGGCCGACATAGGGGTACATCGGGTCCTGCGGCCGGCACGGCCCCCGGTCGCGTACGGTGTCGCCGCGCAGCGCCTGGTCGTGGTGCAGCACCGGCACGCCGTCGGCGGTCAGGCCGACGTCCAGCTCCAGCACGTCGACGCCGATCTCCAGGGTCCGGGCGAACCCCTCGACGGTGTTCTCCGGCCACAGCCCCCGCGCACCACGATGTCCCTGGATCTCCACGGTCGGTCACGTTAGCCGCCGGGCCTCCGGGCGGGCCAGCCCGGGTGGGCGGCATCCGGACGGCCCGCATCCGTCATTCGACTGGCGCGGGCCGCCGGAAAGGGGCGAAGGTCCGTGCTGTCAGAGGAGGGAGCGGAGCTGTACGGTCTGGTCGCGGCCCGGGCCGACGCCGATGGCGGAGATCTGCGCGCCCGCCATCTCCTCCAGCGCGCGGACGTAGTTGCGGGCCTTCTCCGGCAGGTCGTCGAAGACCTTCGCGCTGGAGATGTCCTCCTGCCAGCCGTCCAGGTAGTCATAGATCGGCTTGGCGTGGTGGAAGCCCGTCTGCGTCATCGGCAGCTCGTCGCAGCGCTCGCCGTCGATGTCGTACGCCACGCAGACCGGGACCTTCTCCAGGCCGGACAGCACGTCGAGCTTGGTCAGGAAGTAGTCGGTGACGCCGTTGACCCGGGTCGCGTACCGGGCGATCACCGCGTCGAACCAGCCGCAGCGCCGGTTGCGGCCGGTCGTCACGCCGTACTCCCCACCGGTCTTGCGCAGCCAGTCGCCGGTCTCGTCCAGCAGCTCGGTCGGGAACGGCCCCGAGCCGACGCGGGTCGTGTAGGCCTTCAGGATGCCGATCACCTTGCTGATGCGCGTCGGGCCGAGGCCCGATCCGGCGCACGCGCCGCCCGACGTCGGGCTGGAGGAGGTGACGAACGGGTACGTGCCGTGGTCGACGTCGAGCAGCGTGCCCTGCGCGCCCTCGAGGAGTACGACCTTGTCGTCGTCCAGCGCGCGGTTGATCACCAGCGACGTGTCGGCGATGTGGGGTGCCAGGCGCTCGCCGTAGGCGACGAACTCCTGCACGATCGCGTCGATCTCGATCGCCCGCCGGTTGTAGACCTTGGCGAGGATCTGGTTCTTCTCCCGCAGCGCGAGTTCGAGCTTCTGCCGCAGGATGCCCGGGTCGAGCAGGTCCTGCACCCGGATGCCCATCCGTGCGATCTTGTCGCCGTACGCCGGGCCGATGCCGCGGCCCGTGGTGCCGATCTGGGCCTTGCCCAGGTAGCGCTCGGTGACCTTATCGAGCGCCTTGTGGTGCGGCATGATCAGATGTGCGTTGGCGGAGATCAACAGGCGGTCGCACGAGATGCCGCGCCCCTCCAGTACGTCGATCTCCTCCAACAGCACACCCGGGTCGATCACCACGCCGTTGCCGATGACCGGTATGACGTCGGGGGAGAGCACCCCCGACGGCAGCAGGTGCAGCGCGTAGGACTGGTCGCCGATGACGACCGTGTGTCCCGCGTTGTTCCCGCCCTGGTATCGCACGACATAGTCGACGTCGCCGCCGAGGATGTCGGTGGCCTTGCCCTTGCCTTCGTCACCCCACTGGGCACCGACGAGCACGATGGCCGGCATCGGATTTTCTCCCTGACATCGACGAAGCCCCTGCGCAAGCAGCGACAGGGGCTCTTGCGATCAGAGCGTACCCGTCCGATGGCCACGAGGAAAACGGGAGAAGCCGGTCAGGTTGCGAGAACCTCGGCGGCCGCCGAACTGCTGTCCCGCAGGAACGTCCGGCAGCGTTCGGCCTCTTCCTCCTCGCCGATCGCGGCGGCGGCGCGCGCGAGCGCGTGCAGGGACCGCAGGAACCCGCGGTTGGGCTCGTGCTGCCACGGGATCGGTCCGTGGCCCTTCCAACCGGCGCGGCGCAGCTGATCCAGCCCCCGGTGGTAACCGGTACGGGCATACGCGTAGGACTCGATGACGTCGCCGTTTCCGAACGCGCGGTCGGCGAGGTCGGCCCACGCCGCCGGGTGGGCGGGGAATCTGGCGGCCACTTCGAACGGGTCCACGCCGGCCTCGAGAGCCTGGCGGGCCTCCGGGTTGTCCGGCAGCTCGGTCGGGGGCGGCCCTCCGAGGAGGTTCTGTTGCTCCATAGTGCACATCCTGCCCAATCCGCGGCGGATCTCCTATCCCGCTGATCGGCAAACTGATCAAGAATCTTCGCGGGCAGGACTCAGGTGGGCGGCACCGGCGCGGCCGCCCACCGTCGAAACGCTCGCCTCAGCGAAGCTTCTTGCCCGCGGACAGGAGGTTCTCGCAGGCGTGGCTGATGCGCTCGGCCATCCCCTGCTCGGCCGCCTTGCCCCACGACCGCGGGTCGTAGCTCTTCTTGTTGCCCACGTCACCGTCGACCTTGAGCACGCCGTCGTAGTTCTTGAACATGTGGTCCGCCACCGGACGCGTGAAGGCGTACTGGGTGTCGGTGTCGATGTTCATCTTCACGACGCCGTACGAGACGGCCTCGCGGATCTCCTCCAGCGTGGACCCGGAACCGCCGTGGAAGACCAGGTAGAACGGCTTTTCCTGGCCGTGCTTGGCGGCCACCGCGTCCTGGATGTCCTTGAGCACCTCGGGCCGCAGCTTGACGTGCCCCGGCTTGTAGACGCCGTGGACGTTGCCGAAGGTGGCGGCGAGGATGTAGCGCCCGCGCTCGCCGAGGGCGAGCGCCTCGACGGTCGCCATGGCGTCCTCGACCGTGCTGTAGAGCTTCTCGTTGATCTCTCCGACGACGCCGTCCTCCTCGCCGCCGACGACGCCGATCTCCAGCTCGAGGACGATGTTGGCCTTGCGCGCCTCTTCGAGCAGCTCGGTGGCGATGGAGAGGTTCTCCTCCAGCGGCACCGCCGAGCCGTCCCACATGTGCGACTGGAACAGCGGGTTCTGCCCGGCCGCCACACGCTCCTGCGAGATCTTCAGCAACGGCCGTACGAAGCCGTCGAGCTTGTTCTTCGGGCAGTGGTCGGTGTGCAGCGCGATGTTGACCGGGTACTTGTCGGCCACGACGTGCGCGTACTCGGCCAGTGCGGTGGCACCGGTGACCATGTCCTTGACCGTGCTGCCGGAGAGGTACTCCGCGCCGCCCGTCGACACTTGGACGATGCCGTCACTCTCGGCCTCGGCGAAGCCGCGCAGCGCGGCGTTGAGCGTCTGGCTCGACGTGACGTTGATCGCGGGGTAGGCGAAGCCCTCACGTTTTGCCCGGTCGAGCATTTCCGCGTAGACCTCAGGGGTCGCGATGGGCATGACTATTCCTTCCTTAGGGCTGTGGCTCCCGGCGGGCTCGCTTCCAGTATCTCGAAATCGTTGCCGTGCCGAGACCAGGGCACACCTACCGGTACGCTCGGCCCGTGGCACTCGCCGTGAACGTCATGGATCCCAAGTCCCTCATCGAGGCCTTCGGGCTCATCGGAGTCCTCGTCATCATCTTCGCCGAGACGGGGCTACTCGTCGGGTTCTTCCTACCCGGCGACACGCTGCTGGTCACGGCGGGCATCTACACCGCGGCGGGCACCACGCTCGCGCACCCGCTGCCGCTTCCGGTGCTCATGATCGGCGCGCCGGTGGCGGCCGTCGCCGGTGCGCAGGTCGGGCACTTCCTCGGCGCCCGGTACGGGCGGAAGCTGTTCGAACGCCCGCAGTCTCGGATCTTCCGCCAGGAGCACGTCGACAAGGCCGAGCACTACTTCAACAAGTTCGGGCCCGCCAAGGCCGTCGTGCTGGCGCGGTTCGTCCCCGTCGTGCGCACGTTCCTCAACCCGCTCGCCGGGATGCTTGAGATGTCGGCGATCAGATTTTTTGTGTGGAATGTCGTCGGCGCGGTGCTCTGGACCGAAGCGATCATCTTGCTCGGCCGTTTCCTCGGCGACCGGGTCAAGGGGATCGACAAGTATGTGCTGCCAGTGGTGGCTTTGGCGGTGCTGGTATCGGTGGTGCCCGTGTTGCGTGAGGTGTTCCGCGGCCGCCGCCAGGATTCGTACAAGCCGCCCAAGACGCAACAACCAACTGGCCGTCACCGTCGCTGACAAGGCCCCGTCACCGCTAACCTCCCTCTGTGGGACGTCACCGGTCGGACCCAATGGGTCTCGCGCGCATCGCCATCGCGGTGCTCGCCGTCGTGCTGGCCTGCGGTCTGCTGGTCATCGGTGGCATGGCGCTGTGGGGGGCGCTCACCGGCAAGGACGACAAGAACAAACCGAGCGCCGCGTCAACGCAGGCGAGCAGCACGGCGGGGTCCGGCACGGACACCAAGCCGAGCGCGTCCGCCAGCCAGGTCGGCAACACGATCACCGTCCGCTGCCTGGTCGCGCAGTGCCCGGTGTTCGTCTCGGGTCCCGGCGCCAACGACGTGCAGTTCAACGGCAACCTGCGCCAGAACGAGACCCGCATCTTCAACGAGACCCGGCTGACCGTCGCGGTTCAGGACGCCGGCGGCGTCACCGTGACGATCAACGGGCACGTCCAGCCGCCCGGACGCCACGGTGAGGCCAAGACGTACGAGGCGCCCACCGGGCAGTGAGCCCGGCGTTCCGTATCAAGAAGGTCCGCGACGCCTACACCACGTTGAAGGCGAATATCCGCGCTGGGAACCTCGGCAAGCCGGACTCCCATCGCCGCGTCAAGGCCGAGGCCAAACCGATCGTGTTCCGCCCGGCGGCGCAGCCGTATGACGACCGGTGCTTGTCCTGGCAGTACGACGCCGCCACCGTGTCGGTGTGGACCGTCGAGGGCCGGGTGAAGAACATTCCCTTCGCCTGCTCAGCGGGTGCCCTCAAGACGCTGCAGGCCCACCGGCAGGGCGAATCCGATTTGGTCCGGCGTGATGGGGTGTTCTATCTGATCGCCACGTGTGAGGTGCCCGAGGCTGAGCGGTATGAGCCCGGGCGGTTCATCGGTGTGGACCTGGGCATCGCCGCCATCGCGACCACTTCGACCGGTTACAAGGCCGCGGGGCGGGGACTCAACCGGCACCGCAAGCGGCAGCTCGAACTACGCCGTAAGCTCCAGAAGAAGCGCACCAAGTCCGCCAAACGGCTGCTCAAGAAGCGCAACCGGAGCGAGAAGCGCCACGCCGCGAACCAGAACCACATCATCGCCAAGACGATCGTGACCGTGAGTCACGCGTCCCTGCCACCCCATAGCGGTGGCTGGACGGAGGAGCCCACCCAGCAGCCAGCCGGGAGCTACCTCCAAGCCCGGCCCTTCAGGACCGGGTCAAGTTGACTCCAATCCCAGGTCGGTGAGGGTGAATACCGACCGGTACTCCAACCCCGTCTCGGCGATGCGCGCCTGTGCCCCCCGTTCCACGATGGTGGCCACACCGGCGATCTCCGCGCCGGCCTCCCGCAGCGCCTCGACCGCGGTCAGCACCGAGTTGCCGGTCGTCGAGGTGTCCTCCACGGCGAGTACCCGCCGCCCGGCGACGTCCGGGCCCTCGACGCGCCGCTGCAACCCGTGCGCCTTGCCCTGCTTGCGGACGACGAAGGCGTCCAGCGTCCGCCCGCGTGCGGCCGCCGCGTGCAGCATCGCGGTGGCGACCGGGTCGGCGCCGAGCGTCAGCCCGCCGACCGCGTCGTACCCGAGGTCCTCGGTGAGGTCGAGCATCGCCCGGCCGACGAGCGGCGCGGCCCGTCCGTCGAGCGTCACCCGTCGCAGGTCGACGTAGAAATCGGCTTCCCGGCCGGACGACAGGACCACCCTGCCGTGCACGACCGCCTTGCTCTTGATCTCCGCGAGGAGATCGTCCCGGTCCGTCATGCCTGAAACTTTAGTCATGACACCGGGCACGCTCGTCCTCCTGCACAGTCCGTTGACCACCGCATCGGCGTGGGGCTCACTGTCCGCGGCGCTCGGCGCGTACGACGTGGTGGTCCCGGAGATCACCGACGACGACCGGCCGCCGTACGCCGCCCGTTACGTCGCACGCGCCGCGCTGGAGATCACCGCCGCCGGGGCCAGGCCGCCGCTGGTGCTCGTCGCGCACGGCGACGCGGGGCCGCTCGTGCCGCCCATCGCGGCGGCGCAGCGGGCGGCCCACCGGCTCGTGGGCGGCTACGTCTTCCTCGACGCCCGGCTGCCCGGTTCCGGGACCAGCCGCCCGTACGGGGAGGGGGAGGTGCCGGCCGGCGTCACGGTACGTGATCGCGGCGGTGACTTCCTCGCGGAGGAGCCGCCGATGGCCCAGGACTGGCCGGACGCGCCGTGCGGATACCTGGCCACCTCGGGGCGTTACCAAGATCAAGTACGGCAGGCGCGGATGCGTGGCTGGGAGGTCCGCGAATGCCCGTTTTCGCACTTCTCGGCGGTGGTCGACCCCACAGGTACGGCGGAGGCTCTCACCGCCCTCATCTCGGCTCTCTGAGATGTTCCGCCGCTTCAGAATCGGGTGATACCGTCGCCGAACGGACGTACTGACTATCGAGCTTCGGAAGTCACACTGTGTTGTCAGGTGACTCGTCCTACAGTGTCGAGCGACCGAGTCAACGTGACACGCCGGAGTGGTCTTGCCAACCGAATCGAAGTAAGCCGCATTCGCCCCATAGTCCTCAGGAGACTCCAATTACTGGATCGCCATACGGCAGCGGCGGACTTCACTACGCTTTGGTTGCCCAAGGTCGCTCGCCGGCTCGAAAGTTCACCCGTAAGTCATCGATATAGGGTCTCGTGCCGAGGAAGGGGCGGTGTCGCGTGGATCGCTGCGCGCTGTTCGTTGATGCCAGCTATCTCCTGGCGGACGGCGCGATGGCGGTGCACGGAACCCGCCGTCGCGAGTCCGTCTCGTGGGACTACGCCGGCCTCCTCCAGCTGCTCGGCAACCTGGCGCGTGAGCGGACCGGCCTGCCGCTGCTGCGCTGCTACTGGTACGAGGCGACCGTCGAGGGTCGCCGGTCGCCCGAGCACGACGCCCTCGCCGACCTGCCCGGCATCAAGCTCCGTCTCTCGCGCATCCGCCCCGGCCGCCGTGAGGGCGTCGACACCGAGATCCACCGCGACCTGATGACCCTCGCCCGCAACGGCGGGGTCGCCGACGCCGTCGTCGTCAGCGGCGACGAGGACATCGCCCAGGTCATCGCCGACGCCCAAGACCACGGCGTCCGCGTGAGCGTGCTGCACGTCGCGGTGGACGGCAACTGGACCATCTCCCGGGTGCTCCGCCACGAGTGCGACGACCTCATCGAGATCGGCTCCGGCCACCTGCGGCCGTACGTCAACCTGCTGGCCGGCATGGACACCTCCTCGCCGCCGCTGTCCAACGGACACGGGAGCAGCACCACCGGCGGCGCGCTGTCCCCGCTGCAGCCGTCGACACAGCATTCGAGCCCGCCGCCGAGCACGCCGATCACCGCGCCGCCGCCGCAGCTCGGCGGCTCGTCCACGTCCTCCTCCTCCACGTCGGGCCTGGGCCAGCCGTCGACCGCCGGCCCGGTGATCCCGGTGCCGCCGCTGCGCTCGGCGCCGACGCACTCCGCGCCGCCGATCATCCCGCCCAAGCCCGCGAGCTCCCCGCCGTCGTCGAGCCCGCCGTCGTCGGGAGGCTCGTCGTCGAACGGCAACAACAGCGGCCCGCAGTACGTCCAGCAGCCCGTCGGTCCCTACACCGGCCCGCAGCAGATCCCCCCGCCGCAGCCGCAGCAGTCCACGCCGACGCTCTCCGACGCGGTCAAGGCCGCCCACCAGGAGGGTCAAGATTTCGGCGAGTCGGTCGCCCGCGACGCGCCGGCCCTGTGGCTCGAGGCCGTGCTCGCGCGCAAGCCGCGAATGCCGTCAGACCTTGAGGCCCGGCTGCTTCAGGGGTCCTCGCTGCCGATCGACTTTCTGCTGCACGACGAGGTGCGACACGCCCTCCGGCGAGGGTTCTGGGATGCGCTCGAACGCTCACGCCGCGTATAGCCTTCTCGCGGCGGGGGCCGTCCCGTCCGGCGAACCCTTGTGACGTGTCGCGGGGATGATGCGAAATGACCAGATTCGCAGGAGGTCCGCCGGGTAGCGTCTAGAAGGTGACGCATGTGACCGAAGACGATCTCGATGACATGGAGTTCGACACGCTCCGCACGGGCGATCACGCATCGGCGGCGAAGCGTTTCGTCGAGCTCGCCGAGACGGTCTCAGGCGGCGTGTCACGCGCCAGCCTGTTGCTGCGTGCGGGTGAGCAGTGGCAGCACGCGGGAGACCACGGCAAGGCGGCGGAGACCTATCGCGACGCGCTCGCCGACGGCGGCGACACCTACGGCGATCCGCGGATCTATCTCGCCGGCGCTCTGTTCGAGCTGGGTGAGCTGGACGAGGCGCGGGGGCTGATCGCACAGGTCCGTGCCGACTCGCCGCAGGACCCCGAGGTCCACCGCGCGGTGGCCGAGCTGCTGTACGAGCAGGGCGAGCTGGTCGCGGCGCACGACTGGGCCACGGAGGGCGCCGATCTGGCGCGGGCGGGCGACCAGGAGAGCCTTGAGGGTCTGCTGCGCATCCGCTACCGCTGCCGGCTCGACCTGCGCCGTCCGGAGGACCGGTACGACGCGCTGCTGGACGAGCTGCTCAAGAAGACCGACGACGCGCCAGGCCGCCAGTTCCGCTGAGCACGGCGCGGACGGCGGGTCGCGCGTCAGGGGGCTCGCCGTACAGGAGGGCCCCGATCAGCCGCGTAGCCTCTGCAGCTGCCGCGCGGTCAGCGAGGCGGCCCGCTGTGTACGGCTCCACGCCTCCGACGTCTGGGCGCCGGGGTGGTCGTCGAGCTCCACCGCGACCTCGACGACGACATTGCTGTCCCGGAACACGATCGAGTCGAACTCCCCGCCGAACGCCTTGGGCACACGCATCGCCTCGTCGCCGTAGCCGGACACCGGCGTGCCCGCGGACCGTACGGCACTGCTGCCGTCCGTCTCGGAGACGAGCCACTGATGCGCGTTGCTCTCCGCGGAGCGCAGCAGGCCACGCCCGGTCCGCCGCGCGCGGACGGTCAGGTTGGCGCTCGTCTTCTCCAGCCCGGCGTTCACCGCGACCAGGTTGCTCCACGTGCAGGTGGACTCGCCGTCGCCGTCGCCGGGCGGACTCCCCTTGGGCAGGCCGTGCGGCACGAGCGTCGCGGCGTCGGCGGCGGGGAGCAGCGCACAGGCCCAGATGACCTTCGGATAGGCGCCGCCGGAGATCGTCGCCAGGTAGACGCCGCCACCACCCCCGACGAGCACGACGAGCGCGGCGATGACGATCAGAGCGACCGGCGGCTTCCGGGCGGGAGACGCGGACGGAAGCGGACGCCCCGGCGGCATTCCGGGAGGCGCCGGAGGCCCGCCCGGAGGCATGGGAGGCCCGCCGGGAGGCATGGGAGGCCCGCCGGGAGGCACTTGAGGTCCGCCGGGAGGCATTCCAGGTCCGAAGCGCGGGCCATTTTGCGGTGGCCAACCTGGCGGGGTGCCGGGGATCGACATCGAGACCAGCCTTCCGGCGACGGATAAGTCCCGAAATGTATACCGGCCCAGCGCCTCGGCGGAGAAGCGCTTCGCCGAGATCGCCGAGACGGAAGAGGGAGCGACGGCGGCCCCGACCCGCTGAGCGGCGGAGCCGCCCTCAGAGGACCTTCGACAGGGACGCGTGGTCGAGTTCGCGGAGCGCCCCGTCGGGGCCGACGGCCTCCCAGCGTACGGTCGCCGTGGACCCGTCCACCGCGAGCGTGGCGACGGCGTTGTCGAACCAGGGGCCGTGGCTCAGCCGCCATCTCATCGGGGCCCTGGGCACCCGGGCGAGCCGGGCGAGGGCGCGGGCCGGCCCGTCGGTGAGCCGCCCGTACGCCGCGCGCTGGAGCAGCCGGAACTTCAGCGGCAGGTGGTTGCGCATCGGCGAGCAGACCACCTGGGAGATCGGTGTGCCGGTGCCGGCGACCCGCGCGAGGTAGGAGTAGTGGACGTCCCCGGAGAGCAGCGTGATGCTGTGCGGGCCGCCCTCTCGCCGCGCGACCTCCAGGAGCGTGTCGGCGAGCGCGCGGAAGGACGCCTCGAACGCGGCCCAGTGCTCCAGGTCGGCGCCCTGGCGGACCCTCTCGCCGAGCCGGGCGAGGCGGCGCCCCCACGCGCCGCCCGCGATCGCCTCGTCGAACGACTCCAGATGGTGGATGGTGGCCGGTAGCAGGAACGGCAGCGAGGTGGCGACGATGAGGTGGTCGACGTCGCCGCGGCACTGTTCCTGCACCCACGCCAGCTCGGTGTCGTCCAGCATCGACCGCCGGCCGTCGTGGAGCACCCGCCCGCAGCGGCTGTCGACCACGACGAGTCGCGTACGCCCGTAGTCGTGGGCGTAGCTCCACCGGGTGCCGTCCGGCTGCTCGTCAGCGCGTACGGCGAACTCGTCGACGATCGGCCCGGCATCGCCGTCCGCCGCCAGCACCCGCCGGTAGACCGGGTCCGCGGTCCGCTCGGCCGCCGACATGTTGCCCAGATGCTGGTAGATCCAGTACGCCCCGAGCCCGCCGGTGATCCGGTCGTGCCACCAGGACCGGGCGCGGATGTCGCGCAGCCAGGCCGCGGAGGTGTTCCAGTCGTCCCGGATGTCGTGGTCGTCGAAGATCATCAGGCTGGGCACGGTGGACAGCAGCCACCGCACCATCGCGTCGTCGGTCCAGGCGAGCCGGTACAGCCGGGCGTACTCCTCGTAGTCGGCGACCTCGAGGCCGGGAGGTTCGCCGGTGTCGCGGCGGCCCTTGATGAACTCCCGCATCTCCGGCCCGGTCTCGTCGGCGTAGACCTGGTCGCCGACCATCAGCAGCAGGTCGGGCCACTCGTGCCCGTCCGCCAGCCGCCGCGCGAACGCGCCGAGCGCGTCCGGCCCGTGGATGCTCTCCACACCGGGGGCGACGCGGCACGACCCGAAGGCGATCCGCTGCCGGGCGCCGGGCTCGGGGATCCGGATCCGGCTGGGCGGTGAGCCGGGCTCGGGCCAGACGGTCTCGCCGTCGAGCGCGACCTCGTACTCGGTGTCCGAGCCGGGGGCCAGGCCCTCGACCTGGACGAGCGCGTAGTGGTGCCCGTGGACGGTGAACGTCGGGGCGGTCGCGTCGAGCACGCGCACGTCACACGGCTGGTCGGTTTCGAGCCAGATCGCGGCGGTGTCCGGCCCGACGTGGCGGAGCAGGGGGCCTACGACGAGTTGGGGCATGTATCTGATTACGCCACATCGCGCGCGGACGCACTCACTTCATGTGGGTAGCGATCGGTTTCCATGGCGGATGCCCCTCCTGCTTCGGATCACACGCCGGTGGTGATCAGGGTCTTGCCGAACGCGGTGCGGCCCTCGATGGCGGCGTGCGCCGCCCCGGCCCGCTCGAGCGGGAACGTCTGTCCGATGACCGGTGCGATCACGCCTGCGGCGGCCTCGCGCAGCGCCTGCTCGACATAGCGCGTGCGGTCGCGGTCGGACAATTGCACCGCCTCGATACCGGTCACCGAGACCTCTCGCTCGTCGGCGGCCCGCCGGTCGATACTCGCGAAACGCCCGCTGGGCATGCCGTGGGCGGAGAACCGTCCCGCGCGGGCGGTGAGTGTGAAGCCGGCCTCACCGAGCGCGCCGCCGACATTGTCCAGCACGACGTCGGCGCCGTGCTCGCCGAACACCGCCCGTGCCTGCTCCACCCAGTCCGGCCGAGCAGAGTCGATCAACGCGTCGGGACCGAGCCGTGCGACCCGCTCCAGCTTCGCGCCACGGGCGACCGCGACCACCTTCGCCGCGCGGGCACGGGCGAGTTGCACACACAGCAACCCCAGGCCACCGCTGGCACCGATCACGAGCACTCCGTCGCGCGGGCCGACCTTCGCCGTGTCGAACAGGGCCAGCGCCGTCACTCCGTCATGCAACAAGGCCGCGGCCACCGTGAGGTCAACGCCGTCGGGCACCGCCACCGCCGCCTCCACCGCGACCACGACACGATCGGCGTAACCGCCCTCCCCACCGGTATGAGCCACCACTCGGCGACCACGCAGACTCTGGTCGACACCCGCACCGACCCGCACAACGCGACCGGCGACCCCGTTTCCCGGCACGTACGGCGGGCGCATCGGCCAAAAGCCCTGGCCCGCCCCTGAGCGCACCATCGTCTCCAGCCACAGGGTGTCGATCACCTCAACACCGACCAGGACCTCCCCGGCGCCCGGCACCGGATCGGGCGTCTCGACCAGTTCGAACACCTCCGGCCCACCGAACCTCGACACCGTCGCTGCACGCACCACGCCCACGCGCCGTTCTCCCAACAGGGCTGACCGCTGGCTCTCGCTTCGCGGTGCCCGTTACGCTAGGAGTTCAACATTGGTTGAAGTCAAGCGTGTGGGAGTTCACCATGACGGCCGGCGTCACCGAGCAGGCGTACTTGTCAGTCGGGGACCTGGCACGCGCCAGTGGGGTGGCACCCTCGGCCGTGCGGTTCTACGAGGCCCACGGCCTGCTCACCGGCGAACGTACCGCCGGCAACCAACGCCGATTCCGTGAACCCGATATCTGCCGGACAAAGATCATCCGTGTGGCCCAACGCGTCGGTCTGTCCATCGCTGAGGTCGGGGAGCTCTTCGCCGAACTCCCCGCCGAGCCGGAACTCGCCGACTGGCAGCGCCTGACCGTGCGCCTCATGACAGAGGCCAACCAGCGGATACAACAGCTGCAGCGCGTTCTCGCGGACATCGCGAGCGGAGAGAAGCTCTGTGAACTCCCACCCGCCGACCCGGATTCCTGACCTCCCTGCTTCGGGCACGCCCGCAGGGCGTGCCCGAAACGAGTGCTGACCCGTCCCGGCGATCGACCGACCGCATCAGGGGCGAGCGGACGTCATTCCCCCGCGCACTGCGCGTGGACGGGTCAGGCGGCCGGGACGGTGGGCTTGACGGTCAGGCGGTCGGCCGTCGGGTCGGCGTCCACGACGACCTCGTCGCCGTCGCGGATCTCGCCCGCCAGCAGCTCGCGGGCGAGCTGGTCGCCGATGGCGCTCTGCACGAGCCGGCGGAGCGGCCTGGCGCCGTACGCCGGGTCGTAGCCGGTCAGCGCCAGCCAGTCGCGGGCCGCGTCGGTCACCGTCAGCGTCAGGCGGCGGTCGGCCAGGCGCGCGGCGAGCCGGTCGACCTGGAGATCGACGATCTTCGTCAGCTCCTCGGTGGACAGCGCGTCGAAGATGATCACGTCGTCGAGGCGGTTGAGGAACTCCGGTTTGAAGTTCGCCCGGACCGCGCCCATCACGGCGTCGCGCCGGGCCCCGTTGTCCAGCGACGGGTCGACCAGGAACTGCGAGCCGAGGTTCGACGTCATGATCAGGATCGTGTTGCGGAAGTCGACCGTACGGCCCTGGCCGTCGGTCAGCCGTCCGTCGTCCAGCACCTGCAGCAGCACGTCGAAGACCTCGGGGTGGGCCTTTTCGACCTCGTCCAGCAGCACGACGCAGTACGGCCGGCGGCGGACCGTCTCGGTGAGCTGACCGCCCTCCTCGTATCCGACGTAGCCGGGAGGCGCGCCGACGAGCCGGGCGACGGAGTGCTTCTCGCCGTACTCGCTCATGTCGATGCGCACCATGGCCCGCTCGTCGTCGAACAGGAAGTCCGCCAGCGCCTTGGCCAGCTCGGTCTTGCCGACACCGGTCGGGCCGAGGAACAGGAACGAGCCCGTGGGCCGGTCGGGGTCGGCGACGCCCGCCCGCGCCCGGCGTACGGCGTCGGAGACGGCCCGGACGGCGTTCGACTGGCCGATCAGGCGGCGGCCCAGTTCCTCTTCCATGCGCAGCAGCTTGGCCGTCTCGCCCTCGAGCAGACGCCCGGCCGGGATGCCGGTCCAGGCGCCGACCACCTCGGCCACGTCGTCGGCGGTGACCTCCCGCTTGACCATGGCGTTGGGGTTGTTGGCGGCCTCCGCCGCGGTCTCGAGCTCGTCCTGGAGCCGCTCGATCTCGATCGCGATGTCGCTCGGCGGCTTCCAGTCGCCGTCGATCTGCGCCTGGCGGAAGGCCTGCTCCCGCCGGCTCTCGGCCTCGTCGATGCGCTTCTTCAGCTCACCGACCTTGTTGAGGCCCTCCTTCTCCGCGTGCCAGCGCGCGTTCAGGTCGTTGAGCTGCTCCTTGCGGTCGGCGAGCTCGGCCTTGATCCGCTCGAGACGCTGCTGAGAGGGCGCGTCGGACTCCTTGCTGAGCTGGTGCTGCTCCATCTCCAGCCGGTCGACGACACGCTGGAGCTCGTCGACCTCGACCGGCCGCGAGTTGATCTCCATGCGCAGCCGGGACGCGGCCTCGTCGATCAGGTCGATCGCCTTGTCCGGCAGGAACCGGGCGGTGATGTACCGGTCGGAGAGCGCCGCCGCGGCGACGAGCGCCGCGTCGGTGATCACCACCTCGTGGTGTGCTTCGTACCGGCCCTTGAGCCCGCGCAGGATCGCGACGGTGTCCGTGACCGACGGCTCGCCGACGAAGATCTGCTGGAACCGGCGCTCCAGCGCCGGGTCCTTCTCGATCCGCTCGCGGTATTCGTCCAGCGTGGTCGCGCCGATCATGCGCAGTTCGCCGCGGGCCAGCATGGGCTTGAGCATGTTGCCCGCGTCCATCGACCCCTCGGCCGCGCCCGCGCCGACCACGGTGTGCAGCTCGTCGATGAAGGTGACGATCTGCCCGTCGCTCTGCTTGATCTCGCTCAGGACCGCCTTGAGGCGCTCCTCGAACTCGCCGCGGAACTTCGCGCCGGCGACCATCGCACCGAGGTCGAGCGCCACGAGCCGCTTGTTCTTCAGCGTGTCCGGGACGTCGCCGTCGACGATGCGCTGGGCGAGGCCCTCGACCACCGCGGTCTTGCCCACGCCCGGCTCGCCGATCAGCACCGGGTTGTTCTTCGTGCGCCGCGACAGGACCTGCACGACGCGGCGGATCTCGTTGTCACGGCCGATGACCGGGTCGAGTTTGCCCGCCTGGGCCTGCTCGGTCAGGTCGACGCCGTACTTCTCCAGCGCCTGGTAGGTGTCTTCGGGGTTCTCGCTGGTCACGCGGGCGTTTCCGCGGACCCTGGGGAACGCCTCCAGCAGGGCGTCGGGGGTCGCGCCGGCCTCGCGCAGCAGCTTCGCGACCGGCCCGCCGTCGGCCGCCAGGGCCACGAGCAGGTGCTCGGTCGAGATGAACTCGTCATCGAGCTGCCGGGCGCGGTTGGCCGCGGTGTTCAGCACCACCAGCAGCGCCCGCGAGGTCTCCGGCGCGCCGACCGTGGCGCCCGCGGCCTTCGGCAGCGCGGCGATCTGCTCCTCGGCCTGGCGGCGCAGCGCCTGCGGATCGGCGCCGACCTCCTTCAGCAGGCGCTGTACGGTGCCTTCACCCTGCGACAGCAGCCCGACGAGCAGATGAGCGGGCTCGACGTGCGGGTGCCCTTCGGTCGCCGCCCGGCGCAGGGCGGCGGAGAGCGCCTCCTGGCTCTTCTCGGTCCGTTTGTAGTCCACTTATTCCTCCCCGCGTGAGCGCCACACGACCACACTCGTCTGACGGATCGGCACCAGCTCGGCGCCGGCCGTCGACTCGGGGGTGTTCTTCAGCCGGGCGAGCCGGGCGGCCACCGCCCGGGTGGACTCCAGCTCGTTGCCCAGCTCCTCGACCAGCCCCCTGAGCCGTGCGACCTCGGCCCGCAGGGCCTCGGACTCACGCTGCAGGTCGAGGATGTGCTTGATGCCGGCCAGGTTGATGCCCTCGTCCTGGGACAGCCGCTGGATCTCCCGCAGCAACACGATGTCGCGCATGGAGTAGCGGCGGCCGCGGCCGGACGTACGACCCGGTGAGACCAGGCCCATCCGGTCGTACGTACGGAGCGTCTGCGGGTGCATCCCGGACAGCTCCGCGGCGACGGAGATCACGTAGACCGGGCTGTCGTCGCCGAAAGGGTCCATGATGTTCACTCCTCTCGCGCCATCCGGATCAGGTCGCTCCGTACGCCGTCACCACCGAGGCTGCCGGCCATCTTCTCCAGCGCCTCGCGGGTGGTGTCGTCGATCTCGCTGGGAACCTGCACGTCGACGGTGACGAGCAGGTCGCCCCGGGTGCCGTCGCGCCGTGGGGCGCCCTGGCCGCGGACCCGCAGCACCCGTCCGTTGGGCGTGCCCGGCGGGATCCGTACGGTCTTGGGCTGGCCGCGGTGGATCGGCACCTTGATCTCGGCGCCGAGCGTGGCCTCCGGGAAGGTGACCGGCACCTTCAGCGTGAGGTTGTCGCCCGTACGGCCGAAGACCTTGTGCGGCTTGACGTGCACGATGACGTACAGGTCGCCGTTCGGCCCGCTGTTTTCTCCCGGCGCGCCCTTGCCCTTGATGCGGATGCGCTGCCCGTCGTGCACTCCCGCGGGGATGCGCGCCTGGATCGTGTGCGTGCTCTGCGCACGACCGCTGCCGTAGCACGTGCCGCACGGGTCGTCGACGACCAGGCCACGGCCGTGGCACTCGCGGCAGGGCTCGGAGAAGGCGAACCCGCCGGCGTTGCGGCTCTCCTGCCCGGTGCCCTCACAGCGGGGGCACACCCGGGGGACCGTGCCGGCCTTGGCGCCGGTCCCCCGGCAGGTCGGGCAGGCCGCCTCGCTGGTCAGCCGGAGCGGGACCGTACGGCCGTCGAGCGCCTCGCCGAACGTCAGCGTTATCTCCGACTCGACGTCGGTGCCACGACGCGGCCGCTGACCCGCCTGGCGGCGGCCGAACAGCCCGCCGAACAGGTCGCCGATGCGTTCGCCCGTGCCACCCGTGGTCGAGCCGGTGCCCGTGTTCCCGAACAGGTCGCCCAGGTCGAAGCCGAACCCGCCCTGGGCTCCTCCCCGGGGGCGCGCACCGCCGAACAGGCTGCGAGCCTCGTCGTACTCCTTGCGCCGTTTCTCGTCCGACAGCACGTCGTAGGCCTCGGAGATGTCCTTGAACTTCTCCTCGGACTCCGCGTCGCCCTTGTTGGCGTCCGGGTGGTACTGGCGAGCGAGCTTGCGGTACGACTTCTTGATCTCGTCCTGGGTGGCGGTCTTCGTAACACCGAGGACCTTGTAGTAGTCCTTCTCCAAATAGTCCTTGGTGCTCACCGGCGCCCCTTACCTCGTTTCGTTGTCGCTCGTCGGTCAGTCCTCGTCGGCCGTCTCGGCCTTGGGCGGCGTCTCCGCCTCGGTGCCCTCGGCCTCGGCCGTCTCCTGCGGCTCCGGCTCCTCGGGCTCCTCCGGCTCGGCCGGCCCGGCGTCACCGCCCGGCTCGGCCACGGCGACGCGCGCCGGCCGGAGGATCCGCTCGCCGATGCCGTAGCCCGGCTGCAGGATCTGCACGGCCGTCGGCTCGGTGACGTCGGCGGAGTAGGAGTGCATGAGCGCTTCGTGGATGTTCGGGTCGAACGGCTCGCCCGGGCTGCCGAACGACTGCAGACCCAGCTTGCCGGCGATGCCCTCCAGGCCCTCGGCGACCTGCTTGAACCCGCCGTTCAGCTCGTCGTGGTCGCGCGCCCGCCCGATGTCGTCGAGCACCGGCAGCAGCTCGGTCAGGACGTTCGCCAGCGCCTGCTCGCGCACCATGACCCGGTCGCGCTCGACCCGCTTGCGGTAGTTGGAGTACTCCGCCTGAAGCCGCTGGAGGTCGAGCGTGCGCTCGGCCAGCTGCCTCTTGAGGTCCGCGACCTCTTCGTCGGCCGCGGTCTCGGGAGCGCCCGGGGCGGACCCGGGAGCCGGCTCCGCCGACTCCCGGGCCTTGCCCGTCTTGGGATCGATGCGCCGCTTGTCGCGGATCACCGGACCCTCGCGCTCCTCGGCGTCGTCACGACGCTCCGTCACGCTTCCTCCTCGCCTAGCGGCTCGTCAGCGCGTGACGAACCGTGCTGTGCTTTTTGGTTCGCTCCGCTCACGTTTCCTCCTTCGCGAAAAGGGCCAAGGCGGAGAGGGGAGTGCGGCTCACGCCGCACCGCCTTCGCGCTTGTCCTTGTCGTCGTCCACGATCTCGGCGTCGACGACCTCGTCCTCCTGGGCGGTGCCCTGCGCACCCGCGCCGGCGTCGGCGGTGGGCGCGCCCTCACCGGGCTGGTTCTGGGCGTACATCGCGGCGCCCATCTTCTGGCTGACCTGGGCGAGCTTCTCTGACGCCGAGCGGATCGCGTCGATGTCGGTGCCCTCGAGGGTCTTCTTGACCTCGTCCAGCGCCGTACGGACCTCGGTCTTCACCTCGTCCGGGATCTTTTCGTCGTTCTCACCGAGGAACTTCTCGGTGGAGTAGGCGAGCGTGTCGGCGTTGTTGCGGGTCTCGGTCTCCTCGCGGCGCTTGCGGTCCTCCTCGGCGTACTGCTCCGCCTCGCGCATCATCTTGTCGATGTCCTCCTTGGGCAGCGCCGAGCCGCCCGTGATGACCATCGACTGCTCCTTGCCGGTGCCGAGGTCCTTCGCGCCGACGTTCACGATGCCGTTGGCGTCGATGTCGAAGGTGACCTCGATCTGCGGCACGCCGCGGGGCGCCGGGGGCAGGCCCGTCAGCTGGAAGGTGCCGAGCTTCTTGTTGTACGCCGCGATCTCGCGCTCGCCCTGGTAGACCTGGATCTCCACGGACGGCTGGTTGTCGTCGGCGGTGGTGAAGACCTCCGACCGCTTGGTCGGGATCGTGGTGTTCCGCTCGATGATCTTGGTGAAGATGCCGCCCTTGGTCTCGATGCCCAGGCTCAGCGGGGTCACGTCGAGCAGCAGGACGTCCTTGACCTCGCCCTTGAGCACGCCGGCCTGCAGGGACGCGCCGACCGCGACGACCTCGTCGGGGTTGACGCCCTTGTTGGCCTCCTTGCCGCCGGTCAGCTCCTTGACCAGGTCGGCGACGGCGGGCATGCGGGTCGAGCCACCGACGAGCACGACGTGGTTGATGTCGCTGACCTTGATGCCGGCGTCCTTGATGACCTGCTGGAACGGGACCTTGCAGCGGTCGAGCAGGTCAGAGGTCATCTTCTGGAACTCGGCCCGGGTGAGCTTCTCGTCCAGGTGGAGCGGGCCCTCGGCGGAAGCCGTGATGTAGGGCAGGTTGATGCTCGTCTCCGAAGAGCTGGACAGCTCGATCTTGGCCTTCTCCGCGGCCTCACGGAGCCGCTGCAGCGCCATCTTGTCCTTGGACAGGTCGACGCCGTGGGCGTTCTTGAACTTGGTGACCAGCCAGTCGACGACCTTCTGGTCCCAGTCGTCACCACCGAGGTGGTTGTCGCCGTTGGTCGCCTTCACCTCGACGACGCCGTCACCGACCTCGAGGAGGGAGACGTCGAAGGTGCCACCACCGAGGTCGAAGACGAGGATCGTGGCCTCGCCCTCCTTCTCCAGGTGGTACGCCAGCGCCGCGGCGGTCGGCTCGTTGATGATGCGCAGGACGTTGAGGCCCGCGATCTGGCCGGCCTCCTTGGTGGCCTGCCGCTGGTGGTCCGAGAAGTACGCCGGGACGGTGATCACCGCGTCGGTGATCTTCTCGCCCAGGTACGCCTCGGCGTCGCGCTTGAGCTTCTGCAGCACGAAGGCGCTGATCTGCTGAGGAGTGAAGTCCTTGTCGTCGATCTTCTGCTTCCAGTCGGTGCCCATTTCGCGCTTGACCGACCGGATGGTGCGGTCGACGTTGGTCACCGCCTGGCGCTTGGCGACCTCGCCGACGAGAACCTCACCGTTCTTGGCGAAGGCGACGACGGACGGCGTGGTCCTCGACCCCTCCGCGTTGGCGATGACGGTGGGCTCGCCACCCTCCAGGATCGCGACGACCGAGTTGGTCGTCCCAAGGTCGATACCGACCGCTCGTGCCATGAGTTGGTTCCTCCGACCGTGCTCTCTTGTCCATGAAGCTGAGTCCAGCAGACGCAAGGTTGCCCGAGCCGTTTCGGCTTGTCAAATGACTTGAGTCTGTCGCACTCAACTTTGCTGACTGGTTCAACGTGGGAGCGCGGCGCGGTGTTCCCGCGTACGACAGGAAATCTGTGGTGAATGGGTCCGTGGATCCGGCGCCGCCGGTCCCCTGGGCTAGCGGCGGGAGATGTAGTGCATGCCGGCGCCGCTCTGCAGTGCCTTGGCCAGCACCTTCGCGGGCAGCGTGTGGGTGCCGCCGGTCGGCCGCCAGGGGTCGAAAACAGTGATCATCCCGGTGTTCTGGTCGTAGCCGTACGCGAGGATGGCGTGCCCGATCCAGTGGCCCCTGAGCCGCCCCTGGTTCCAGGGCAGCCTCTCCATCCACACCTGCATGATCGGCGCCCGGCGCAGAGTGCCGACGTCGTAGGAGACCCGCTGCATGAGGATCTGGGGACGGCCGACGACGTCGCCGACGATCCGGTCGTCGTACCGCCGCGGGTGCAGGTAGCCGTCCATGACCGAGGCGGCGTTGTCGCCGCCGGTGCCGCGGATCGTGGTCTTCATCTTCCTGGCGAGGGCGTCCTGACTGACCTTGATCCCGAACGTCGACAGGCTCATCGCCGTGGAGGCGGGGACGCAGTAGTAGTTCGTGGTCTGGAACTGCGCCTGGAGAACCAGCCGGTACGCGCGGGGCATCGCCCGGAGTCCCGCCGCGGCGGTGGTCGGCGTGGCGTGGGTGGCCAAAGTGGCCGTTGTGGCGGCGGTCCGGGCCGCGGTGGTGGCGTTGGCCGGCGGGGAGGCCCCCACCAGCAGGGCGGCGACGGCGAGACCCACCGCCGGCCGCAGGCCGGGCGCGTTCTTCACTTGCGTCCCCCAGACGTCACGGGGCCCGATCGGGGCCGTGTCGGCGGTACCTGCAAGACGGTCCAAGCGAATGTCGCTATATGCGCATGTAACGCGTTGTAGAACTCTATTTACTCATATGGGCGGCCATGCGTGCTTAGCCGGAGTGTCGGTCGGGTGACACGCGCGACCTCGACGTCGGCGCGTGGCGGTGCGGGGTACGGCCGATGGCGTCGCCGTCCGGTGCCGTGTGAAAGCTGAGGGGTGCTCCGCCGGAGTACCGGTGTAAGCCATACCGATCACCGGAAGGTGACCTCGATGACGGAGCCCCCCGCGTGAGGGCCGGGCCGCGGACGCCGCCCTCGGCCGTCGGACCGGACCTGCCGCAGGACGCAGGATCACACCTGCCGCAGGCCGTGTTCGCCGACCTGTACGACCAGCACTTCCACGAGATCTACCGCTACATCGCCGGCCGGCTGGGCCGCGACGTGGCCGACGACATCGCCGCCGACACCTTTGTCGTCGCCCTGCGGAAGCGGAACACCTTCGACGCCTCCCGCGGCGGCGTACGGCCGTGGCTGTTCGGCATCGCCACGAGGCTCGTCGCCGAGCATCGGCGGAAGGAGACACGGCGCTACCGCGCGCTCGGCCGTCTCCGGCCCGACGAGGTCACCGAGAGCCACGAGGGCCAGGTGGTCGACTGGGTGGCCGCCGAGAGCCTCCGGCCGCGCCTGGCCCGGGCCATCGCCGCGCTTTCGCGCGGGGACCGTGACGTCCTGCTGCTGGGCGCGCTCGGCGACCTGTCGCACGAGGAGATCGCTCAGGCGCTCGGCATCCCGTACGGCACGGTCGGCTCGCGGCTCAGCCGGGCCCGTAAGAAGGTGCGCTCCGCACTGGAGGAGGACAGCCATGGATGAGATCCGCATGATCCGGAGCCTCCTTGGGGAGGCCCCGCCGTCGGACGAGGTCGTCGCGGAGGGCCGCCGGCGCCTGGCCGCCCACGCGCCGGCGCGCTCGGCCCGTACGCGCCGCCGCCTGTGGGGAGGCCTCGCCCTGGTCGGGGCCGCCACCGCGGTCGCGGTCGCGATCGGCCTGACCGGTGGCGGACCACCGGCCACCAGGAGGACGGAGGTCCGGCCGCTGACCGCCCGGCAGATCCTGCTCACCGCCGCGGACAAGGCCGCGTCCACGCCGGTTGGCCGGTACTGGCACACCCACGTGATCTCCAGCGAGGGCTACCACGTCGACCGCGGCGACTACATGATCTTTGGCGCGCGGCACGAGATCGACCAGTGGATCGCGCGGAGCGACAAGGACCCGGACGTGTTCCGCAGCCGGTTCGCCGGTGCCGTTCCGCAGACGGCCGCCGACCGGGCGGCCTGGAAGAAGGCGGGGTCGCCGTCGACGTGGCGTGTCCTGTCGAACGGCCAGACGATCAGGCAGTCGGCCAGGTCCCATGCCTGGGACCTGGTGCGCATGACTCCCGCGCAGAAGCGGGGGGAGCGGCGGCTCGAGGCGAAGATGGCCGCGCGGTGTGCCAAGAAGCCGCAGGCCTGCCCGCCCGCCCAGCCGACCGACGCGCAGCGGGAGGCCATGGCCCGTGACCCCGAGGCCCTCAAGCGGTACCTGCTCAAGGCCGCCGGGGGTGGTGGGTCCAGCTACCTGCTCAGTGTGGCCGGGCGATTCCTGCTCGACCCGTCGTCTCCGCAGCTGCGGGCGGCGGTCTTCCGCGTGCTCGCGGACGTGCCGGGCGTGCGCAGTCTGGGGGCGTCGCGGGACTCGCTGGGACGGCCCGCGACCGTGCTGGCCGGCCGGATGACGCAGAACGGCAACGTCTACGACAGCGAGCTGCTCCTCGACCCGGTCACGTACGTCCCGCTCGGCACCCAGATGGTGCTCGTCCACGGCAACGGCGGCAGGACCGTGCCGCCCTCGCCGGGCATGCCGCCCGCCCAGAGCGGCGGCCTGGAGACGAAGGGCATGAAGCCGGGCGCCATCACCCACAGCGAGATCTACCTGACGATGGGTTGGACGAACACCGCGTACGGCGGCTGACGTCCGGCGGC
>NZ_BAABHF010000009.1:339247-470248 GCF_039541955.1 Actinoallomurus oryzae | reverse complement strand
CTACTGATCGGTAGTATGCGAACCGTTGTTCGTGGCTGTCAGTCGCCGGCCATACGCTGACTGCACGGCGCCGCAACCAGGCCGTACCGGAAGGACGGAAACGTGGTCATCAGGTTGATCATCGGGCTCGTGGCCACCGTGGTCGCGCTCGCGCTCGCCGGGCGGCGGGTCCGGTTCCTCTACCGCGTGGCGATGAGCGGTCAGCCCGCTCCCGACCGGCTCGCCTCAGCCAAGGACAACGTCGGCGACGAGGTCAAGGGCCAGGTCGTGGAGGTCCTCGGGCAGCGCAAGCTGCTCAAGTGGACCGTCCCCGGGCTCGCCCACTTCTTCGTGATGTGGGCGTTCATCATCCTCATCACCGTTTACATCGAGGCGTACGGCGCGCTGCTCACCGGCCTCGACTTCCACATCCCCGTCGTCGGCAAGTGGGACGCGCTCGGCTTCCTGCAGGACTTCATCGCCGTCGCCGCCTTCCTCGGCCTGGTGGCCTTCACCGTCATCCGGCTGAAGAACTCCCCCAAGCGCCTCGACCGCAAGTCGAGGTTCAAGGGCTCCCACCTGGGCGGCGCGTGGCTCGTCCTGTTCATGATCTTCAATGTCGTGTGGACGATGTTCCTGTTCCGCGGCGCGGGCGTCGCCACGGGCAACTTCCCGTACGGCAACGGCGCCTTCATGTCCCACCTGGTGGGCAGCGCGCTCAAGCCGGCCGGTCACGACGTCAACGAGGCGCTGGAGTCGGTCGGTCTGCTGCTGCACATCGGCGTCATGCTGGTGTTCCTGATCATCGTGCTGAACTCCAAGCACCTGCACATCTTCCTGGCGCCGCTCAACGTCATGTTCAAGCGCCGCCCCGACGCGCTCGGCCCGGTGCCGCCGATGATGAGCGACGGCAAGCCGATCGACTTCGAAGAGGCCGACCCCGACGAGGACACCTTCGGCCGGGGCAAGATCGAGGACTTCACCTGGAAGGGCTTCCTCGACTTCGCCTCCTGCACCGAGTGCGGCCGCTGCCAGTCGCAGTGCCCCGCCTGGAACACCGGCAAGCCGCTGTCGCCCAAGACGCTGATCATGGACCTGCGCGACCACGCCCTGGCCAAGGCGCCGTACATCCTGGCCGCCGAGGACGAGCGCGACAACCTGCCCGAGGACGTGCTCAAGGAGGCCGGCCGCCCGCTCGTCGGCGACGCCGAGTCCATGGGCGTCATCGACCCCGACGTGCTGTGGTCCTGCACCAACTGCGGCGCCTGCGTCGAGCAGTGCCCGGTGGACATCGAGCACATCGACCACATCGTCGACATGCGCCGCTACCAGGTCATGATCGAGTCGAGCTTCCCCTCGGAGGCCGGCGTCATGCTGAAGAACCTGGAGAACAAGGGCAACCCCTGGGGCATGTCCGAGATGAAGCGCGCCGACTGGGTCGAGGAGCTCGACTTCGAAGTCCCGATGGTCGAGGACAAGCTGCCCGAGGACACCGAATACCTGTTCTGGGTCGGCTGTGCGGGCGCCCTGGAGGACCGCGCGAAGAAGACCACCAAGGCCGTCGCGGAGCTGCTGCACATCGCGGGCGTGAAGTTCGCCGTCCTCGGCCCGATGGAGGCCTGCTCGGGCGACCCGGCCCGGCGGCTGGGCATGGAGTTCATCTTCCAGATGCTCGCCCAGCAGAACATCGAGACCCTCAACGACGCCGGCGTCAAGAAGATCGTCGCCACCTGCCCGCACTGCTTCAACACGCTGTCCAACGAGTACCCGCAGCTCGGCGGCACGTACGAGGTCGTGCACCACACCCAGCTGCTGTCCCACCTGGTGGAGACCGGCAAGCTCACCCCGGTCACGCCGGTCGAGGAGAAGATCACCTACCACGACCCGTGCTTCCTGGGCCGCCACAACAAGGTCTACTCCCAGCCCCGCGACATCATGGCCAAGGTCCCGGGCGTGCAGACCCAGGAGATGCACCGCTGCAAGGACCGCGGTTTCTGCTGCGGCGCCGGCGGCGCCCGCATGTGGATGGAAGAGCGCATCGGCAAGCGCATCAACACCGAACGCGTCGACGAGGCCCTGGAGACCGACCCGGACACCGTGTCCACGGCCTGCCCGTTCTGCCTGGTGATGCTCGGCGACGCGATCAACGAGAAGAAGTCCTCGGGCGGCGCGAAGGACTCCCTCGAGGTGGTCGACGTGTCCCAGCTGCTGATCCGCTCCATCAAGGGCGAGCCCGAACCCGAAGCCGAACCCGCCGCTGCGGAGTAACGACCCGAGCCGCCCGGCCGCCGTCCCACCGACGGCGGCCGGGGGCACTAGTCGGAGTTCTGCCAGACCAGGATCCCGGGGCCGTCGGCGGTGAGGACCGGGATCCACGCCTCGTCCAGGTCGGCGAGTCGGCTCTCGTCCAGGACCAGCGCCTGCGGGCCACGGCCGGTCACGCCCTCCGGGCCCGGGGACGACTCCCAGAAGAGGATTCTCTCCACCGCGCCGCGGAGCCGTCGCAGGTCGTCCTCCGGCCAGGATCGGCCCTCCGCGCCGGATCCTCGGAGGTCACGTTCGAAGAACGTACGGAGGTCGGCCAGCGCCGGCGCGCTCCGTACCGGGACCAGATAGCCCTCGACGTGGCCCGACCGGGTGGCCGTCCCGCCGTACTGCTGCTCGTAGCAGATCCCCGTGGGCGCCCGGACGATGACGTACGACCAGTCGCGCCCCTGCGTCCCGTCCGGATCCAGGAAGACGTACCGCCGCGCGCCCACCGGTTCGGTCATGGCCGCACGATCCCCGCCTCGGCGACGCTTTGTACCGCAGTAAGCATGACCGGGGAGTATCTCAGTCGATAGCCTCCGTGCCCATGAGAAGACGAGTGATCGCCATGGCGGCCCTCCCCTGGCTGGTCACGGGATGCGCGCCGGCGAGTGCGGCGCTGCACGGGTATCACCGATACACCAACCCGAGTGTCGCGATGGAGCCCACACTGCGGGTGAACCAGACGTTCAACGCACGGCCCGTCCGGCACGGCAGGTACACGCCGAAGCGCGGGGACGTCGTGGTGTTCACCATGCCGAGCTGGTCCGCGGACGGCCGGGGTACGCAGCCCATCGTCAAACGCGTCGTGGCGATCGCCGGCGACCGGATCGGCTGCTGCTCGGGCGGCCGGGTCACGCTGAACGGCGCGCCGTTGTCCGAGCCGTACCTCGCGCCGGGCACTGCTGAGGCGGCCTTCGGCACCGTGGCGATCCCGCCCGGGCAGATGTGGCTGATGGGCGACAACCGCGCGAACTCGGCGGACTCCCGTACGGGCCGCGGCCCCGTTCCGGCCTCCGCGGTCATCGGCGTGGTAGTACTCAAGTGACGCGGGCGCCGCGTCAGGGCGTGTCCAGCGCCCACCAGCGGGCGGCGAGCGCGTCGAGCGTGGGTTCCGGCGGCGCGGGCAGCTCCTTGAGGTACCAGGTCAGGTCGCTGTAGCGGTGCAGCAGCGCGTACGCGAGAAGCCGCCGCTGCAACGCGGCGTCGAACCGGTCGCCGGGCCGGCCGTAGGCGGTGAGGAGCCGGCGCAGGAACCGCGCGTCGCCCCGGGAGACGAACAGGCCCACCGCGGCGAACTCATACTCCCGGTCACCCGTCATGGCGGGTTCGAAGTCGTACAGGCCCGAGAGCGACCAGCCGCCGCCCGGCCCCCGGACGGCCAGGAGGTGTTCGCGCATGACCTCGGTGTGCAGGAGGACCGGCGGTGACGGCTGCAGCGGCACCGAGCCGAGGAACTCGGGAATCTGCGCGGCCCACAGCGGCGCCAGTCCGCGGGCGCGCTGGCGCGCGACGCAGCCGGCTCGCTGGTCGGCGATGAAGCGGTGCCAGTCCGCCGGCCCGAGCGCCGGAACGGTGATCTGGTGCAGGGCGGCGAGGAGACGCCCGAGCTGCTCGGCGATCGCGTCCCGGTCGCGTTCGTCCGTGCGTGGCCAGACCTCGGTCAGCGGTTCGCCGCGCAACCGCGTCATGAGCACGTAGCGCCAGTCCCCGAACTCGCCGGCCGCCTCCACGCGTGGCGTCGGCACCGGCAGCCGGCCATCGATCGCGCGCAGCACGCGGTCTTCGACCCGCCCGTTCCTCGCGCAGGCCGGCGGGTAGAGCTTGAGCACGAGCCGGTCCCCGACGGCGTAGACGGGTAGCGAGCCACCCGGAAAACGCGTGACGTCCGCCCCGCCGTGTCCGAGATGACGGCACAATGCGAGGACGCCCGGCCGGAGCCGAGCCTCGTCCCGGCGTACGGCGGCGAACTCCGCCTCGGTCTTCGCCACCGGAAGAGAATGGTTCGGCACCCGGCCACCGTACGGTTGTGACAGGCGGCCGTTCATTCCCTTTTTTCGGGCGCTGCCGGGAGGCGGAGACCATGCGGACGAGGTTGCGGAAGCTGCACACCGGTGGACGAGCGTTCGTGTGGAAGGCCGACATCCGCCATGTCCGCGGCGAGCGCGACTGCCACCGGTGCATCCGCGTACGCGTCTGGGGCGCCGGGAAGAACAGCCGCGCGCTGCAGGCGGACCTGCTGTCGAAGAGCTGGGGTTCGCCCTGGGGCGCGTGCGCGGCCGACGGCGCCTACCCGCAGCCGGAGGACGTACGGACCCTCATCGAGTACGCCCTGGCGCACGGCTGGGAACCCGATGCCGTCGGCGGGACGCACCTGCTGACCGAGCGGGAGCACACGGCGTTCGAGCTGCCCGAGTTCCTCCTCACCGACCGCCTCCGCGTTCCTTCGGCCCCGGACCCCACCGAGCGGGTGATCCGCGCCTTCGAGGCGGCGAACGGGTGATTCACGGCCGCGGAAAACCGGTTGCGGGGGATGTCACGATGGACCGATGCGTGTGACATTTCCCCGTCTGGCCGACGGTGCACGTTCCTACAGCATCGTCGAGCGCTCGGACGGCGTCCGCTACCGCGTGCGCGAGGGCGTGGCCGGGCCCTCACTTCCACATGACGCGGTCCACTTCATCGTGGAGCGCGGTACGGCGGAGGACGGCGGCTTCTGGGGAGCGGTCGCCGCGGGCGCGGTGTTCGACAGCATGGATCACCTCGACGGCCGCCGCCCGCCCCATGCGCAGCGGCGCTCCGAGCAGGCCATCAGGGCCCGCTCCGACCGGCTGCAGCGCGCGGAGCTCATGGCCGGCCTCGTACAACGCGTCGCGGACGAGCGGATCACCAGCACCGACCAGGTCGCCCGGGCCGCCGAAGAAGCGCTCTCCACCCTCCCCGACACACGGGTCGACGAGGCGAAGGTCATCGCGGCGGCCGAGGAGCTCCGGGAGAAGGCCCGCTTCTGGGCGGCACTCGCACAGGGCGAGAAGCTGGTCATGGAATGGCCGGAGAAGAAACGCCGCAAGTAGGGGTCGCGACAGCGCAGCGCGAACACCGGGATGGAGAAACGGAGCGAGGCCCCGGCCGGGTTCGCCAGGAGGCTGACGGAGCGGGACTGCACCGGCTTCGCCGTCGACCTCTTCGGGATCGAGATGCACCCTATGGGAACACGACGCACGCCTTCATGGACTGCTCGGCGCGTGGGCGACGGACGTGCGTGCCGACCGTCGGGACGGTGGGGAAGTTTCGTGTTCGCCGCGAAAGGCGTCATTTGCTCCGCTAGTGTGCTAGCCGGTACGCGGGGGGCTGCCGATACAACGGAGGAGTCGTGCGCCTTTCCGCGGTCATCACCGGTCTCGCGATGCTCGCGGTCGTCGTGTCCGGATGCGGATCGTCGAAGGCGGACGACGCGAGGGCCGCGGACGCACCCCGGGCCACGCCCACGCCCACGCCGCGGAAGGTCGTCGTGGTCGTCGATCACAAGAAGACCGCCGAGACCATGACCACGGCCGGGACCGTACGGGCGGTGCTCGCCCAGGTCGGCGTGCAGCTCGGCCCGCACGACCTGGTGACCCCGCCCGCCGACGCGGCACCGGCCGCGACCGTCAAGGTCCTCCGGCTGCTGTCCGACCCGGTGACCAAGATGGTCAAGATCCCGCCGCCGATCGTGCGGAAGAAGAGCTCGAAGGTCCCCGCCTACAGCCAGAAGGTGCTGCGGAAGGGCCGCTCCGGCCTCAAGCAGGTCCAGGTCGCGTACGTCCGGCGGCACGGCAAGAAGGTCAAGGCCGTCATCGCCCAGAAGATCAAGCGCAAGGCGGTGTCGCAGATCGTCGCCGTCGGCCCGCAGCCGACGGGCGCCGGCTCCGCGGCCCGGCTCAACTGGAGCGCTCTGGCGAAGTGCGAGTCGGGCGGCAATCCCCGCGCGGTCAACCCCGCCGGTTACTACGGGCTGTACCAGTTCAACCGGCAGTCGTGGGCGACGGTCGGCGGCTCGGGCCTGCCGAGCCAGGCCTCCGCGGCCGAACAGACCTACCGCGCCCAGCTCCTGTACAACAGGGTGGGCGGCCGGTGGCAGGGCCAGTGGCCCAACTGTGGCCACTACCTCTTCAGCTGAATCAGGCGCCCTGCGGCGGTTCGGTGCGCGTACGACTTGAAGCGCGTTCGCGGGTCGTCCCTCCAGCAAGACCGGCACCCTTTGCGCGACCGACTGGCACGACCTCGAGCAGGGTGCCATGTTCTACGCCTATCGCCCCGAAGTCCATCGTCGGCCGAACAACTGATCGTGCGAAGATCAGCAGGCCAGTTCCTCTTGCGTGCCGGTGAAGCTCAGAGACAGGGTCTCGACGGCGTGGGTGGCGATCGTGATGCGGAAGGACCGATCCTTGCCCGCCACCAGCAGATGTGCGCCGTCGCCCTCGCGGCAGATCGCGTCGCCCAGAAGGTTCGCCGGCTTCGGGGGCTTGCCGGCCACGTACGCCGGCCGGTAGCGCCTCTCGAACAGGACGCGAGCGGCGCCTCCTCCGGAGACCGGCGCTGCGATCACGCGATCGATCGCCCGCAGGTGGTCGTGGGTGACGAAGTACGTCTGCGTTCCGTCGGTGCTCAGCGTCCCCGTCTCACCGTCCACGTCGCCGTACCATCCTGACCCCGGCACCACCAGGCGGCTGTCTCGGGCAAGGTCGTGTGCGGTGCCGGTGTCGACCACGCGGATGCCCGGGTTCGCGCGCTGCGCGATCTGTAGCGTGCGCCCGTCCGCCGCCCAGGAGAGGCCGACCAGGGGACTCCAGCCGCTGCCCGCCCAGAGGGTCGTCCTCGGCCGTCCGGCGGCGCTGGTCACTACCACCCCGTAGGCCATACCGCTCTTGACGGGGCGGCTCGTGGGGAAGGCGAACCGGGTGCCGTCCGGAGTGACGGCGATATCGTCGATCGCGTCGTCGGCCGAGGTCATGCCGGGGACCGGCGCCAGTTCAACGATCTTTCCGTGTTCGTCGATGCGCATCCGGTAGAGGCGCATGTGGGCCCGGTCGGTCGTCAGCCCCCTGAGGAAGAAGATCCGGGACGGCCGTCCGGGCGAGACGCCGGCCGTCACCGTGCTCCAGTTGCAGATGCCGGCGGGACGTCCCACCAGCGCGACCGGCCGTCCGGAGGCGGTCAGCAACTGGGTGACTCCGTCGCCGCAGATGGAAGTGCCGGGCGACCGTACGGCCAGTAGGTAATGAGCTTTTCCGGCATCCGGAGAAGTCTTCGAGCCGTGATCGGGAGGGTGTGCGGCCGTGTTCCCGCACGCGCCGACCGCTAACACCGCCGACAGCAGCGGGGCGGCCATCGCCGACCGGCGGCGCTGACCGGCGGCCGTCGTACGGCGGGTGGCCCTCGTCACTGTGGAGCGCCGCCGAACCCGATCTCGTTCCCGTCGGGATCGCGGTAGGTGGTCTTACGCACGCCGTTCGCGTAGGTCTCCTGCTCCGCTGGATCCAGCCCCCGTTCGGTGATCTGCGCGACGCGCGCATCGAGGTCGTGTACGAAGAGCGTGTGCATGGCATGGCCGGCGTGCTCGGGCCGCTGCTCGATGTAGACGAACCGGTGCTCGGCGAGCTCCCACACGGCCTCCGTGTCGTTCGGAAAGAACGCCGGAGGAGAACCCAGCAGCCGCTCGTACCATTTCAGAGCCGCCGCGTAGTCGGTGACCGGAATACCTGCGAACAAGTCGAGGGCCATGCCGCCATCGTAGGAATATTCTCGGTTCCATAACCAGGGCTCACCACTATGGTGGCGGTCTTTACTCCCCAGGTCAGCGAGCGGCCCGGCTGAGGAAGCGTTCGGCGACTTCAGAGATCTCCTTGGTGGTCCACGCCAGGGCGGGGGCGGCAACGGTGATCTCGGTCATCGCGATGCCCGGTACATCGGTGTCCTGCCATCCGGCGGCGAACCACACCTTCTCCTCTTCGGCGAGCGCGAGCGCCGCGTCGTTGAGCGCCTGCGCCGGGTAAGGCAGCCAGAGACGGAACCGATGCGTGTGCGGTGGTTCCGGGCTGACTCGTGCGCCGGGTAGGGCGGAGAGGGCCGCGGCGACGGTGCGCGCGTGCCGTACATAGTCGGGGACGCGTGGCAGTTCGCGGTCGAGCCCGGCGAGTGCGGTCACGGCCGCGGGCCACTGCTGGAACACGTCGCCGCCGTAGCGGTGCCGCCAGACCCGGGCGTACGAGGCGAGTTCCGCCGTGCCCGTGAGCGCCGCACCGCTGATGCCGCCGAGCGTCTTGTAGAAGGAGACGTAGGTGCTGTCGGCGAGGCTCGCGATCTCGCTGAGGGAGTGTCCGAGGTGGGGAGTGGAGTCCCAGATCCGGGCGCCGTCGAAGTGAAGGCGTGCGCCGATGGCGCGTGCCGCGGCGGACACTGCGGTGAGCTCATCCCAGGTGGGCAGGACGAAGCCGGCGTCGCGCAGCGGGAGTTCGATGACGACGGTGCTCACCGGTTCGCCGAGTTCGGTGATCTCGTCGGCCGTGGGGTTACGCGGCGCGGTGGTCGGCCAGACGCTGCGCAGACCGCTCACCTGGGCGTAAGCGTGCCGTTCGTGCATCTCCTGGTGGCCGAGCGGGTGAAGGGCGACCGTCGACCGCCCGGTGCGGTCGGCGCCGTAGCGAAGCGCGACCTGCTGGGCCATCGTGCCGGTGGGGAAGAAGACGGCGGCCTCGGTCCCCAGGAGGTCTGCCACGCGTTCCTCCAGCGTGGTCACTGGGCCGTCGCCGTAGAAGTCGGGCCGGCCGTCCAGGTCACCGCCCGCCTCCATGTCCGCTAGCCTGTCCCGCATCGTCGCAGGCCGGGTGCCGGACAGGATTCGGTCGCAGGCCGACAGCGCGGCCAGGCGGCGCTGTCGAGTGTTGTCGGACATCGGCGGATCATCGCACGGCGGCGTGACGCCGGACCAACGTGTTTTCTCCGGTAGCCGCTCTCAGCTCGGGTCGGATCGGGCGCGTTCGGCCTGTGGCCGGGTGGGTTGTCGGGGGCCTGCCGGGCAGGTGCCGTACCGCGCGTCAGGCGACCAGTGGGCCGTCCAGGATCGACAGTGCCGGCGCGCGGTCCCGCGGCGCGGGAGGGGCCTCGTAGTGGCTGTGCTGCTCGGTCACCGCCGCAGCGGCCCAGAGGTTGCCGCGGCCCAGGTGCTCCGCGAGGTCGTGCAGCGTCCAGTCGCCGCAGTGCTCGACCGGCGCGGACAGGTCGCCGTTCAGGCACGCCGAGAAGACGGTCAGCTCGCGGCGCAGGTGGGCGAGGAAGGCGGGGCATCCATGCGTGGGAAATGTACGCCTCCTGGATCGGCGGCCATCCCGACGCCGCTCAGGCCCGCCCACAGCCTGATGGCTTTCACTCGTTCCCAACACCGCCACGCCCGAATCAGAAGGGTCCCGGCTAGGTTGATCGCAACAGTCCAGCCGAGAGGAGCCCGCCAGCGTCATGGCTTCCGTTCGCCATGAGATCGTGATCGACGCGTCCCCCGAGCACATCTGGAATGTGCTGCGTGACGTCGGCGCCGTGCACGAGCGCCTGCTTCCCGGCCGTGTCACCAGCACCCGGATCGAGGGCGACCAGCGGCTCCTGACCTTTCCCGACGGGCATGTGATCCGCGAGCTGATCGTCGCCATCGATGACGGCGCCCGCCGCCTCGCCTACGCCGTCGTCGAGGGTGCGAGACCGCCGCTCGAGCACCACCACGCCTCGTTCGAGGTCCGTCCGGAGGGCGACGAGAGGGGCCGGCTGATCTGGACCACCGATGTGCTGCCGCACGCATCGGCCGCCGAGATCCGCATTCGCGTCGAACGCGGCGCGTGGGAAATGAAACAGGCGATCGAGGCCGCAGCCCGAAGGTGAGTAACAGGGCGGCATCCCCAATCGGGCAGTGTGTGGCAAGTGGTGCGCTGCGGGGTATTTGCTAAGGGCATCAAGTCGGACAGGAGGAACCGTATGCGTGCCACCGGGAATTCCTTCGTAGCGGCGGATGTCCACACGCCGTTACCGCGTATGGCGCGTTCATGGTGGGCGTCCTGCCAGGCGGGCGTCGTGTCCGTCGGAGGCCTCTTCGCCGTGATCATCGCTGCGATGGTGACGCATCGGAGCCGTCCGTGGGTGATGACGGTCGTGGTCGGCGGATTGGCGGTCGTCTTCGCGGCGATCGCGGCCTACGAATGGTGGGTGGGGCGCAGACTGGGGATCAGGCTGAATCGCCTGCATCTGATCGGCGTCGTCGTCGGCTTGGTGGTCTGGCTGATGTACCAGACGTCTCCCGGAAGCCTGCCGTACGACCCGTCCTCGGCGCAGCTGTGCGCCTACGCCGGTCAGCGGCTGGACCACGCCTGCCTGGTCAGGGCCGACGCGGCCCGGCTGCACAGTGACATCGCATGGTGGTCGACGGGGACACTGATCGTGATCTTCGGCCTGATGGCCCGGCGCTCTCGCACCGCGGCCTGGACGACCCCGGCCGTCGCGATCGGCGGAAGCGCCGTGGCCCTGTATTTCCTCGAGGTGTTCGTCCGGCACATGTCAGCGTGACTTCTGAGATCTCTCACCGGACCCGCCGGATAGTGAAGCATAGGTTTTCCTCTGATATCCGCCGGATTGATCGTGACAAACTCCCGGTGTGCAGATGAGCGAGTTCTGGGCACTGATCGAGCAGGCCCGTACGGACGCATCCGACGACGGCGCCTGGCCGTCCGGCTCCGCTGTCGGCGCGGCGCTGGTGGACGGGCTGGCGCAGTTGCCTCCGGACCGTATCGTCGACTTCCACCACTGCTACGCCGAGACCGCATCGCACGCGCACCAGTGGCGGGTGTGCGGGGCCGCCTTCCTCATCTGTGACTACGTCTCGGACGACAGCCTCAGCGATTTCCAGGCGGGCCTGGTCGGCTTGGGACAGGATGCGTTCGAGCAGGTCGTGGCCGACCCAGACGTGCTCGCGGACCATCCGATAGTGCGATTGATCGCGGCCGGGAAGATCGATCGGTTCACTCTGTCGAGCGAGGCGATCCATTTCGCCGCGTCCCGGGCGTACGAACGCCGCACTGACGATGTGGACGAGTTCTGGGAGGCATTGGATGTTCTCCCAGCCACCAGCGGCGAGGGCGAGCCCTGGTCGGGGCGATTCGGCGGCCCCGAAGATACTGCGCTGATCCCGCTGCGGCTTCCCCGGTTGCACGCCCTTTTCGCGCGAGCCGAAAACCGTCGCCCTTGATGTCTGGTCTGCCGGACCCGCTGCAAACGGGCCGCCTGATCGGCACGGCGGACAGCACCACAGCCGGATTCGATCAGTCATCATCCCTGGCCATGCGGCGTGTCCGAGCACCTAAATGAGTTGAGTGCCGTTCCGCGCTTGCGCTATCTCCACTGAGAACAGTCGTACTTCGGGGCGAGGCGGACAGAGATCATGCGGAGCGAAAGCTCATATCTGAGAGCGCTGGCCGGCCCGGGTGCGCTGCGGTTCTGCGTGGCGGGGCTGGTAGGCCGGATGCAGATCGCCATGACCGGTCTGGGGACCGTGCTGCTGGTCGCGTCGATCACTGGCCGGTACGCGCTGGCGGGTGCGGTGGCCGCAGCCGGGTCGGGCGGCTATGCGCTGGTGTCACCGCTGGCTGCTCGGCTGGCCGATCGGTTCGGCCAGGGTCGGGTGCTGCCGCCGTTCGTGCTGGTGTACGCGGCGTCAACGGTCGGCCTCATCGGCTGCGCGGAACTGCGCGCGCCGGGCTGGGCGCTGATCGCCTGTAGCGGGCTCGCCGGGGCCGCCACGCCCCAGATCGGCTCGATGGTACGGGCCCGGTGGAGCGCGCAGCTGGGTGGTTCGCCGTTGCTGCAGGCCGCGTTCTCGCTGGAGTCGGTGGCCGACGAGGTGATCTTCGTGGCCGGTCCGGTGCTGGTCACCTTGCTGGCCACCGGGGTCCATCCGGCGGCGGGGCTGGTGGTGGCGGCGGTGACGTGCGTGGCCGGCTCGCTGCTGCTGGCCGCGCAGCGCGTCACCGAGCCTCCCACGGGCCCGGTGGGTGTGGGGCGCGGTGACGGCGGCCGGCTGCTGCCCGCGCGGGGCCTGGTCACGCTGGCGCCGGTCGGCCTGTTCTTCGGCGCGGTGCTCGCCGCGATCGACCTGGCCACCGTGGACTTCGCGCAACAGAACGGGCACAAGCCGCTGGCCGGCCTGGTCCTCGGCGGTTACGCACTGGGCAGTGCGGTCGGCGGGCTGTGGTACGGGGCGCGGACCTGGCATGCCCCGCTACGGCGCCGCCTCATACTGGCCCTGAGCGCGGCGGCGGCGGGAACGGCCACGTTCTGGGCGATGCCCGGGCTGGGCGTCCTCGCCGTGGCGATGCTCTTCTCCGGGCTGGCTCTGTCACCGATGCTGATCACCTGCTTCAGCCTCATCGAGCGACAGGCGCCGCCGAGTCGGCAGACCGAAGGCATGGCCTGGCTCACCTCGGCGATCTCGGTCGGCACCGCGGCAGGCTCGGCCGCCGCCGGGCAGATCATCGACACGGCCGGCGCCCGCTGGGGATACGTCTTCGCCGCCGCCTGCGCCGCCGCGGCCCTGCTCGCCTCCCTGCTGGGGCTCAGCCGGCTGACCGTTCCCAGCCCGACCGCCTCGCAGGAACGTACGGCTCTGGCCGGACAGACCCCGCCGTCCCGGTGACACTCGTCACCGCGTACCAGCTGAAACGCCGCCGGCGATCCGTACGCCGTCCTGTCAGTGGCCGGCGGCGCGGCGGGAGACGGTCGAGAGGCTTGGCCACGTCAGCGCGTGAACCGGCGATACTGGGGTCTCATGGGCTCCGTGCCGCCGGCGCGCCACCTGCTGCGCGCCAAGGATCTGGTCGACGCGCGGTACTTCGAGGAGTTGACCGTCGTGGACCTCGCCCGCGCCGCCGGGCTGTCGCGCGCCCACTTCAGCCAGGAGTTCCGCCGGGCGTTCGGTGAGTCCCCGCACGCGTACCTGCTGACCCGCCGCCTCGAACGCGCCGCGGCACTGCTGCGCACCACGGACCGGTCGGTCGCCGACATCTGCGTGTCCGTCGGCCTGCGGAGTATCGGCTCGTTCACCACCAGCTTCACCCGCACGTACGGGATGTCGCCGACGGCCTATCGCGCGACGTTCCCGCCCGCCGCCACGTACGCGATGGTCCCGGCGTGCGTCCTGCGGGTGTTCGGGCGCCCTCGTAACGCCCCGACCGACCCGCGCCGACCGACCTCACGGTGAAACCGGACGTTTCGAGAAGACGCCGTGTTGCCGCCTGGCTAGCTTTGAACGCGGCACAAAGCCCCTGGTAGTTGGGAGAACCCCCATGATCAAGATCAGCACCGTGCAGCTTTGGGTGCACGACCAAGAAGCGGCACTCGAGTTCTACACCCGCAAACTCGGCATGGAGGTGCGCGCCGACGTGACCATGGCCGAGATGGGCGGCTTCCGCTGGCTCGCCGTCGGCCCGGTCGGCCAGCCCGACATCGCGATCTCGCTGATGGCGATTCCCGGCGCGCCGGTCATGGATCCCGAAACCGCCGATCAGGTACGCGACCTCATGGCCAAGGGCTTCGGCGGAACCGTCTTCCTGACCACCGACGACATCCAAACGACGTACAAAGAACTCCTCGGCCGGGGCGTCGAGTTCGTCGAGGAGCCCGTCGAGCAGCCGTACGGTATGGACACCTCCTTCCGCGACCCGTCCGGCAATCAGATCCGCCTGGCTCAACTCGGTTAGCACGCAGCGAGCAGGACAACGGGGAGGATGACTTTCGGCCCGCCCGAGCCGCGGGCCGGTCGGGGAATCCTGAGCGTCATAGGGCGGGCATGGAGGGCGTGAGTCACCGCGACTCGCGATGGCCACGCCCCCCGGCTCCCGTCAGCAGCAGCAGCCGCCGGATGAGGCATCGGCGGAGACGGTCACCTTCTCGCCATCGGTGGCATCGGCCGCCCCGCCGGCGCAGCAGGCCGAGCCCTCGGTCTTCTCCAGGGTGTCGGCGTCGCCTTTGACCGTGTAGACCTCCCACGGCTCCTGGCCGGGACCGTGGACCCACACCTTGTCCTGGAGCGCGTAACAGCAGGAGGTGTCGTTCTCCTCGAACGTGGCCAGGCCAGCGTCCTTCAGACGCTGGGTGGCGGCGGTCACGAGATCGGTGTCCTCGACCTCGACGCCCAGATGGTCCATCCGCGTCGCCTCGCCGGCCTCACCTTCGATCAAGACCAGCTTCAGGGGCGGCTCGGCGATGGCGAAGTTGGCGTAGCCGGCTCGGCGCTTGGCGGGTTCGACGCCGAAGAGCTTGGAGTAGAAGTTGACGGAGCCGTCCAGGTCGGCGACCCGCAGAGCGAGTTGAACACGAGACATGCGGTGTTCCTTTCGGTGTGATTCAGATGCGATAGTCCAGGCCGGCGGCTAGCGCGGTGGTACGGGCGCGGTCCAGGCGAGCGGTACGGCGGCACGACGCGTCGCACACCTCGCCGGTGGAGTCGTTGAACGTGATGCGCTCGCGGCGTGCTCGGACGCCATGCGCGGCGATCCGGCGGGCCAGGGCGGGTAGAAGAGCCACTGTCCACCTCCTGTTTAGATGAACTTCAAATCAGCGCGGCGTCGTCAGTTTGCGCCCTTGCCTAGGCGCATGTCAAATTAGAAGCATGTCTAAGCAAGACCTGTCGGTCGTGGACGTGTCCGAGGCGGCGTGCTGCGCCCCGCTGGCGTGCGAACCGCTGAACGCCACCGAGGCGGACGAACTCGCGCCGCTGTTCAAGGCGATCGGTGACCCGGTACGGCTACGGCTGCTGTCGCTCATCGCCTGCCACGAGGGCGGTGAGGCATGTGTGTGCGACCTGACCAGTGCCTTCGATCTGACCGCTCCGACGATCAGCCATCACCTGAAGGTCCTCAAACAGGCCGGATTGATCGACTCCGAGCGCCGCGGTACGTGGGTCTACTACTGGATCAACCCGCAGACGCTGCAGCGGCTGTCGGCGATCCTCGGGCCGCGCCAAGCCGCCGGACTGGTTCGGGCGTGACCACGACCGACGAACACACCCCGGGCGCCGCGGACGCCGCGGTCGTCGGCCGGCTGTCGGTGCTGGACCGGTTCCTGCCGATGTGGATCGCCGCCGCGATGGCCCTCGGCCTGCTCGCCGGCAGGGCGATACCTGAGCTCGGCAGGGGTCTGGACGCCGTGAAGGTCGACGGCATCTCGCTGCCGATCGCGGTCGGGCTGCTGGTCATGATGTACCCGGTGCTGGTCAAGGTCCGCTACGACCGGCTCGACACCGTGACCCGCGACCGGCGGCTGCTGATCCCCTCGATCGTGTTGAACTGGATCGTCGGCCCGGCGGTGATGTTCGCGCTGGCGTGGATCTTCCTGTCCGACCTGCCCGCCTACCGCACCGGACTGATCATCGTCGGACTGGCACGCTGCATCGCGATGGTCATCATCTGGAACGACCTGGCCTGCGGCGATCGTGAGGCCGCCGCCGTACTCGTCGCGTTGAACTCGGTGTTCCAGGTGGTGGCGTTCGCGCTGCTCGGCTGGTTCTACCTGCACGTCCTGCCCGGCTGGCTCGGCCTGCACCAGACGAACCTGAACGCCTCGACCTGGGACATCGCCCGCTCGGTCCTGGTGTTCCTCGGCATCCCGCTGCTCGCCGGCTACCTGACCCGCCGCCTTGGCGAGAAAGCTCGTGGCCGGGACTGGTACGAAACGCGGTTCGTGCCCCGGATCGGACCCGCCGCCCTGTACGGGCTGCTGTTCACCATCGTGATCCTGTTCGCCCTCCAAGGCGACGCCTTCACCGCGGCCGGTAACAACTTCGAACTCGCCATCGCGGTCGCCATCGCCACCTTCGGCGTCACCTCCGGCCAGGCCCTCGCCGGTGTCGTCGGCCCGCTCATCGAGGTTCCCGTCCTGGTCGCCCTGGTCTACGTCTCCCTCGCGCTACGCCGCCGAACCACCCCGTAGGAGACCGTCGGCCGGGCTCGGACGGCCACCGAGGAGCCGAAGACCGCCGTCCCATCATCAACGAGGAGTCCTGGTGTCTGACCTTCCCGAGGTTCTGTTCGTCTGCGTCCACAACGCCGGCCGCTCTCAGATGGCCGCCGCCCTGCTCGACCACCACGCCGCCGGACGCGTCCGCGTACGCTCCGCCGGCTCCGCCCCCGCGGAGTCGATCAACCCTGCCGTCGTCACGGTCATGGAGGAACTCGGCCTCGACCTGACCAGGGAGTTCCCCAAGCCCCTGACCACGGAAGCGGTCCAGGCCGCCGACGTCGTCATCACCATGGGCTGCGGCGATGCCTGCCCCGTCTTCCCCGGCAAGCGCTACCTCGACTGGCGACTCGACGACCCCGCGGGCAAGACCGTCGATGAGGTGCGTCCCATCCGCGACGAGATCGACACTCGCGTCCGCGAACTCCTCGACGAACTCGTCCCCGCCGGAAACGACATCGACCAGCAACAGAGCGAGCGCGGCCGAGGGTACTCAGTGCCCTAGTGAAGCCTCAGTCGCCATGGGCGACCGGCTCGGGATCGGCGTCGAGCGCATCGAGCACGGCGTCGCCGTTCGCCCTCGCCCACTCGGTCAGCATGTGGATCGGATCGATCAGCGTCGCCCCGAGCGGGGTGAGCTCGTACTCGACGCGGGGCGGCACCTCGGCGTAGGCGTGGCGGCGGACGAGTCCGTGCGCCTGGAGCCGTCGGAGGGTCTGGGTGAGCATCTTGCGGGAGATGCCGCCGATCAGCTCGATCAGCTCGCCATGGCGTACCGGGCCCTTGCTGAGGCCGTAGAGCACGACCACCGTCCACTTGTCGGCGATGAGCTCGACCGCCAGACGCGCCGGACAGTCGGCGAGAAAGGGATCACCGGGACCGAAGCCGCTCATGGCGCCAAAGGTACCTGCTGGTTCCTATCGGAAACCTAGCCTGGGTTCTCTCCCCCCTTCAAAGCCAGGAGAGTCATGCGAGTCATCACCCAGCAGACGCTCGGCGGTCCCGAGGTGCTCACCATCGTGGACGCGCCCGAGCCCCAGCCCCTCCCGGCCGAGGTTCTCGTCCGCGTCAAGGCGATCGGGCTGAACCCGCTGGAGGCGCGCCTGCGCGCCGGCGAGTTCCCGCTGATCGGCCGGCCGCCGTTCATCCTCGGCTGGGACATCAGCGGCGTGGTCGAGGAGGCGCCGCAGACGTGGCGGTTCAGGCCTGGCGACGAGGTGTTCGGGATGCCACTGTTCCCGCGGGCGGCGAGCGCGTACGCCGAGGTCGTGTCGGCGCCCGCGTTGCACCTGGCACGCAAGCCGGCGTCGCTCTCGCACGTCGAGGCGTCGGCACTGCCGGTCGTCGGGCTGACGGCGTGGCAGGGCCTCGTCGACCTCGGCGGCGTCACCGAGGGCGACCGCGTCCTGGTCCACGGCGGCGGTGGCGGGGTCGGCCACGTGGCGATCCAGATCGCGAAAGCACTCGGCGCACACGTGATCGCGACCGCCGGCGGGAGCAAGCGGAAGTTCGTCGAGGGCCTCGGCGCCGACGAGGTGATCGACTACACGGCGGTCGACTTCACCGAGGCGGTCCGCGACATCGACGTCGTGCTCGACACGATCGGCGGCGACACCGTCGAGCGGTCGCTCGCAGTGCTCCGCCCAGGCGGCCACCTGGTGACGGCGGTCGCCGAGGAGGATACGGAGCTCGCCGCCAAGTACGAGGCGGCCGGCATGCGCTTCAGCGGCATCGCGGTCGACCCTGATCCGGTCGCCCTACGAGGTCTCGTCGAACTCGTCGAACAGGGCAAGCTCCGAGCCCACGTGCAGGAGACGTTCCCGTTCGAGCACGTCGCCGACGCACACCGGCTGCTCGACGGCGGTCACCTCCAGGGCAAGCTCGTCCTCACCGTCTGATCCCGTCGTGCCCGCTGACCTGCGCGCTCTTAACCTTCTCCCCGCGAACGACCGTATGCGACCCTGATCGACCGCTCTGGCCGGAGTGTCACCCACCTTCCAGTCGGATCTGTCGCCCGGGCTCTGAGGTTTGACACGACCTTCGACCCCGGGATCATCATCACCGCGCCCCGAGACGACCGGATAGCTTGTGCTGCGTGATCATCTGGATCAACGGCGGGTTCGGCGCGGGCAAGACGACGCTCGCGGAGGAACTGCACCGGCGGCTTCCGGACGCGGTCGTGTATGACCCGGAGGACGTCGGCCTCATGCTCTGGAAGTGGATGCCGCCCAACGGCGATTTCCAGCACCTGCCGAGCTGGCGGGAACTGGTCGTCGCGACGGCGTTGTCGCTGCGCAGACACCACGCGGATACGCTCATCGTCCCCATGTCGCTGATCCGCGACGCCTACCGGGCGGAGATCCTCGGTGGCCTGACCGACGCGGGTGAGGAGGTCCTGCACGTCTTCCTGGAGGTGGACGCCGGGGTGCTTCGGGAGCGGCTCAACGCCCGCGTGACTCACCCCGACAAGGAGTGGGACCAGGCGGCCCGCGAGTTCGGCATGACCGGCGTGGATGAGATGGTGGCCGCCGCGGCCCGTCAGCCGGGCGGGACGCTTATGCTGCGCTCGGACAGGCTGACCCCGGCTGAGCTGGCCGACGAGGTGCTGGCCAGGGCCGACTTGCGCCAGGCTCACGGAGACGGCAAGCGGATGCGGCAGGCAAGGTCCGACCGTACGCGACCGTGATCGTCCGCTCTGACGGGTACGCACGGGCGTGGGCGGTGGCGCCGCTTGACTCACCGTTGTGGCGGTCACACCTGAGAGGCTGACCGGCCATCGTGATCGATCAACTCCGCCATCCGGATCAAGCGGCGGACATATACCGCGGCCTCGCCACGCAGGCGGGGAAGCATCCTGCGAAGAGCACGAGCGCCTTCTTGGAGGACGCGGCACCGCTCCTCATCCACCGCACCGCGGCTTTTCACATAGTCCGAGACGCATCCAGCCATCGCACCGTCGATCTCGGGCATGTTGCCATCACGGTCGTCCACCCAGTAAAGATCATCAGGCCACGGCGCACCGAGATGTTCGGCCCACAGCACCGCGACCTCGTCAAAGATCGCTTTGTTCACGCAGCCGAGACTACTGACGCGATCGCCCCATCTCGGGGGGCACTGTTTTCGGCCCACCCTTCGGGGGCTGATCGGCTTGCCCTGGGACGAAGGCGGGCGGGATGACCAGACTTCCACCTCACCCACCGGCCAGCTCGGCCCGTGGGTGCGGCCGATCCCGGAGTTTGAGGCCCCCGCCGGATGCACGACCCGGCCGATCTGGTCCTTTGCGGCTTGGCGCCGACAGGCGGATCGTACGGCGGCATGCGGGTCACCGAACGCCCTGACGAACTGCGCGACCTTGTCATCGCGTCCCGCAGACCGCCTCGCGTGCTACGGCCGCCAAGCCCAACGGCGGGGAACCGGTGGCTTGAGATGGTGCATCAGGCGTGCCAGAGGGCGGCGAGTTGCCGGGCGGCCAGCCGGGACGGTACGGCGCGGAGCAGCATGTCGCGTAGCCACGCGGTGGCGCCGGTCTGGGAGGTCAGCCGCGATTGCCGGGACGCCGCGCGCAGAATGCGGTTGGCGCTGGGCCTGCGCTCGGCGTCGTAGCGCAGGAACCGCTGGGTGACATCGGCCGGTTTCGCGCCCATCAGGTGCCGGGTCAGCGCGGCGGCGTCTTCGAAGGCCTGGCTGGCGCCCTGACCGAGGTCGGGTGGCATGGCGTGCGCGGCGTCGCCGAGGAGCGCGACCCTGCCGGCCACGAACGAGGGCAGGGGTTCGGCCAGGCGGGTGACCGGGTCGACGTAAATGTCGGCGGGCGGGGTGGCCTCGATCAGCTCGGTGACGACGGGGTGCCAGTCGGCCATCAGGGACAGCATCTGCCGGCGTGCCTCGTCCGCGTCGGGCGGCGTGCCGTCCAAGGGGGAGTCGGTGAACCAGTACAGACGGTCCTCGCCGACCGGGAACAGGCCGAACATCGCGCCGCTGCGGCGGTCGACCAACTGACTGACGAGCAGGTCCGGTGCCATGCCGGGAGGGCGGGGCAGCATGCCGCGCAGGTCCATCCGGCCGGTCCGCCGCAGCCCGGGGTGATCGGGGAAGAGCCGCCCGCGCAGCTTGCTGCCGATGCCGTCGGCCGCGATCACGGCGTCCGCTCTCGCGACCGGCTCGCCATCACTGATCACGGTCACCCCGGTGAGGTCGGGTTCCAGGCGTTCGACCGGGGTCGTGGTTCGCACCAGGTCGGCGGGCAGCGGCGCGCGTAGCGCCCGGTGTAGTTCCGCCCGGTCGATCATGGCGGGCATCCCGACCACCTGCTGCGCTTGGGCCAGGTCGGTGACCAGCAGCGGCCGTCCGAGCCGGTCCCGCAGTCCCCAGCGGGCGGTCTGCGTATCGTGCCCGTGGACGGCCTGCATATCGTGTCCGCGGACGTCCTCAGCCAGTCCCAGCGCGTCGAGCGCGCGAAGCCCGTTGGGCATGACCACGATCCCGGTGCCCGCTTCCCGCAGCTCGGCGGCCCGTTCGAGCAGTGTCACCTCGTGGCCCGTGCGATGTAGCCCCACCGCGGCCGCAACTCCTCCGAGCCCGGCGCCGACCACCACGATCCTCATGGGACCTCCTCGCACATTCAATACGATCGTACTAGTACGGCTATTGGTATCATTGGCCCATGCCGCCCACGAATCCGGCCCGTCGCCGAGCACTGGCCGATGCCGCCATCGAGCTGCTGGCGTCCTCGGGCGTGCATGGAGTGACCCATCGCGCGGTGGAGAGGGAAGCGGACCTGCCGCCGGGAACGGCCTCGAACTACTTTCGCAGCCGGGAAGCGCTGCTGGTGGCCGCCGCGGAGCGCATCGTCGAGCTCCATCACGCCGACACCGACCGTGCCACCGAGCAGCCCGCGCCCCTGGTCGACCTGCTGACGGCTTCACTGCTCACAGCGGCGACCACCCTGCGCAACCGCTATCTGGCGATCTTCGAACTACAACTGGAGGCCACCCGCCGACCGGCGCTCGCCTCAGCGCTCGAGAGCCTGCAGGACGCCGCGCTGCAGATCACCGCCGGCCACCACGACAAACTCGGCCTCACCACCCCCCGCTCGACGATCTCCACTCTGATCGCGTTGTACGCGAGCGCCCTGTTCACCCTGGTCACCTCGCCGCCAGGGAGCGTCAGCAGGGACGTCGTCCAGGAGATGGTCCAGGTCATCATGCGGGGCTGTGGCGTACACGATGAGGGTCCCGGCCTTGGGGGACATCGGTACAGCGATCACCGGTGAGAACAGGTCGGCTAGAGCTCAGCGGCGCTGTGCGCTCCGTCGAGCTCCGACAAAAGCCTCCGAACTGTGGTGAGGCTGCGGCCTCTCCGCCGTCTTCCGGCTGCGCCCGTACTACTGGCCAGAGTTGCGGTATATATCGCGTAACGTCATATTGGGTCTTGTGGAGCCTAAGCCGATGCGGGAGCAGAGTTATCTGATCCTGCTCGCGCTCGCGCCCGAACCCCTCTACGGCTACAGCATCATCACCACCGTCGAGGAGCTGTCGGACGGCCGGGTCAGGCTCGGGCCCGGCACGCTGTACGGCGCCTTGGACCGCCTGGCCGATGAGGGCCTCATCACGCGCGACCGCGAAGAGGTCGTCCGGGGCAGGTTCCGCCGTTACTACTGCCTCACCGGTGCTGGCCGCGAGGCTCTGGCGGCCGAGACCCAGAGGCTGACCGCGTTGGCGGCGCGGGCTCGCCGGCGGCTGGCCGGCCCGAGGATCTCTGGGAGCCCTGCATGACGACACCGTACGAGCGACGCTGCCTCACGCTGCTGCGCGCCTACCCTCCGCGCTACCGCGCCGCCCGCGGGGACGAGTTGCTCGGCACCCTGCTGGACGTCGCGATGCCGGGCCGGGAGACACCCTCGATCCGTGAGTCCTGGGACGTCGTCCGCGGGGGACTGCGGACGCGCTGGCGCGCCCACCCTCCTGTGGGGCGCTGGCTGCTCTACCGCGGGTTCGGCGCCCGATTGCCCTACGCCTACCGCTGGTGGGCCCGTGATGACATCCTCGGCCGCTGGTTCGCCGTGCGCAACGGTCTCGGCTTCTTCCTGCTCGGGGGCCCTGTCCTAGTCGCCGGGGAAACCGGCGGCACGGTACTGGCGCACATCGTGGACGGCGTCCCCCTCGGATCGAACTTGCCGTTTCTCGGCGGCGGTCTGTGGTGGATGGTGGCCACGATCGTACTGATGTCGGTCATCTCGACCATGGGCAAGCGCCACCGGGCGCTGAAGAAGCATGAGTTTCACCCGGACGGCACCCCGTTCGAGGCGGCCCCGACGTGGGGGCGGCCCTGGCCGCCGCACGTCCGGCAGGGGCCCGTCGCCACGTCGGCGTATCCGCCGGTGCCCCCGCACGCTCCAGCCTCCTGGCCGCCTCTGGTGCCGCCCGTGGCCGCCCTTGCACGACGCCCAGAGTGGCTACGGGACGACTCACTCTGGCCATCAGGCCCCTGGCAGCCACCGAAGTGACGCCCCGCGCCGAGCCGCCCGCCGGCTGATTGTCCCCGCCGTGGTGCCAGAACTTCAGGTCGCGGTCGAGGTTTCCGGTGCGGGTGACCGTGATCTTGAGCGGGTACGGCGGCAGGCCGCGCGCCTCGCGCTCGTCTGCGCTGTTGCGAAGACAGCCCTCCTCCGGCAACAACCAGTGGGGGGCGTGGGGGGCGGAGCCCCTCACAGCGGGGGTTCCAGGGGGTCGCCCCCTGGGCCAGCACGAGCGGGTGACGGGAATCGAACCCGCACTACCAGCTTGGGAATCAAATGGAAATCGGCTTTCGGCGCCGCTGACCTGTGGATGCGCATGCCCGCGAGTGCCCCTTATTGACCCCTGTTCACCCCGGCTAGTTGCAGGCTAATTGCGCGCCGCGAGGTTCCCTCACGTGGGCGCGGATCACCGATCGGGGCATGGGCAAGCCGGCAGCGGGTGAGCCTTCCGACGGTGTCGTCCTACGGCAGCCCTAAAACATCGGGTGGCCTCGGGGACGCTCTGGCAATCTCGTGGGTGTGGATATACCGGGAGCGTCAGACCAGTTGGACAGGCTGGTTGGTGCAGCCAGATCGTCGTCTTGGGAGGAACGTGCCGCAGCCGGGCGGCAATTGGCGCTCCTGGCCGGTGACTATGGAGCGGACGTCGTCTTGGGCCGTCTCCTCCTAGACTCGGACACGGCGGTCACCTACGACACGGCCTTCGCTCTCCTTCGACGTGGTGACCTCCACGCCATGCGCCTTGTCCTGCTTGCGTATGGTGACGCAGACGCCGAGCATGCCGACGAAATATCCGGCGCGATCTTCCCCATCACTCGGAAGCGGGCCATTCCTCGGCCAGGATCGCGTATGAGAGACCGTCGAGCCATCCCCTGGTGCGGTGGAGAGAGTCTTTCACCGTGTGCTGTTCGCGGCGCATCCCAACCCGCTCCATGAGCCGCCACGAAGGTTCGTTGTCGTAGAAACAGTCCGCCTGCAGGCGGCGCAGGCCAAGACTCCCGAAGGCGACGTCGATGAGGGCGCGTACCGCTTCGGTGGCGTAGCCCTTGCCTCCGTAGGAGGGATCCAACGTCCACCCGAGCTCTCCTTGGACGCCTTTCGCCTGGTCAGCGACCTCCTCCTGGGCCCAAGCGTCCTGGATCTGCAGCGTCAGATCGCCGATCACCCGGCCGTCCAGCTCGACGATGAGCAGGTCTGCGAGCTGCTCATCGCGGAGAAAACGCTCACGGTAGTCGTCGTACGTCACCGTGGCGGCCCGGACCCATTCGTGAGTCTCCGGTAGTTGCCGGTAGGCCCAGGTCGCGTCCAGGTCGTCGGGGGCAGCCCGGCGCAACAGCAGTCGGTCGGTGGAAATCGGCCAGTCCAGCGTGTCAAGAGGGTGGCGCATGGGCGTCATGCTGACAGAGCCGTGGTGACACACAAAACGGATTACTGCGGGCGACGTCCCAGCAACGATGCGGCGATCGCCCTACAGGAACTGACAGACCGCTATGACTCGGCTCCCCGCCATCCGGTCCGCCGTGACTCCCTCGTCGGCGCCCTGCTTGATCTGACGTTCGAGCGGCGGGCGCCTCCGATCCTGGTCCGGTGGCTCTACGCTCTGGCCCTCGTCATGATCGGCTTCGGGACGCTGTTCGGGCTGCTGAGCACGTAGGGGCGCGTGGTCATGTCCGGGATGTCCTGTCCTTCTCTCATGGGAAGGCACGGTCCGACGGTGCGGAATCCAACCACTTCGGGGACACGCTGCCACTGTGTTAGCTGGGTGTCCATGTGGGAGAGTTCTTCACTGGTCCTGCCCGACTCAACCACGGCCGCGGCGGCAGAGCAGCGGGGCCGCTGATCCCTGGCCACAAGTCCGCGCTGGGTCGGCGGACGGTGAACACCCGGCATCGGCCCTTCCGGAAATCCGAGCTCCTGAAGGAGGCTCGCTCTAGCGACGAAGACGACGGCGGCATGGCGGGGACGATGGCCCCCGATGTGCCCAATTGCCCGCTAATAGCCCGGCGGGCGGAGGCGAAGCAGGCTGAGCGCTAGAAGGCCGAGAAACGTGCGAGCGGGCGTCAAAACGAAACGAGCCCTCCTCCGGCAACAACCAGTGGGGGGCGTGGGGGCGGAGCCCCTCACATCGGGGGTTCCAGGGGGTCGCCCCCCTGGGCCAGCGCGAGCGGGTGACGGGAATCGAACCCGCACTACCAGCTTGGGAATTAAATGGAAACTGGCCTTCAGCGGCCCTGGCCTGCGGCTGCGATGGTCCGTGAGTGACCCCTATTGGTCCCTGTTCACCCTGGCTAGTTGCACGCTAAGTGCACGCCACGAGGGTCGCCCCGCCTGGGTGCCGGCCACCGATAGCGGGCCTGTTAGCAACTCGTGTACCGGGCTATTGCCATCGAGAGCGACGCCGTGTTGGGGGTGTATCGGCTACGAGTTCGGTGGTCCATTGGCGGATGAGGTAGACGAAGCCGCGGAGCCGTTTCTGGCGGCTGCTGGAGAGCAGAGGCCAGGCGAGGACGGCGGGCAGGAGAGCGATAACGACGATGAGTGGGATGGCCAGGGCGGCAAGAAGGATGAGCCCGCGGCCTACTAGCGGGAGTAGGGGCCAGCCCATGTGAGGTTCTCCTTGTCGTGGCCAGGGGTGTTGAGTCCTGCTCGACCGTGATCCAACGCCAAACCTAATCCCTCCACGCCTGGCCACTTATCTCCGCCGCATCCACGACGACCAGAGTACGTCGAGTGTCCGAGGGCAAGCGGACCCGCAGCGCAGCCACGGCCTGAGCGCCGGAAGCCGCGCGGCAGCGATCGCCCCAACCCCAACGGCGAGAGTTATCACCGGCGATCGTCTTAGACGATAGCTGGCAAGCCCTGACCACCTAGATGCGAACTACACGCAGTCCCAGGTACGGGACGTCATTGCCGAGGTTGGACGTGTTCCGGAGGAAGCAGCTGACGGTGTCTGTGCGGCGGCGTTGCTGTACTTGTGAGCTGTACAGCAGACGACCTCAGCCGCAGTAGCACGGGACATCGGGCCGGGTGGGTCCACGCATCGGCTGTGCGACCTTCCGCTTATAAGGAAGAGCAACCACCCTGATCACGATGTCCCGCCGAGGCCGGCGCTGGTCGACTTCATGGCAGGCGGTGGTTGCTGTAGTTACTGTCAACCATACCCCACTACGCGACTCAACGTAATCGCCCGCCCTGACTCATAGGAACCGGGAACGAACCGACAACGTCGCAGCTTGTAGTGCTGTCGCAGCCGTCAGGTATTCTGAGTCCAGAGTCTCGGGCGAACCAGTCTCCGCTCTGGAGCATCTCACAACGATTAATCCGGGTAATCGAAAGGAGGCCACCTACCAACCGACGCGCGCGGCCACTGCCCGAGACGTAGATGGCCGAAGAGCGACCGGCCACAGAACAGGAGCAGTTTTCCTGCCGCCGCGTTGGTAGCTAGTAGGTGGCGCTTCTGTGCTCGAGTGCCTAGCGAGGCTTCTCGATCGCCTCATTCTGTCTGTGCAGCAGATGCACATGATCATGGCGAAAGTGGAAGTCCTGTATGCGGAGATCAAACGGCTGGCTGATGGTAGCCGAGAACGGCGGGCTGCCACCAGAAGAGCTCGACGATTCGTGGTCGGCCTCATCCGGTGGCTCGGGTGGCTGCTCTGCTGGCCTGATATCTGGCATCTGCTGCGCTGATTTAGTGTGATTAGAACTCCTGACGCAGCGCGCATTTTCCCGCTGCCGAGATTTCCCCTCCGCCGTCGTCCCACCCACCGGGAAGAGGGCCTGGCCTGCTTGGCCTTGCCTGAGACGTCGGCGGAGGGGAGATTCCGGCTTCCGTCTCAACCACCGATGGACCGCATGCCCCGAGAGAAATCGGGTCATCCCCGAGGCCCCCGCCGGAGGTACATTGTTCTGCTGCCCTATCCAAGGTCGACGGGGCCTCCCGCTCGCCCTCGCCGGGTGAACCGCAGGTCAGCGGCGGCAGAGACGTTCTGCAGCGGCTCCGCCGGCACTGCACAGGAACGAGAGGCCGCGAGGCCCCCGCCCAGGTGCTCAGGCTGCGGCTTCGCCGGGGTCCTCGTCCTCCGAGGAGTCGCTCGGGAAGAACCACCGGCGGACCAAGGTGTAGCCAGGGGGGAGGTCGTTGCCCGTCAGTTCCTTGTACCTCGCCCTGGCCTCCTCGCTGGCGTGCTGACCGGGGGGGAGCCTCCGTAGGAAGGGGTCGCGGTCAGGGTCAAGGGAGGACCGACGAGGCTCATCCGTCGTTTCAGGGTCGGAGACCGGCTCGGAATCCGCGATGTCCTCGGCGTCGTACCTCTCGGCGAGATAGGCGACCACGGCCAGGCCCACGACCAGAGTCACGCCGCCGACGGCGCGGATCTTCGGCTTGTGCTTCTCGTACCAGTTCTTCGTCTTCTCAGCGAAGGAGGTGGGCTCGCCGTCCTCGGGGGTGGGCTCGCTGGGCGTGTCGTCACTCACGCGCACACATCTACCGGACGCATCCCTCACCTGTCAGGCAATCGCCCGACATAGCCCGATCAAGTTCAGTAGCTACCTACCGGGGGCGGGTAAATCTCCGCGACTTACGGCACAGGGGACCCGGCCCCTATGGCCGCACACATCGCTGCGAAATTGTTGCGGGGGGGTCTACTGCCTAAGGGCTGTCCCGTAACTGCTGGGCATCTCCGACGGGAGACTGCGTGCGGCGGTCAGCCGAAGATGAGCTCCACGTCCTTGTCCAGGCAGAGCCGCATGACGGCGACCAGCTGGCGAGCGTCGTCGATGCGTCGTCGGAGAATGGAGTCACTGCCATCGTGCTGCCGCTGGTCGATGATTGCTTCCAGCCGGGGCAGCATCGCCGCGCATTGAGCGGGCGTGAGGTCGGGGCCGCCATCGTCCGGATGGTCGAGTAGCGGTGCCAGCGGGGTGGAAACGCTACCGACGTTTACCGAGGCCAGGCAGCCCACCCGACACGATCTGGACAGGTGCCACATGCATCCGCCGTTTCGGCGGGTCCGGGCTGGGTGTCCGCGAGCCCTTGGCGAGTTGAGGCGCCGGGTCCCCGTTGACAGGCGGCGGGGGCTTCCGCCTGACCTTGGGCGTGGACAGCTTCTTACGCGCTACCATCTGAGCCCGCTTGCGCCTCGGCGACGCCTTCCGGGGCGCGGGTGGCAGCGACGGAACTTTCTTCGGCGCCGGTGGCGGCGCGTCGTACAGCAAGTCCGGGGGCGGGGCCTCGAGTAGGTGGCTCAGCAGGCCAATCAGCTCGGCGTCCGCCGGGAACATTGCCCGCGAGAATCCCTGTGCGCCGAGCACGACGACGGGCAGGTCACCCGACCGGGGAATCACCCGGTAGGCCAGCACGGGGCGAGGGTGGGTCTCAGAAGACACCCATAAGGCCGCCTCTGCCGCCGTCACCGTCAGGATGTAACGCTCCACCTCATCGGCGGTAAGGTACGCGGCCCCGGGCCGGGCGCCGGGCGTGTCCTTGAAGCGAAGGGACTCTTTCGCGACGATCCAAACCGGTATTGGCGGCACGTATTACACCCTAAGCGGCGACGCGGGAGTCAGTAAGTGACGATTGAGATACAGCAGTAGTCGAGCCGCCAAGGGGGCTGTCATTGTCATGGCGGAGTAGAGCAACTCGGAGTGCGCGGGTCTCATAAGGCCCGAGGTTGTCGGCTCGAATCCGACTCCGGTCACAGAAGTAGCCGGTACCCAGCAGGATCCCCGCGCTGCGTCACACGAATCCAATGCTGTAGGCCGTGGCCACGGTCAAGGACAATGACCTCCCGACGCCGACCGGGAAACGAGCGAGCGGTGACCATGCCGAAGTACGAGCCTCTGGCGGACCTGCTGACGAGCGATGGCCGCGAGCGCCCGAACCCGGCCGTCTGATCCGTAGCAAGATCGGAGACGTCCAGGACCGTCCACAAACGTTCGTTGATCTGCTGCCGGACGCCCGCGCCGTTCAGATCCGTCCACGGCCATCCAGAGCCGTTAGTAGCAGAAGCGTTAGCAGCCGCCGAGCGGCGAGAAGCCCGGCATCCGGTGGCAAGCGGACCCGGAGCGCAGGGCCGGCCACGGCCTGAGCACCGGAAGCCGCGCGGCAGCGATCGCCCCCAGCCGCGACAGGCGGTGCCCCCCATGGCGATCGTCTTGAACGCTGCCGTAGGACACCCTCTCGATGCGAACTACACGCAGCCCGGCTCACCGGCGTCTCTGCCGAGGTCAGACGTGTTCCGGTGGAAACGGTTGGGGTGTCTGTGCGGCGGGGTTGCTGTACTTCTATGCGATGCGGTTTATGCGTCTCAGACAAGCGGTCGGCCAGCCCACCTTCGATAGCCCGATTCGAGAGTTGCAGTGGCGCGCACATTCGTCCACACCCGTTCCCCGACCTGCCTGGCAATCCTCCCACCCGTCGCGCAGAGCCCACCCTGGTCCAGTCCCAGCCAGCCCCGCCGTTACCACCTAAGCGTCACCGACGACGACCCCACACGTTCTACTTTTTGATCTTCAACTTCACCCGGTCTACAGGTCCCCCAAGTCGGCCATCTGGTCATTCCATGCATGTTTCGAGTCTTCTGACCTTCCGGGCTGCAAACTTCTAGTGATCGCCAACCGTGATCCGACTCCGAGGATGGCCGTACCCGCCGAGTGTCAGACGGGAGCGATACGCTCGCAGCATGTCGTCACACTCAGGTCTCAAGCCAACTGACGCTCAGTTGGCATTGTGGGGACAAGAAATCCCTCTTACCCCACCCAGCAACCCTCTTACTGTCAGCACTCTAGTTTACGATTATGCTACCATTTCGCTGAGCGACTCTACTGACGATAGAAAAGCTCGCGTAAACAAAAAGCTGACAATTAACGGAGAATTTCAGTCGCTATCTAGGTATCCGAGTTTTCAATCGCTTAAGAAACGATCGATACTCAACACTTTACCTGGACTCGACGGACTCCCGACGCTCGCCCAAGTCTGCCCGTATTGCAGGATCGAGCTCGATAAAACACAAGGATTCAAAGCTGGCACCGACGAAAGCGATCGATGCAGTGGATACTTCCTTGAATATTGCCAAAAATGCTATTACTGGCAGGTCAACGAGTTGCGCATGCAATCATGGGAGGCTCGAGGCACTCTTGTCTACGAATATGATATAGCTATACTCTCGGCAAAGCTTCGCGAATTCTCCACTGAGACCCCAAAGGGAAGTCTCAGTGAGATCTGTCAATGGTTCAAGCGCCATCCTGAACGATACCATTCGGTGTCACCTCTATATATGGAACTGCTTGTCGCTCGAGTATTTGATGAGGTTGGCACGTACGTCGAGGTGCGCCATGTGGGACGCCCTGGAGATGGCGGCGTAGATGTCTTTCTAGTCGACGCGGAAGATCGGTCCTGGCTCGTACAGGTTAAACGGCGTGAATATGCTCGCTCCACGGAACCAGTTTCGACGATTCGTAATGTTCTGGGCTCTATGGTCCTAGAACGCGCGAAGCACGCTGTAGTTGTATCCACTGCCGATCACTTCACTTACCACGCCCGTCAGGCCGCTACCCGCGCAAAGAAGGAAGGTTTCACACTCGAACTCGTCGACCGAAAAGCACTCGACCAATTGCTTGAAAAGAGCATAAGATCACTCCCCTGGAAGGGGATACTTCATATATTGGAGGAGGATCGCAACCGCTGGCTCGAGGAAGACTGGTGTTTCTGTGGCTGCGTCGAACGCCGAGACAGTATCCAACTAGGCATTAACTCGGCTGATTAGCTACTAGCAGCGAAATGGAAACTCCGAGCACTTCTCCCCACTTCCACAGACTCTCAGTTCCGGCAAGCGCTCGCCATCGGTGGGTCGACTGCTCTTGGACGGAACCGAGGGTTGTCAGTGGGCCGCCGTAGGGTCGCAGTGCAGTTGGAGTGGCTGTTGATCGCCCCGTCCCTGGTCACCACCGTCCTCGTACTGGCATTCCTGAGGACCCCGGCCCTGACCCCATTTGGCTAACCGCCACCGTCGCGTTGACGACACTGACGTGTGGCTGCCGGGACACCTACACCACAACGCAACGGCGCTGGGTGGTGACGCCTGACGGCCTCCAACCCTCCGGCCGACTCTCCTCTTCGGCGTGCGCGGACAAGGACCTGCCTCATGGCTAAGTTTCACCGACCCGGGTCGCCAGATGGGCCGACCAAAGCATCGCCGTCCTGCTTAAAGGCCTGCGCCAAGTACGTCGAGTGACCAGACGAGACTACAAAACGCCGTATCGAGGCCGCCCTATTGAGCTGACACAGAACAGCCTCATCTGTCGTCTGATGACAGATGAGGCTGTGCCGAAGATGGAAGCGCCGATCTGTGGTTATACGGTCGAGCGCTCCCACCTTGAATTCCAGCGGCTCCCAGCAGATTGGCTTTTGCTTGCGACACTAATGCCGTGTAAATCTAGTTCTTATGTACATTCATTAGGTCGACGTCTGGGTGGGGGTCACCTGCGGTGCTTCCGAGGTTCGCGGCGTAGCTTGGGCAGTCGAAGCGCTGTCCACACGTGGTGCACTGCTGCTTGAGTTCCTTAGTGATGCGCTCACCAAGCGGAAGTCCTCGCCGACGTATATCGCCGGCCTCGACGGCAAGGGGATCACGCTGCATCAAGAGTTCGGTCTTGCGGAGTTCTCCGACCTGCTCCAGCGTCCACTCCATGCTGGCGGCGACGACTTCGTCGTCGATCGGGATGACGAGCAGTCGTTTTTCGGCCCTCGGCTCGTTGGTGAAGAACAGCACGCAGCGATCCGGCCGGCGCATCCGCTCTTCAAGGAGAGCGGTATACGTTACGACCTGGCGGACATAGTCTTCCTGATATCGGCTGTCTGCTCGGACGCCTTTGTAGTCCCAGATTTCGAGGTCGTTGCGTCGAGCTACCACAGTGTCTGGGACAGGCTCGCCCTCCAGCGTACGTTTGTTGGTCCACCGCCACGTCCTGTGGTAGGTGAAATCGGACTGCTGTTGGACGACGACATCGAGAATGCCAGTGAGCAGTACTTTTTTCTTACGGTCACCCTCGCCGAGGATGGGCTCGCCATCGGTCCCGGCGCGAATCAGCTTCCGCACGGTCCGTAGTTCGTATTCCTCGTGCAGGGCCCCTTCGACGGCCGCTTTCACCTCCGGCTTAGGTTCATCGGTTCCTTTCACATAGAGGTTGTGGGCGACCCGTTCGAGCACCTCGGCCTTGGACGCGAAGCGAGTGCGGATTCCCCGCGAGTGCAGCACTTTGGAGTATCGGTCAAGCTGGGTGGTCAGTTCGGCCCTGGTGGCGTGGCGTGGTGCTCCATCTGCGGCGTGCCGCCGGTACTGGATCGTGAGCCACTCCATTGAGTGGTGGACGAGGTGTCCCTCCATCGCCTGTACTTGCTCGTACGGGTGTAGGCCGACGTGCTTCTCATAGGCCCATGATCGCGGGCAACGTCGATGGGCGAGTAGGTCACCGGTGTAGCTGACTTCAATGATGTCGCTCATACCTGCGTCTCCTGGCCGCCGACAGTGCCGGTCGTGTTGAGGCTGAATACTTGCACCGCGGGATTGCGGGGATGCAACGTGCGGGTTGCCTGGGCGAACAGTGTTTCGAGTGCCGGATTGAGGTGAGTTTGACCGGTGGTATCGCCAGGGTCGTGCAGAATTGTGAGGGTTTGCTTGGCGCGGGTGATGGCGACGTACACCTCTCGGTCACGGTCCGCTGCTGCCATCGCCAACACCCCCGGGTCGCGGGTTTGGTAGTGCCCATCCACGACCACGGCCGGGATCGCTCTGCCTGAGAAGAACTCCGTGCACAAGGCGTTGTCTGGTGAGATCGATCGGCCCGTGCACCCGACGTAGACGTGATCGAACTCCAGTCCTTTGGCCTGATGGAACGTCAGCATCGCGATCGCGTTGTCCGCGAATGCTTCGACCTCGAGGTCGTCGAGTGTGGTGCTGTTCAACAAGGCCCCGAAGTGGTTCAGGAAGTTCCAGCAGGCGTCGGGCCAGTCGATCTGGCCGGTTTCCGGATTACGAGAAGGCCTGAGCGGACTATCGAGACTTCGCATGGTTTCGCGGCTGGGGGCGACGTGGGACTCGATGAGGGAGGTGAGCAGGGCTTGGCGGAACAGTTCCGGGGTGTATCCGCAGTGTCGGAACTGGGGGAAGCTAAGCAGGCGAGCTACGAAGCCCGCCAAGGTCAGCGCCGGCGGCTTATCGCTGGCTGTGGCGGCGACGAGCCGATCGCGGATCTGGTCGACGTAGTCCAGCAACTCCGCAGTGCGGGGGTGCGGCGCGTTGAGGCCGCTGCCATTGTTCTTTCGGAATCGCTTCTGGCACTGCGCATGCCCGTCGACGATGCGAAACTTATGTAGTGAGTCGGCGTATGGCCACCGATCAGATTCTCGGCAAGTGGCGTGAACCTCTACGGCCCTTGCTCTGCCGGGAATCCTTTTGACGCGTACGGGGTCGATGAGATAGCTGATCAGGGCGAAGATGTCATGTACTGGGCTGCCGAGCACGCCGGCGGTCTTGTTGCGCGGGTTATAGACACGCAACTGCTGAGCCTCCAGCGCGCGCCGGATTTCGTCGGCTGGCTTGGTCGCGGTCCTGCTGCTCTTCTCCGAGGTAGAAAAAAGCAGTACCGCCGCGTCGACGGGCGCTTCCGGCGGGCCGCTAACTTCCGTCGAGACTCCTCCGGCGGCGAGCTCGGCTGCTACCACATCGCAAAGGTCTGCCCATGGACCGGATAGGAGCCGAACCGGATAGCCGGCGGCAGCGACAGGTGCAGGGCGTACTGTCTTGTCCATCGTGACCTGCCGCAGACTACTGAGGTTGCGGAACGCCTCGCTGCATCCGACGATCGCCCGTGTACTGCGCCAGTTCTCCTCTAGCTTCCCCGACCGGTACGTGATGCCCTCACTGAGGCAATAGTCCGCTAGCCCTCTGAAGCAATCGATGTCTGAACCGCGGAACCTGTAGATGCTCTGGTCATCGTCACCAACCACTGTCAGCCGGGTGCTCTCGTTCTGCAGCCAACTGGTGTGGATGGCGAACTGGATCGGATTGGTGTCCTGGAACTCGTCCACGAAGACGTGTGTGAAGTTGTCGAGCAACTTGTCCTGCCGCTGCAGGAACTTCTCCTGGATTGCGGTGAAGTCCAGCACGTTTTTGCGGTCGAGGTAGGCCCACCACTTGTCGTGCAGCCTGATCAGCGAGTCGGTCAGCGCGGGCTCGCGGGTGATTTCCTCTAGGCCGTTGTTGATGCGATTTTTTCCGCACCGCGGGACCCAGGTCTCGGTGTGCTGGGCGATCAGGGCCTGTACGAACTTGACCTTGTCCATGTTGGTCGACGGCCACCGGCCGCCGTCCCACGGCGGCCGGAACAGCGCGGTGACCCCGTCGATGGCAAGCAGGCTGTCGATGAGGCCGATTCCGATGTCGAAGCGGTATGCCATCGCCAACCGGACCACGGTCTCGTGTTCGTCGATCAGGCGGGTGCCGCGTTCGGTGTACTCGTCGTCGAACTCGCCGAGCAGTCGGTCGCAAAGGCTATGCAGCGTGCCGATGCGCAGGTCGTGGATCTTGGGATCCTCGACGTCGAATCCCTGGGACCGTGCGTGCGCGAGCAGTGCATCACAGCGCTCCACCAGCCGTACTTCGAGCTCGGTGGCCGCCTTCTTGGTAAACGTTGTCACCAGGATCTGGCTGGCTGGCGTCGGCTTGCCGATGCCCACGAACAACTCGAAGAGGATTCTCGAGACTAGGTTTTCGGTCTTCCCCGAACCCGGACCGGCCAAGATCTGGAGGACGCGATCATCTGGACGGACCGTGATGATGTCCCATTGAGAGTCGCCTCGCCGAACGGCAGGCCGGCCAGCTCGTCCGGGCAGACCGTTCAGGAGAGCAATGAACTCCTCAGCGTTCAACACGCCACCTTTCATCGGGCACTGCACGGCTTCGAAGAGCGCGGCAGGCCGACCAATGTTGCGGCACGAAGCTATAGGAGACCGCCGACACTTCAGGCCCCTTCGTGGCGATCGAGTCATGAGTCATCTTGCGGGCACACTGCTGCGTAGGTTTTTGCCAGGCTCTATCTATGAATTCGGTCAGGATGGACGTCTACGGCTTTCGCCAGCCGCCGTCTTCCGCTTGGCTCAACGGCTGGGGTGCCGTCGGCCCAGGTCGCCGACACGACATCGTCGACCGCGCAGTGACTCGGCCTTGATGCGCCAGACGTGGCCGGGGAACTGGGGCAGCGTCGAGGCGGAATCGGGTGACCTCTGCCGCTATTGGGTGCCTTGCTGCTGGGCGGTCGACCGGTTCGGGCCGGGTCGGCCCGCAGAGGCCGCATGCTCGGCCCGAGGGCCGGTTGACCGTCGGCGGCCCGCCTAGCGGGGCGCCCTTGATGACGTAGAGAAAGTTCTCACCGATCGGCGGACCTTCCGGTGTCCTTCCTCGGTTGATGCTTGTCCAGGCGGTGCCTTCCCGTGTCGTCCTAGTCTCGGGGGTCGTCGGCTCCTAGACTCGCGCGGCGTCGGCCACGGCTACCCATGCCTTGATTCGCTCGGTATCGATGCCGATCAGCCGGGACAGACGCTCGGCGATGTCCGTCGGTCGGGTCTGCCCGGCGATCTTCAATGCGGCTACGGCGGCATCATATTCGACTTCCCCGCTCATGCCGCGGGGATCGATGAGCATCAGTCCATTGCCACCGACCAGGACGTTGCCTGACGAGGCGTCGCCGTGGCAGAGACCATCGTTCCCACCAACACGCAGGTCTTTGAGGATGGCCAACGCGTTCCGGCGCTGGTGGAGCGGTGCGACGCTCCTGTTCGGTGCCAGGTCGGCCAGTTCGTCGTCTTCAAGCCGACCTTGTATCCAGTCGGCTAGTGACGGCATCGGGCACGGAGCCAGTTGACCGACCATCGGCCGGAGCATGGCCGCCAGAGCGCCGGAGACATCCAGGCCGGAGCGGCGGCAATTGGTGAGGCGATCACCAGGGCGAACGCGGTCCATGATGACCCACGTCCCTGTGGTCGTGGAGACGACTTCGTGCACCTTGGGTGCTATCCGGAGTGATGCGAGCGTTTGGGAGACCATCGCCTGCTGGGGGCCGGCAGGATCAGGACTCGCCCGCATGATCAATGGTCCGGTTGGGGCGTCTGATGCGACCACGAACCCGTACCTGGCGGGCATGACGGTCCGGGGGATTGCGCGGTAGCGGGTGCAGATGGCGGACAGTTCGCGTTCGGCGCTGGTGCCCCATTCCGCCGCGTTGTCTGGCCAACGGCCGGCCACGGCGCGGACCACATCGGCCGGTATTCGCAAGCGTATGTTCATCTGTCGTCCGGTGTGCCCGTGCGGTGGCCCGGCTGGACTACCTGTGCCGTCGTCCGTCAGCGGCGTTCGGATCCGCCGCCTGGTGCTCGCTTAGGTGCGGGAGGAGTTCGGCCATGTCGGTGATGATGGCGTCGGCGTCTGCCGTGGTGAAGCGCTCGTGCTTGCCGGGCTTGTTGGCGTAGCCGATGCTGAGCGTCCCAGCATTGCGGGCTCCCTCGATGTCGCTGAGGGAGTCGCCGATCAGTACGCATTCGGTGGGGTCGGCGGCCAGTCCCTTGAGGGCACGGTTGATCAGCTCTGGGTGGGGCTTGAGTAGCCGCGGGTCGGGGTCAGTGCGCCCGACGATGGCGGTGAAGTACGGAGCGAGATCGTTGGCCGTGAGGTAGTGGGTCACGGCCTGGCAAGAGTTGTTGCTGACGGCGGCGATGCTGCGGCCGGTCTCGTGCGCTGCCTCGATCACCTCGCGGGCGTGCGGTGTGGCCTCGGCTACCTCGGCGGCTCGATGCTCCATCGCGCGTAGTTCATCGTTGACCTCGCGGGTGAGTTCGGGGCTGATGGTTGCGGCGAAGCGCAGGACGTCGAACGGGTCGCGTGACGTTGCGGCTCCGGCGGACAGTTCGATGCCGCGGTCGATTACCAGCTCGCGTAGGTGTGCGGCGACCTTCGGGGCGGGGAGGCCGGCGAAGATGCTGCAGATGGGGCCGTCGAAGTCGAACAGCAGGTAGCGGCTGCGGTTCATGACGTCGGCCAGGGTGGTGCCGTGGGTCATCCGGTGAACTCCCGGCTGATGGTCTCCCACACGGTGGTGAACCACTGGCGGGCTTGGGTGACGTACTGTGCGCCGACCGGTGAACCGTCACGGGTGGTGTAGCGGAACAAGCTGGCTTCCTTTCCCATCAGGTCGTACACGGGATGGGTCGTGCCCTTGATCTTCACCTCATGGTGCCGGATCGGGTAGAAGCCGAAGAATGCTTCCTCGTTGTTGAGGACGTACAGCTTGAACAACGGCGGGACGCCGTGAACCCGGATTTCCGCGCGGGCGTTCTCGACCATGCCCAGGTCGGACAGCTCCTCGATCGAGTCCAGGATGGCTTGGCCGTGGCGGAGCATGATCCGGCCAGCGCGTTGGCGGAACTCCGGGTCATCGGACAGGTCCTCACTGCTGCACGGGACCGCCATCGGCGCCGAGGTGTCCGGGACCAGCATCCGCACGGTCAGGCTGCGCGGCTTGAGCTGACCGGCACGGATCTTGTCCAACGGCTCCTGGATGACACCGTGCAGGGTCTCGCCGGAGAAGCCGAAGAAGTCGATCACGACGTGTTCGCGGTCGAAGGCCTTCTCAACGTACGGACGGATGCTGATCGGCGACGACGCGATCGCCGTCTCCGGCAGGGCCATAGCAGCGGGCACCATCGGGCTGGCTTCGCCGGCGGACGATTCGGTCTCCGCGCTGCCGGGGTCGAAGAGCTGGTCGGCGGTCCAGCCGGGGCACATCTTCTCCAGCACCCGGCAGTGATGCGGGTACGGCAGGCCCTTCAACTCCCCCGAAAGCCAGCGGTGGAACTGGGCGCGGCTCGGCCAGGTGCCCACCAACTGAGGGTCTATCTTGCGGGCGACTCGGTCGTACTCGCGACAGAAGGTGCTGTGGGTCTGTAGGTGTTTCTGGCGGAGTACGGCTTTTAGGCGTACCGGCTCCATGACGGTGTCTTCGCTGGCCTGACCCTGCGGCATTTCGCGACGGTAACACAGACGAGCACTAGACGAGACAAAGCGAGCACAAGAAGCCTCGGCGGGGCCTTGGGCGGTATCGAGACGTGACACCACACGTCGGCAGTGTCGTTCCCGTAAGAACCGGCAGGGCCGATGACACGACGCGAGCGAGTCACCGCTGAGGCTCCCCGACTTCCCCCCGGGGGGAGCCGGCGATCCGTGTCCCCGTGTCATCGGTGCTGCCACCACCACCGGGAGGCAGACGTTGGGCTGGGAAGTCGGGCCGGAGCTACGCGCTCTGGCCGAGCTGTGCAAGGAACTGCAAGCGATCGGGGTCGGCTCGGAGATGCGCGACAGCTATCCGGGGCTGGCCGTCCGGACCTCCACCCCCGGCGCGTACGTCTACGTCCTCATCAGCCCCGACGGGGAGCGCTACGTGTGGGACAGCGAGCCTCACCACCATCCGGTCAGCGACGTTCCCGGGGCGGCCGAGCAGATAAAGGCGTACCTGCGTGCGGAGGGATGCCTGTGAATCCCCGCGACGACCTGACCAGCGGTTCCCCGATGAGAAAGAAGCCGATGGCACTTACCGAACGCGAGCGCCAGATTCTCCTTGCTGAACTGTGCGAACTCGCCGACGAACTCACCGAGATCGCCACACAGCTCGAAGCACTGCACAAGCGGACGAGCCAGATCATCGATCGGGTCGCCCCTCGCTCGTCTGTCCGTCTGGTGCGTCCGGCATGAGCAGTAGAGACACTGCGGCTGGGCCGGCGGGGGACTCGCAGAGGCTCCAATATCGGTTCCCTCTTCCTCCGCACCCGATCGCCGCTGAACAGGCGCGCATCGTGGCGCGGCTCGCGCTGGCGGACTGGGGCATGGACGGTATCGCCGACGACGTCTTACTCATCGCGGTGGAACTTGCGGCGAACGCCGTGAAGATCGGCGAAGTCTTCCAGCTCACCTTGTCCCGCCATGTCGGCGGGGTCCTGGTCGAGGTGTCCGACAGCAGTGAAGCCGCACCCGAACGTCAGCGGTGCTCCTTCGATCGGGTCGACGGGCGGGGCCTGCTGCTGGTCGAGGCGTGTTCGAAGGACTGGGGCTGGCGGCTGGAGACGACCGGCGGCAAGACGGTCTGGGCGCTAATCGGCGACGTCGGACCCTGCACCCCTCCGGCCGAGTCACTGTCCCCCGCGAATGTGACGGCGGCTGGCCCCTCATGAACTCCCGGCCCTGAGTACGACGATCACCACCGGTGTCCCCCGACGCCTCCGGCGATCAGGCGCCTCGGCTCAGGGCCGGGTCCACCCCTGCAAGATTCGCTTCGAAGATCAAGGTTGTTCATGCACGACGTCTCCCCCGTACCTGATGAGCTGCTCAAGCCGCGCGAGGTGGCCGAGTTGTTCGGCGTCCGTACGACGACGATTGCCCGGTGGGCTCGTGAAGGGAAGCTCTCGCCCCTGCGAACGCCTGGCGGGCATCGGCGCTATAGCCGTGCCGACATCCGGCGAATCCTGGCCGAAGAGGCGACCCCACATGAGGCCGAACAGCAGATCGCCGAAGACGCGGTCCGGCTGTACGCGCAGGGCTGGAGCATCCGCCAGGTTGCCAGCAAGTTCGATTACAGCTACGGCGCGATGCGCCGTCTGCTGGGTAAGCACGTGACCTTACGCAACCGCGGCGGCCTCTACGCCGACATCTATCCCGAAGACAAAACCTGAGTGCCAGACACGAAGCAGGGGCCTGACCGAACCGCGGCAGGCCCCTCTTTCTTGTCGTCGCTCCGGCTCAGGCGTCGCCGAGGTGCCTCGTGCGCTCGTCCAAGTCGTTCAGGCGGGTGCTCATGTTCTTGATGGCGGCTCTCATCTCCTGGAGTTGGGCGGAGATGATTTGGAACTCCTCGCTCGGCCCCTGCGCCTCTTCGCCGGCCTCCTCCGGGGTGGCCAGGACGATGCTCGGACTCCCCTGCCGGGTCTGGATGAGTCCTTCGTCCCGCAGGGCGGCGATGGCGTTGCTGATCGTCATCTTCGCCACGCCGAACCGTGTCGCCAGCTCTGCGACGGAAGGCAGCGGGTCTCCTACCGCGTACCGCCCGGACGCGATGTCGCGACGGATGTCGTCGGCGATGCGGACGTACTGCTTGCGGCGGTCTACGGGCCGGGGATTTCCCATGTCAGACAGTGTACGCCGTCCGTCTAGGTCTCTAGGTGCATAGGAAAGATTCGGCCAACCGCTTGACTGGCTCACCTATCTAGCTATCCTAGGTAACTAGAACGCATAATCCACTGGAGGACAGCACATGCGCAACATCCTGATCCCGATCGACACCACCAAGCTCACCTTCGTCTGCGTCTCCGCACCCCGCCCCCGACTGCTCGACAAGGACACCGGCGAGGTCAAGGTCGACAAGCAGGGCCAGACCGTCTTCCAGGTCGGCCTGTCCGTCTCCGAAAACGACTCGGGGCGGGTCGAGCTGATCAACGTCAACGTCTCCGGCGACCCCGGTCTCTCCGTGGGCCAGGTCGTCGAACCGTCCGGGCTGGTCGGCTTCGCCTGGCAGCAGACCCGCGGCGGCGAGACCCGCTGGGGCATCTCCTACCGAGCCGCCACCTTCGCCCCCGTCGCCATCCCGGCAGCTGCCTGAGCCGGGGTGACGGTGACCAACGCGATGTACGCCACGCTCGGGTTCTCGGTCGCTGCGGCGGCCGGGGCCTGGGCCTGGCGCCACTGGCTCCCGCGCTCCTTCTGGTACGCGGTCGGCTTCCCGCTCAAGGCCGCGCGGGTCTATCTGACCTGGCGGCGTGTCGCCTACGGCTGCACGCTCACCCGCAAGCGCCGCGCCTGGCGGCTGTCGCTGGAAGCCGTCCCCGGCCTGCGTACGGCCTCGGCCGTCATCCACGAACGGCGGCGCGTCCGGCGGGTCGACATCGAACGCGCACCCCGGCTCGGGCTGCTGCGGCCGACCGGCCTGGGCTGGCGCGTGCGAGTTCGTCTGCATGATGGGCAGATCCCGGAGGACTACGTGAAGGTCTGCGACCGGCTCGCGCATGCATGGCGCGTGTACGCGGTCCGCGTGGTCGACTCCGCGCCCGGCTCTGTCACGCTCCTGGCGACCATGAGCGATCCACTGATCGGCGTGGATGTCTCGCCCGAGACGGGAGAGTTGTTGACGGTGCGGCCGGGCCGGCTGGAGAACGGCCGCGACTGGGTCATCGACTTCCGTACGGTGCCGCACTGGCTGAACGCGGGCGCGACGCAGTCCGGGAAGTCCAACCTGGCCAACGCCATCATCAAGGGTCTGGCGCCCCAACCAGTCGCGATCGTCGGCTTCGACCTCAAGGGAGGAGTGGAGTTCACCCCGTACGCCCCACGCCTGTCCGCGCTGGCCACCACCCGCACCGAGTGCGTGCGGCTGCTCGATGACCTGGTGGGCGTGCTGACCGACCGGATGCGGATCTGCCGTGAGGCGGGCGCACGCAATGTGTGGAGGCTCCTAGAGCAGGTGCGGCCGGTGCCGATCGTGGTCCTGGTGGACGAGGTCGCCGAACTGTTCCTGATGGCCGACAAGAGCGAGAAGGACGAGATCGCCAAGACCGCGACCGCGCTCCTGCGGGTGGCGCAACTCGGCCGGGCCTTCGCCGTCTACCTGATCGTCTGCGGCCAACGCATCGGCTCCGACCTCGGTCCCGGCGTGACCGCGCTGCGCTCGCAGTTGTCCGGGAGGATCTGCCACCGCGTCAACGACCCCGAGACCGCCAACATGACCCTCGGCGACATGGACCCCGACGCCCTCGACGCGGCACGCGCCATCGCCGCCGAGACACCCGGCGTCGCCATCATCGCCGGACAAGACGGCACCTGGCACCGCGCCCGCTCGGTCTACGTGAGCGAAGAAGAAGCCGAAGCCGCCGCCCGCCAGCACGCCGCACTCACACCCGCGTGGGCGGACCTCGTCGCCGTCGACACCGTGCCGCTCAAGGCCGCATAACCCTCACCCGTTCCACCGGCGCCCTGCGCCAAGTCCTTAGCCGAGCCATGCCTGAAACCGAGGTGATCGCCATGACCAACGTGATTCCGCTCCGTCCCGTCCGCCGTCCCCGCCGTCCTGCTGCTCGTCCTGGCCTCGTCCTGGTGAGTGTCGAGTGGGACGAAGGACGCGGCCTGTACGTCACCGCGTGCGCGCGCTGCTGCGAGTCCGCGACCCTGCACCACCTCGCCGACGCGGACACCTGGGCCGAGACGCACCACTGCGACCCCGAACTGGCCGCGCTCCTGGCGGTCGTCCTGGACCAGGTGGCCGCGTGAGCACCCGCCGAAAAGCCGCCGCGGTGACGGTCGACTCCGGGCCGGTCGCCGTCCTGGCCGGCATCGCCGGAGCAGGCTCGTTCACCCACATCCGCGACACCGCCAACGAACACGGCCAGCACGGCCCCATGGCCTGGGCCATCGCCGTGTGCATCGACCTGACCTGCGTCATGGCCGCCCGCGAACGCCAACGCGACAAACGCACCGGCCGCACCACCCGGCGGGTGTCCTGGCCTGCGCTCGTCCTGACGGGCGGGGTGCTGCTGTCGCTGGCGGCCAACCTCGCCCAAGCCGAACCGACCGTGTGGGGCTGGCTGACAGCAGCGACACCCGCCGGGGCGTTCCTGGTGGCGGTCTCAATGCTCGAACGCCGCTCGACCGGCCGCCGTCCCGCACCGTCCCCGGTCGTCCTGACGTCCCCCATCCCGCCGTCCTTCGGCAAACCCCAGGACGAACAGCAGGACGAGCCCGAGCCGGAGATGCCGCGTCCGGGCGAACTCGTCCCCGTACCCGACCAGCCGTCGTCCTCCGCGGCTCCGGCCGACTCGCTGGTCGCCTACGCCCGCCGGGTCGCCGACGAACACCAGACCCGCCACGGACGCCCCATCACCCGCGACGCACTCCGCGCCCGGCTCGGGGTGTCCAACCAACTCGCCTCCGACCTACTCCGCCAGATCCGCACCGCCTGAAAGGAACACCGTCCATGACGCACCGCACCGAGTTCATCGTCGGCCTGCAGGCCCTCGCCGACTACCTCGACACCAACCCCGCCGTCCCGGTTCCGGAGTTCAGCATCGAGGTCCTGGTGCACGCACGCGGCACCGATGAGGTCGCCTCCGCCGAGGTCGATCGGGTCGCCGCACTGCTCGGCGTCGCCGTCCGCGACGACACCGCCCGGGGCGGCCACTACAAGGCCATCCGCACCTTCGGCCCGGTCGAGTACCGCTGCCTCGCCATCCCGGCCGCCGTCATGGCGGTGCACCGGGCCGGCCAGTCCTACGCCGAATCGGTCGTCCCGGACACCGAGGCGGCCTGATGGAACCCGAGCACTACCAGTGCTGCACCTGCGGCGGCACCGGCCTCGACAGCTACGGCGAAACCTGCGGCCACTGCGAGGGCCTCGGGTTCTGCTGACCCGCTAAGTGCCCCCGGCGTGGTCGTACAACCGCCAAGCCGTCCGCCACGTCGGGGGCCATCCCATACGCATCACCACTGCGAGAGGACTCGCCCATCTTGCCGAACCCGCTGACCCGACACGCCATCAACGGAATGGTCGCCCGCTACAACGACCCGCACTATGACCGCTGGGCCGCCCAGGTCCGCCGCACCGGAGGATGCGCCCAACCCGTGCACCTGCGCGGCAAAGTCGAATACCGCGACCCGCTCAACGGAACCCTGCTCCACCGCTACACCACCGCCAACGAACCCGGCGGCGTCTTGCGTGTCGCCTGCAAGACCCGGCGCGCGTCACGCTGCCCGTCCTGTGCGGAGACCTACCGGGCCAACACCTACCAGCTCATCCGCGCGGGCCTGATCGGCGGCAAAGGCGTCCCCACAGAGGTCGCCGAACACCCGGCCGTCTTCCTCACCCTGACGGCACCATCCTTCGGGGCTGTCCACAGCCTGTGCATGAAAAGCGGCCAAGTTCTGCGCTGCCGCCCACGGCGGAAGGGTGGCACCTGCCCACATGGTCGATCGGTTGCCTGCAACGAACGGCACAGCGCCGACGATCCGCAGCTCGGCGAGCCGATCTGCCCGGACTGCTACGACCACACCGGCTCCGTGCTGTTCAACGCCCTCGCACCGGAGTTGTGGCGGCGGTTCACCATCCGTCTCCGCCGCGTCCTTGCCCGCAACTGCGGCCTCAGCGTCAAGGAACTCGGCCAGGTGCTGAAAGTCTCCTTCGCCAAAGTCGCCGAATACCAGCGACGCGGCGTCGTCCACTTCCACGCCATCATCCGCCTCGACGGCCCGAACGGACCCACGACACAACCGCCCGGCTGGGCCACCCTCGACCACCTCGCCTCGGCCATCACCGAGGCGGCACGCCACATCACCGTGGCAACACCCGATGCCGCCGAACAACCCTCGATCACGCTCGCCTGGGGCACTGAGCTGGACATCCGACCTATCACCGCCAGCGGCGACCTCACCGAACAAGCCGTCGCCGGCTACGTCGCCAAGTACGCCACCAAAGCCGCCGAATGCGTCGGCACCCTCGACCGTCGCCTACGGCCCACCGACGACCTCGATCAGCTCGACATCAGACCTCATGCTCGACGCCTCATCGCCGAATGCCTACGTCTAGGCGCGCTACCCGAACTGGAGGGACTGCGGCTGACCGCCTGGGCTCACATGCTCGGCTTCCGCGGCCACTTCTCCACCAAGAGCCGGGCGTACTCCACCACGCTCGCCACACTCCGCGCGGCTCGCGCCGAGTACCAACGCACCGAACACCCCGTCACCACCGGACGCCTGCCCTTCGAAGACGACACCGTTCTCGTCACCTCCCACTGGGCCTATGTCGGCCAGGGCCTGACCACCGGGGAAGCACTCCTCGCCGCAGCCATCACCGCCACCCGACTACCCACCACCGGCCAGCCAGAAGGGCACGCGGCATGAGCAGCCGTCTAGATGAAGACCCGCTTCTCGACGTCAAGCAGGCGGCGAAGCTCCTCGGCACGTCGGAGCGTTTCCCGCGCCGACTCATCGCCGAACGCCGCATCCGCTTCGTGCGTGTGGGGCGCTTCGTGCGCATCCCGCTGTCCGCGATCACCGAGTTCCTCGAACCCGTCGAGCCCATGACCGCATCCGACATCTGGAAGGCCGCGTAATGGCACGTGGAAGCAAGGACGGACGCCGTCGGTTCGGTCTGATCCGGCAACTCCCCTCGGGCCGGTATCAGGCGAGTTACCTCGGCCCGGACGGCCAGCGAAAGTACGCGCCCGAGACATTCGCCCGTAAGTCCGAGGCCGACCGGTTCCTGAACATGACCGAAGTGCAGCTTGCCCGAGGCGACTGGACCGACCCGGACCGCGGCAAGATCAAGCTCGCCGACTACGGCGAGACCTGGATTGCCCAGCGTCCCAACCTGCGAATCCGGACCCGCGAGTTGTACGCCTGGCTCTTCGAAAAGCACATTAAGCCTGGTCTCGGCGCTATCTCTCTCGCCAAGCTGTCGACGTCGGCCGTCCGCGAGTGGCGGGCCGGCCTTATCGCCGCTGGGGTCTCGGAGTCCACGGCGGCGAAGGCGTACCGCCTGCTGCGCGCCATCCTCATGACAGCGGTGGAAGAAGACGGCATCCTGCCGCGCAATCCCTGTCGAATCAAAGGCGCGGGCACCGAAAAGGCGCCGGAGCGTCCCGTCCTGAACGTCGCGCAGGTCATCGCTCTGGCCGACCTGGTCGGCCGTCGGCCAGTAGGGAACGTCCATAAGAAGGACGATGGCTATCGCCTCCGCTACAGGGAGAAGGACGGGCTGATGCGGGCCTTCTCGCGGCCGTTCGGCACTCGCGCGCAGGCGGAGCGGACCCTCTTTCAGCTCATGAACGACGGGAGGGCCGACCACACCCGTGACGACCGGTATCGCGCGCTCGTCCTGCTCGCCGCGTTCGCGAGTCTGCGGTGGGGTGAGGTCACCGCGCTCCACCGCCAGGACCTCGACCTCGACAACGCCACCGTCCGGGTCCGGTTCGCCTACACGGAGCAGAGCAACGGGACCATGGTCCTCGGCCCACCGAAGTCCCGCGCGGGCGTCCGTACGGTGAACATCCCGCGCTCGCTCATCCCCGACCTACGGGCGCACCTGGACAAGTACACCGAGAACAGGCCGGATGCCCTGGTCTTCCGCGGCCTCAAGGGCGGGCCGCTGCGCCGGAGCAACTTCAACAAGGCCACCCGGTGGGTCCACCTGGTGGCCGTGCTGGGAGTGCCCGGCCTGCACTTTCACGACCTGCGGCACACGGGCAACATGCTGGCCGCCGCGACCGGTGCGACGACCAAGGACCTGATGCGGAGGATGGGCCAGGACAGCGAACGGGCCGCGCTCATCTACCAGCACGCGACCAACAAGGCGGACCAAGTGATCGCCCAGGGCCTCGACGTACTTCTCAAAGCACAGCGAGACGACGGCGATGACGGGCCGGCGGGAGCGCTGGTGCCGGTGGCGTAGTTGCACGCTAGTTGCACGACGGCGCACCACGGTGCCTAGAAACGATCAAGGCCCAGGTCGGGAAAACTCTCTGACCTGGGCCTTCCTCATGCGAGCGGGTGACGGGAATCGAACCCGCACTACCAGCTTGGGAAGCTGGAGTTCTGCCATTGAACTACACCCGCAGTGGTCCGGAGACCGTTCGCACATGCTACCGGAACCTGCGACCCGGTGGTTCCCATCATCCCGGCCTCGTACGCGTCGTAGCGCGGTAACCGGTAGTTTCAGCCTGTGCTGCTCTCCGATCGGGATCTCAAGACCGAGATCGAGTCCGGGCGTATGAAGATCGATCCGTACGACCCCGCGATGGTCCAGCCGTCGAGTGTCGACGTGCGGCTGGATCGGTACTTTCGGGTTTTTGAGAACCACAGGTATCCCCACATCGATCCCGCCGTCGAGCAGCCCGATCTCACCCGGCTCATCGAGGTGGCGTCCGATCAGCCGTTCATCCTGCATCCCGGGGAGTTCGTGCTGGCCTCCACGTACGAGGTGTTCGGGCTGCCCGACGACCTCGCGGCGAGGCTCGAGGGCAAGTCGTCCCTCGGGCGGCTCGGGCTGCTCACGCACTCCACGGCCGGCTGGATCGACCCCGGGTTCTCCGGGCACGTCACGCTCGAACTCTCCAACGTCGCCACGCTGCCGATCAAGCTCTGGCCCGGGATGAAGATCGGGCAGATGTGCCTGTTCCGCACGAGTTCGCCCGTCGAGCATCCGTACGGGTCCGCGGTGCACGGGTCGCGCTACCAGGACCAGCGGGGGCCGACGCCCTCGCGGTCCTACCTCAACTTCCACCGCACCCAGGTCTGACAGAACAAACGCGCACCGTGGTCGTATGGCCACTCACCGCTCAATAATTGTACAGAGCAATTAACCTCTCGGTAACCTCGCCAGACGTCTGGCCCGAGAGTTCGGTTTGCGAAGTCGCGTATGGCGTGCGTCACACCGAGCGTCCCGGGTAGTACAGGCGAGCCATCGGTGCGCAGCGGAGCCGGCGGCTCGCGCCACTTGCCGCGCGGCCCCCGGGCGCGGCCCGGCTCGGCTCGACCGCGCCTGTCCTGCCCGGGGCGATGCGGCCGGACCGGAAGGACGATGTGTCCAGACTGCGCGTACGAGGGGTCTCCAAGGTCTTCGGCCGGAAATCCGCCGAAGCCCTGCGCAAGATCAGTCAAGGTGCCGAGCCGGCGGAGGTACGCCGGCTGGGCGCGACCGTGGCGGTGGCCGACGTCTCCTTCGAGGTGGGGGACGGTGAGATCTTCGTTGTCATGGGCCTGTCGGGCTCGGGCAAGTCGACGCTGATCCGGATGCTCAACGGCATCCTCGAACCGAGTGCCGGCAGCATCGAGGTCGACGGCGCCGACGTCGCCCAGATGAGCGGCAAGGAGCTCCGTGAGCTCCGCCAGCAGAAGATCAGCATGGTCTTCCAGCACTTCGCGCTGTTTCCGCACCGTACGGTGCTGGAGAACGCCGCGTACGGGCTGGAAGTACGGAACGTTCCACGTCAGGAGAGGCTGGCCAAGGCCAAGGAGTTCCTGGACACCGTCGGGCTGGACGGCTGGGAGGACCGCTACCCCGACCAGCTGTCGGGCGGCATGCAGCAGCGGGTGGGGCTCGCCCGCGCGCTGGCCGCCGAGACCGACATCCTTCTGATGGACGAGGCGTTCAGCGCCCTCGACCCGCTGATCCGCCGTGAGATGCAGGACCTGCTGCTCGACCTGCAGGGGCGGCTCAACAAGACGATCGTGTTCATCACGCACGACCTGAACGAGGCCATGCGGCTCGGCGACCGGATCGCGATGCTGCGCGACGGGCGGGTCATGCAGATCGGCACCGCCGAGGAGATCCTCACCGACCCCGCCAACGACTACGTCGCCCAGTTCGTGGCGGACGTCGACCGTACGCGGGTCCTCACCGCCCGCTCGGTCATGGAGAACCCGGTCGCCGTGGTCGACGCGAACGGCGGGCCCCGCGCGGCCGTACGCGTCATGCGTGAGACCCAGTCGTCCGCGGCGTTCGTCCTCAGCCGTGAACGCCGGCTGGTCGGCGCCGTCCACGCCGAGCCCGCCGCCAAGGCCGTACGCGAGGGGCGGACCGACCTGGAGGGCCTGGTCGACGAGGACGTTCAGCCCGTCGATCCGGACACGGCCGTCGCCGACCTGTTCACCCGATGCGCCGAGAGCCCGTTCCCGGTGCCGGTCGCCGATGGGGACGGCAAGCTGCTCGGCGTCATTCCCCGGGTCACCCTGCTCGCCGCGCTCGGCAACCTGAACGGCAACGGCAACGGCAACGGCAACGGCAACGGCAACGGGCAGAGCGAGGAGGTCGCAGCCGGTGTTTAGGCTCCATCTCGGTGACTGGGTCACCGATGTCGTCAACTTTCTCACCAAGCACTGCAAACCGGTCTTCACCGCGATCAGCGACGTCGTCGACGGTGTGGTGCACGGCCTGAACCACCTTCTGGGCGCGCCGCCGTCGCTGGCGCTCGCCGCCCTCGTCGCGATGGCGTGCTGGTGGCTGCGCGGGCTGGCCGCGGGTGTGCTGACCTTCGGCGGGTTCGTGCTGATCGACGCGCTCGGGCAGTGGACCGCCGCGATGGAGACGCTCTCCCTCGTGCTCGTCTCCAGCGTCGCGGCGCTGGTGATCGGGATCCCGCTGGGCATCCTGAGCGCCCGCGCCCCGACGTTCAGTGCCGTGGCCCGGCCCGTGCTGGACTTCATGCAGACGATGCCGGCGTTCGTCTACCTGATCCCGGCGATCTCCTTCTTCGGACTCGGGGAGGTGCCGGGCGTCATCGCCACGATGGTCTTCGCGATCCCGCCCGGCGTACGCCTGACCGAGCTCGGCATCAAGCAGGTCGACCGGGAGACGGTCGAGGCCGCCGAGGCGTTCGGCACGCCGCCGGGACGCGTGCTCACGCGCGTGCAGCTTCCGCTGGCGCTGCCGACGATCATGACCGGCGTCAACCAGGCCATCATGCTGTCGCTGTCGATGGTCGTCGTCGCGGGCATGGTCGGCGCCGAGGGTCTGGGAGCGAACGTCTTCGGCGCGATCACCCAGTACAACCTGGCGGCCGGCGCGGAGTCCGGTCTGGCCGTCGTCGTCCTGGCCATCATCCTCGACCGGATGACGGGTGCGCTCGGCGCGAGGCTGGCTCCGGCCGCACGGCGCGCGGCCGACCGCGCCGCACGCGGCGGCGCCGTGGCGGTGCTGCGGTACCGCCCGCGTCCGGCGCTGGGCCTGTCGGGCATCGTCGTGTTCGCGCTGCTCGCCACCACGCTGGGCATCGTGGGCTCGGGCGGCGGAAGCAACGGCAAGCCGATCACCATCGGCTACATCCCGTGGGACGAGGACATCGCCGTCACCCAGCTGTGGAAGACCGAGCTGGAGAAGCACGGGTACAAGGTCACCCTGCGGCAGGTCGACGCCGGCCCGCTGTTCGCCGGCCTCGGTCAGGGCGACATCGACCTGTTCTTCGACGCGTGGCTGCCGACCACCCACGCCGACTACTACAACAAGTACAAGGGCCAGATCGAGGACATCGGCATCTGGTACGACAACGCCAGCCTGCAACTCGCCGTGCCCAAGGACGACCCGGCCAATTCCATCGCCGACCTCAAGGGGCAGAGTTCGCGCTACAAGGGCCGCATCGTCGGCATCGAGCCGGGCGCCGGTGAGATGAAGACCGTCGACAAAAAGGTGATGCCGGCGTACGGCCTGGGCGACTACAAGCTGGTCGCGAGCAGCACGGCGGCGATGCTCGCCGAGCTGAACCGCTCGATCCAGGGCCACCAGCCGATCGTCGTGACGCTGTGGAAGCCGCACTGGGCGTACACCAAGTTCCCGATCAAGCCGCTCGCCGACCCGCAGAAGGCCTTCGGTTCGGCGGAACAGGTTCACACGCTGGGACGCAAGGGGTTCGCGAAGGACTTCCCGGAGGTGAACGGCTGGCTGAAGAAGTTCACGATGGCGGACGCGCAGCTGTTCCCGCTGGAGGACCTCGTGGTGAACAAGTACAAGGGCAACGAGGCGCGGGGCGTCGCCGAGTGGGAGAAGCAGAATCCGGCGGTGGTGAAGAAGCTGACCGGCTGACGGGCACTTCCGACAAGCCGCAATCGGTCGCACTGAGTGGCCGTCAGGTAGCGCAGACGGTAATTCTCGGTACGAGGGGTGGATAACTCCCCGCCAAAGGCGGTAACGTCGGCCTCGACGCGTTACTGGTCGATTCGGTTGACGAGAGTCGTTGTGACCTTCGTCACACGGATTGGCTAGGACGTTGACGGCGCCATCGCACTCCCCGCTCCCCCCGCGATGGCGCCGTCAGTCATTTCCGGGCCGTTTCGCACGAGGACGGATTCGCATGACTCTGCCGCATGTCACCGATCCCGACGCGAGACTCGTGCTCGTCGGCGAGTGGGGTACCACCGGCGCCGAACACCAGCGTGCCGCCGCCGACGCCGCCCTCGGCGCGTGGGAGGCCGTACCCGCTCCGGAGGGGCTGCTGTCGTACGGCTGCCTGCTCGGCGAGGACGACCGGACGCTGCTCCACTACGTTCAGTGGTCCGGCGAGGACGCGGCCCGCGCGTTCGTCTCGACGGACCGCCCGCGGTGGGTCGCGGCGGTCGACGACGCCGTCGGCGGCGTCGAGCACCGGCGGGTCGTGCCCTACCGGCGTTACCGCAGCGTCGTTCCGGACGTTCCCCCGCACGCCGCCGGATGCGTCGTGACGGTCACCTTCGAGACCGAGAGCCTCGACCGGGCGACGGCCTGGATCGACGCGCTCGTCGCAGCCGACGCCGCCGCGCCGCCCGGCATGCTCTCGGCGCACTTCCACGTCGCCGTCGACGGATCGCGCATCCTGAACTACGCCGAATGGGTCGACGCCGCCGCCCACCAGGACTCGGTCGACCGCCGCCCCGAACGCGCCCGGTCCTCGGCGTCCGCCGGGCAGGCGGTGAAGGTCGTCGACGAGACCCCCGGCGTACGCTTCCTGGGCTTCGCGCGCTACCGCCCCTACCGAACCCGGCGCTGGTCCGAGTGAAGCCGCGAGGCCGCGCCCGCGGCGTTCGACCGCGGCCCGCGCCGGATGAAAAGCGCACGTCCGTGGCGATGTTCGCCCGGACCGGCGGGCTCGTCGCGGTTCGGCCGTGACGTACAGTCCCAGGCATGGAGATCACGTGGCTCGGTGCGGGAGACGAGGATCGGTTCCGGGAGATACGGCTGCGGGCCCTGGCCGACGCGCCGGAGGCGTTCGCCTCGACGTACGAGGATGAGAAGGCCTTCTCTCCCGAGGTCTGGACCGCCCGCCTGATCGGCGACCGGAGCGTCAACCTCCTCGCCGTCGAGGACGGTGCGACCCTGGGCATGACCTCCGCGCTGGTCGAGGACGGCGGTGTCGCCCACATCGTCGGCATGTGGGTCGCCCCCGAGGCACGCGGCCGTGGTGTCGGCCGGTACCTCATCGAGACGGTCGCCGACTGGGCACGTGACCAGGGCCTGCGTGAGCTGGCCCTCTGGGTGGCCGAGCCCAACGCGGCGGCTCGTGCCCTGTACGAACGATGCGGGTTCCACCCGTCCGGCGAGCGGCAGCCGCTGCCCTCCGACACGTCCGTCATGGAGCGCAGGCTCGTACGGGAGGTCGGGCGGGGGCTGCTGGCCGACCGGTCCCCGCTGCCGGACGGCCTGGACGCGCGGATGGCCGAGCAGCTCACCTTCGTCATCGAGATCGACCGGCTCAAGGCGATCGTCCGGCAGTCGCCGCTCGCCGCCGCGCCGCGCCGCGAGAACGACGCCGAACACTCCTGGCACCTGGCCATGATGGTGCTGCTCCTGGCCGAGTACTCCGACGAGCCCATCGACGTCGGCCACACCCTCCGGCTCGTCCTCGTCCACGACCTCGTGGAGATCTACGCCGGCGACACGCCGCTGTACGACACCGCCGCAGGCGTGGACCAGCGCGAACGCGAGGTGGCCGCCGCGGAGAAGCTGTTCGCGCTGCTTCCCGACGACCAGGCCGGCCACCTGCGCGCCCTGTGGGACGAGTTCGAGGACCGCCGCACGCCCGAGGCGCGGTTCGCCAAGGCGATGGACCGTTTCCAGCCGATTCTGCTCAACTGGATGGCGCGCGGCGGCACCTGGCAGACCTTCGACGTCACGGCCGACGAGGTACGCGCGCGCAAGGCCGTGATCGGCGACGGCTCCGCGGCACTGTGGAAGACCGCCCGCCAGCTCATCGACGAGGGGCAGCGCCGCGGCTGGGTCCGGTGACCGCCCGGACACCCCCGGCCGGGGACGTCCAGGCGAGAGACGGGGTCAGAGGCACGCGGGAAGGTGCATCGCCTCGACCTAGCCCCAGCGGACGGACGACGGAGAAGGAGCCTCATCCATGGACCGGCCGGTACGCATCGCCAACTGCTCGGGTTTCTACGGCGACCGGATGTCCGCGCTCGCCGAGATGGTGGAGGGCGGTCCGGTGGACGTCATCACCGGCGACTACCTGGCCGAGGTCACCATGCTCGTGCTGGCCAAGAACCGGCAGAAGAGACCGGGCGGCGGCTACGCGAGCACCTTCCTGCGCCAGCTCGCTCCGGTCGTGACCCGGATCGCCGAACGCCGCATCAAGGTGGTCGTGAACGCCGGCGGCCTCGACCCGGCCGGCTGCGCCGACGCCACCCGTACGCTGCTGGCCGAGGCGGGGGTGGACCTCGCGGTCGCGCACGTGGAGGGCGACGACCTCGCCGCGCGGGTCCCCGCCCTGCTGGCCGACGGCCACGACCTGGCGCATCTCGACACCGGCGAACCGTTCACCCGCGACCCCCTCACCGCCAACGCCTACCTCGGCGGCTTCGGCATCCAGGCCGCGCTCGCCGCCGGCGCCGACATCGTCATCACCGGCCGGGTCGCCGACGCCTCGCTGGTCTCCGGCGCCGCCGCCTGGTGGTGGCGCTGGACCCCGGCCGACCTCGACGCGCTGGCCGGCGCGGTGGTCGCCGGGCATGTGATCGAGTGCGGCGCGCAGGCGACCGGCGGCAACTTCTCCGGCTTCCGGGAGATCGCCGATCTCACCCACCCCGGCTTCCCGCTCGCCGAGGTCGACCGCGACGGCGCGAGCGTGATCACCAAGCACGAGGGCACCGGCGGCGCGGTGACCGTCGACACCGTCACCGCGCAGCTGCTGTACGAGATCGGCGCGCCCGGCTACCTCAACCCGGACGTCGTCGCGCACCTCGACTCGGTCCGCCTCGACCAGGAGGGACCCGACCGCGTGCGCGTCAGCGGCGTACGCGGGTCGGCGCCCCCGCCCACCACCAAGGTCGCCATCACCGGGCTCGGCGGCTGGCGCAACGAGTCCACGTTCGTGCTCACCGGCACCGACGTCGACGCCAAGGCCGCGCTCGTGGAGCAGGCGATCCGCGCCCGCCTCGACGGCGACCCGGGCATCGCCGACCTGCGTTTCACCCGCATCGGCACGCCCGCCGAGGACCCGGCCGACCAGATGGCGGGTTCGAGCCTGCTGCACGTGGCGGTCGACGGTGAGCAGGGCAGCGCCGGGCGCGCCTTCTCGTCGCTGTGCGTCGAACTAGCCCTGGCCAACTACCCGGGCATCTACGGCATGGGCGTGCCCGGCCCCGGCGCGGCGTACGGAACCTACTGGCCGGCGCTCGTGCCGCAGGACCTGCTCGACCACACCGTCGTGCACGCCGACGGCCGCCGCGAGGTGGTGCCGCCTCCGTCCGTCACGGCATCGCAGGAGACCGCGGCCCCGCCGGAGCCGGAGCCGGAGCCGTACGACGAGGGCGTGACCGTGGACGGGCCGCTCGGCCGCATCGTACGGGCCCGGTCCGGCGACAAGGGCGGCAACGCCAACGTCGGCCTGTGGGTCACCGACCCGGAGGCCTGGCCCTGGCTGCGCGCCACGATGACCACCGACCGCCTGCGCGCGCTGCTGCCCGAGGCCGCCGGCCTGCCCGTCGACCGGTACGAGCTGCCCAACCTGCGCGCGGTGAACTTCGTCGTCCGCGGGCTCCTCGACGGCGGCGCCACGGAGGCCCGCCGTTTCGACAAGCAGGCCAAGGCGCTCGGGGAGTGGATCCGCGCCCGTCACGTCCCGATCCCGGAGCGGCTGCTTTCCGGGTATCACCGGGAGTGATGGATCAGGAGACCTCCCGGGAGACCATGGCGTCGCTGCAGCTCGGCGTGCTGCTCGCGTTCGCCGGCGGGTTCCAGGACGCGTACTCCTTCATCGGCCTCGGCGGGGTGTTCGCCAACGCCCAGACGGGCAACGTGGTGCTGCTCGGCGTGGACGCCGGGCGGCAGCACTGGACCGAGGCGCTGCGGCACGTGCCGCCGCTGCTGGCGTTCATCCTCGGCGTGGCGGTCGCGGAGACGCTGAGCCGTCCACGCGTCGCCGCGGCGCTCCGCTGGCCGGCCCGGTTCGCGCTCGTCCTGGAGATCATCGTGCTGGGTGTCGTGGGCGCCCTGCCCGGCGGCGTGTCGCACAGCCTGGTCGTCGTGATGATCGCCTTCACCGCGTCGGTGCAGGTCGCGACCTTCCGTACGCTGATCATCTGGCCGTACAACACGGCGATGGTGACCGGCAACCTGCGCACTGCGGCGCAGGCCGCGTACCAGGCGGTCGCCGACCGCGACCCGGAGGCCCGGCGGAAGTCGCGCAGCTTCGCGACCGTCATCGTGAGCTTCATGGCCGGCGCGATCGCGGGCGGCCTGCTCACCCTGGAGCTCGGCCGGCACGCGATCTGGATCTCGGCGGGCGTCCTGCTCGGCGCGCTCGGCCTGTTCGTGGTCGACGAGCACCGCGGCGTGGTCCGCGACCGGCTTCGCGGAGGCCGCCGCGACCGCGACGCGGAGTGACGCGGCCTCTCGCGGGTCAGGCGAGGAGGCGTGTGACGGCCTCGCGGGCGAGGGCGCGCGTCGCGGCCGGGTCGTCGAGGTCGCCGGCGACGACCAGTCCGTCGCGGAGCATGGTGAGCATCGTGGCGGTGCGGTCGGCGTCCGCCTCCGAGCGGCCCGCCTCGGTCAGCAGGTCGCGGAGGATGCCGTGGAACCACGCGCGGTGCTCGGCGACGACGCGGCGTACGGGATGGTCGGGGTCGGGGTACTCCGCCGCGGCGTTGACGAACGCGCAGCCGCGGAAGCCCGGACCGCAGATGAAGTCGCCGAGGTCGTCGAAGACCGACAGGATCCGTTCCTGCGGCGTGTCGCCCCGCACGACGGTCGTCGCGTGTACGCGGTCGCTCTGTTCTTGCACGTAGGCGCGGACGAGCTCGTCCTTTGACGGGAAGTGGTGGTAGAAGGTCGCCTTCGCCACGCCCGCCTCGGCGATGACCCGGTCGATGCCGACCGTGTGGATGCCCTCGGCGTAGAAGAGGGCGCCCGCGGTGTCGAGAATGCGCCGCCGGGCCGGGCTCTCCGCGCGTCGCCGGGCCGGGCTCTCCGCGCGCCGGCGCTCCGTCGTCTCGGTCGTGGCCATGCGTTGACATTACCAGACAGATCTGTCTACCATCGGCCCCACGACGAGACAGACAGGTCTGTCTGGACAGGAGATCCTCATGAGCGCCCTCTACACCGCGACCGCCACCGCGTCGGGCCGTGACGGCCGCGCCGTCAGCTCCGACAAGAAGCTCGACGTCACTCTCGCCATGCCGAAGGAGCTCGGCGGCAGCGGAGAAGGCACGAACCCCGAGCAGCTCTTCGCGGCCGGCTACTCCGCCTGCTTCGCCAGCGCGCTGGGGCTCGTGGCGAGCAAGAAGAACATCGACGTGGCCGACGCCTCCGTGACCGGCGAGGTGGGCCTGCACCCGAACGGCTCGGGCGGCTTCAGCCTCAGCGTCACGCTGCGCGTCGAGCTGCCGGACCACGTGGATGACGAGACCGGACGCGAGCTGCTCGAGGCCACGCACCAGGTGTGCCCGTACTCCAACGCGACCCGGGGCAACATCCCGGTCGAGCTGGTCAGGGAGTAATGGTCAGCAGGGGGTGACCGTCACCGGCACGGTGAGCACCCGCCCGGCGTCGAGGACACGCTTGGCGCCGGTGAGGACGAACTCCCCGCGCAGCGGCAGGTCCTCCGAGGACGAGCCGACCGCCACCTCGATCGTCCCCGGCTCGACGATCCGGCGCAGGTCCGCGCCGGTGAACCCGGTGCGGTCGGCGTGCACCGAGAAGGTCACCCGGGCCGCCGTTCCCGGCGCGAGCCGCACCCGCGCCCAGCCCACCAGCAGGCGCACCGGCCGTACGACGGAGGCCACGGGGTCGGACAGGTACAGCTGCACGACCTCGGTGCCCGAACGGTCGCCGAGGTTGCGCACGGTCACCGCCACCTCGACCGTGCCGTCCGTCGGCGCGGAGGGGTCCACGCGCAGGTCCTCGTAGCCGAACTTCGTCCACGTCAGGCCGTGCCCGAACGCGAACAGCGGCTCGGGGTCCACCGCGCTCCACCGCGACGACGCGCCCGTACGGGGTCGCAGGTAGGTGCCCGGCTGGCCGCCCGGGTGGCGCGGCACGCTCACCGGCAGCCGGCCCGACGGCTCGACCCGGCCGGACAGCACTCCGGCGATCGCCGTGGCGCCCTCCTCGCCGGGGAAGAAGGCCTGCACCACGGCGGCGGCCCGCTCGGCGATGCCGCCCAGAGCGTACGGCCGGCCGGTCAGCAGGACCACGACCGTGGGAGTGCCGGTCGCCAGCACCGCCTCCGCGAGCGCACGCTGCCGGCCGGGCAGGGCGAGCGTCTCGGCGTCGCATCCCTCGCCGGAGGTGCCGTGGCCGAAGATCCCGGCCCGGTCGCCGAGGGCGAGCACGCACACGTCGGCGTCCCGCGCCGCCGCGACCGCCGCCTCGATGTCGCCGTCGCCGGTCACCATGACGTCGCCGCCGCCGGCCGTCGTCAGCTCGGTGCCGGGCAGCGCGGCCCGCAGCGCCTCGGCGAGCGTGGGCACCTCCACGCCGATCGGCAGCTCCGGATATCGCGCGGCCATGTGGTTGGGAAAGGTGTAGCAGCCCATCATCGCCCGCGCGTCGTCGGCGAGCGGGCCGGCCACGGCCACCCGCCGCGCCCGCAGCGGGAGCACGCCGTCGTTGGCCAGCAGCACGACCGACTCCTGCGCGACGCGGCGCGCGAGGTCGCGCAGCTCGGGCGGGTCCAGATCGACCGCCTCGGCCTCCTCCGCCTGCCCGTCCAGCAGCCCCAGCTCGCACTTGAGCGCGAGCACCCGGGCGACGGCCCGGTCGAGATGCTCCTCGGGCACCACCCCTCGCCGGACTCCTTCGACGAGCGGAGCGCCGTAACAGCGCACGGTGGGCAGCTCGATGTCCATTCCGGCGCGCAGCGCGAGCGCCGCCGCCTCCCCGGGCGAGCCCGCGACCCCGTGCATGTCCTCCAGGTGCGAGATCGCGAAGTAGTCCGACACCACGATGCCGGTGAAGCCGAGCTCCTCGCGGAGCAGCCCGGTGAGCAGGCGCTCGTCGGCGGCCGCAGGAACGCCGTCGACGTCGGCGTAGGAGTTCATCACCGAACGGGCACCGCCTTCGCGGAGCGCGAGCACGAAGGGTTCGAGGATGACGTCGGCGAACTCCCGCGGGCCCATCGGCACCGAGGCCATGTTGCGGCCCCCGCGCGAGGCGGAGTATCCGGCGAAGTGCTTGAGCGTCGCGACCAGGCCCGAGCGTTCGAGCCCGCGGACGTAGGCGGTGCCGACGACGCCGACGAGGTAGGGGTCCTCGCCGATGGTCTCCTCCGTACGCCCCCAGCGGTAGTCGCGGGTGACGTCGAGGACCGGGGCCAGGCCCTGGTGCACGCCTGCGCGCCGCATCGTCGCCCCGATGGCGCCCGCCATCTCCTCGACCAGGTCGGGGTCGAAGCTCGCGCCCCAGGCGAGCGGGCAGGGGAACACGGTCGCGGTCCAGGTCATGAAGCCGGTCAGGCACTCCTCGTGCGCGATCGCGGGGATGCCGAAGCGGTTCGCCGCCACGACCCGCGCCTGGAGCTCGCGCAGCCGGGCCGCGCCGTCGGCCGGGCGTACCGGCGCCGTGCCGAAGACGCGGGTGAGCTGGCCGAGCCCATGCTCGAGGATCTCCTCGAGCGGCGGCGGCTCGCCGAAGTCGTCGGGCATCGGCGCCACCTCCTCGCCCTTGCGCGCGGACTCGGCCCAGTAGCCGGCGAGCTGCCCGGCCTTCTCCTCGATGGTCATCCGGTCGAGCAGGTCGGCGACCCGTTCGGCCACGGGAAGCCGGGGGTCGCGCCACGACTCGTGGGTGCGGAGCGTTTCGGCCATGGACGGCCCTCCCTAGGCGGCGGGCGGCGGCGCGGTGGACAGCCGGACCCGCAGATCGGTGGCGAGCTCCATGCGAGGACTCACGAGGGCCTCGCCGTCGAGCTGCTGGAACAGCATGCGGGCCGCGAGCCGGCCCATCTCTTCCAGGGGCTGGCGGACCGTGGTCAGCGGGGGTGACAGCCACTGGCACAGGGGAAGGTCGTCGAAGCCGACGACGCTGAGGTCGTCGGGTATCCGCAGCCCGGCCTGCCGGGCGGCCTCGTACGCGCCCATGGCCTGCTGGTCGCTGCCCGCGAAGATCGCCGTCGGCCGGTCGTCCAGGGCGAGCAGCTCGCGCGAGGCGCGGAACCCGCCCTCGTGCCGGAAGTCGCCGTACAGGACGAGCCGGCGGTCGAACTCGACGTCGGCGCGCTCCAGCGCGGCCCGGTAGCCGTCGATGCGGGCCTGGGTGCAGAGCATGGTACGCGGCCCGCCGATGGCCGCGATGCGCCGGTGGCCGAGCGACAGCAGGTGTTCGGTCGCGGCCAGGCCGCCCGCCCAGTTGGTCGCGCCGACACTGGCCACGTCGGTGTCGGGCAGGTCGACCGGGTCGATGACGACGAGGGCGACGCCCGCGCGTTCGAGCTGCTCGCGCTGCTGCGGCGTCATGCGGGAGGTCACGAGGATCACGCCGTCGCTGTCGTGCATGGTCGTCATGGAGGTCCAGCTGGGCGGGCGTGCGTCGTCGTCGCGTACGAGGGAGACGACGGTGCCCGCGCCCCGCTCGGTGCACTCCGCCTCGACGCCGCGCAGGATCTCCACCGCCCACGGGCTGTCCAGGCCGCCGATGACCAGGTCGACCAGGCCGGAACGGCGCGCGCGGCGACCGCCCGGTGCGAGGTAGTTGTGCGTCCTCAGCAGGTCCGCGACCCGCTCACGCGTGGCGGGCGCCACGTCGGTGCGGCCGTTCAGCACCTTGGAGACGGTGGCCTGGGAGACGCCGGCCTCCGACGCGATCAGGGCAAGCGTGGGTCGTGTGGGCTGCTCGCTGATGGCACTACCTTCCTTCGCTCTGCCGACCAGTGATCACGAATGCTATCGCAAACTTTCGAACCGGCACAGGCCATCGTATCCAGCGGGTTCACCGAGGACAGTTCACGAATCGGTGACAAGGGGTTGACCCCCGTACCCGCCTTTTCTAGGGTACGGCAGCAATAGATATCGATAACTTTCGAAAATCTATCGCCCGCGTTCTCGGACCGTTCCCCCACCCCCAGTCAAGGAGGTCCTGATGGGCGAGACGCCCCTCTCCCGGCGCACCTTCCTGTCCGCTGCCGCGATCACCGGCCTGTCCGCGCCCCTCCTCAGCGCCTGCGGCACCTCGGGCCCGGCCGGAGCGAAGGGAGGCGGGAAGACCGTCCAGGCCTGGGTCCTGGTCGACCAGGCGCAGAACAGCGTGCAGAAGGTGGCGATCGACGACTTCAACAAGGGCTCCTCCGGCAAGGTGAAACTGCTGCCGATCTCCAGCGACGGCGAGGTCTACACCGACAAGCTGCGGGTGAGCATGGGGTCGCCCAACCCGCCCGACCTGCTGTTCAACTGGGGCGCCGGCAGCATCCGCAACTATGTGCAGACCGGTGGCCTGGTCGACCTGAGCTCGCAGCTGAACGCCGACCCGACCTGGAAGAACTCCTTCCTGCCCTCGGTGCTGAACGCCGGGCAGATCGACGGGAAGTACTACGGCATTCCGATGCGCGGCATGCAGCCGGTCGTGCTGTTCTACAACAAGACGCTTTTCGCCGAGCAGGGTCAGAAACCGCCGGCGACCTACGACGACCTGCTCAAGCTGGTCGACTTCTTCAAGAGCAAGAAGATCCAGCCGTTCGCCCTCGGCGGCCTCGACAAGTGGCCCGAGCTCATGTGGCTGGAATACCTCGTCGAGCGCGCCGGCGGCCCGACGGTCTTCGCCAACATCGCGGCCGGCCGGCCCGGCGCCTGGCGTGACCCGGCGATCACCACGGCGCTCGGCCAGATCCAGGACCTGGTGCACCGCGGCGCGTTCGGCACCAACTTCAACTCCGTCAACTACGTCAACGACGGTGCCGGACTGCTGTTCGCCAAGGGCAAGGCGGCCATGCACCTCATGGGCAGTTGGGAGATCTCCAACCAGGTCTCGCGGCACCGCAAGTTCGCCGACAAGGACCTCGGGTTCGCGCCGTTCCCGTCGGTGACCGGCGGCAAGGGCGACCCGAACGCCGTCGTCGGCAACCCGACCAACTACTTCTCGATCAGCACCAAGTCCGTCGACAAGGACGCCGCGATCGCCTTCCTCAAGAAGGAGATGGCCGCGCCCGCGTACGTGGACGCGCTCATCAAGTCCGGCGACGTGCCGGCCGTGACCGGCATCGAGGCCAAGCTGTCCGCCTCGCCCCAGCCGGAGTTCGCCCGCTACGTCTACCAACTCGTGCAGAAGGCGCCGAGCTTCACGCTCTCGTGGGACCAGGCGCTGTTGCCGCAGTTCAAGACGCCGCTGCTGGCGAACCTGCAGAAGGTCTTCTCCGGCAAGCAGACCCCGCAGCAGTTCGTCACCGCCCTCGAGTCCGTCAATTGACTACTCCCTGCCCTGGAGTGCGGGGATCCCAGCCCTCGCGGGCTGGGGTTCCTGCTTCAGCGGCGACTGCGCCCGAGGGGACCCCGGGTGTCTGACGTCACCTCCGAGCCGGCGGTTACGGACCATGCTCTTGATGTTCAGGTCTTCGATCACGATGACGTCGTGGTCACGGACCAGCCGGGCACTGGTCTTGTGCAGGAAGTCCGCCCGGGATGCGGCGACCTTACGGTGGGCGCGGGTCACCTTCACCTTCGCCTTGGCCCGGTTGTTCGACCCACGTTGTTCACGAGCCATCTGCCGCTGACAGCGAGCGAGATTCCGTTCCCGTCTGGCAAGGCGGCGGGCATTGGCGATCTTGTACCTGGGATAGCGGGCACGCCCGGTGAAGAAGTTGACGAACGCTTTGTGCTGGTGCCGCAGCGTCTGTTGGAGCGGCACGCAGGACACCTCGGACAAGAACGCCAGGTCCGGGTCGCGTTTCAACTCGGTCAGGTAGCGATCGGTCTCGGCGTAGGAGGCCCTGAGCCCCGTTTTGCAGTGCCACAAGATCTGCAACCGACGAACGGAAGAAAGGGACGGAAAGACGGTTATGAACGCTTCATGTCGGGAGTTGTCCCGGCTACGCCGCGCCATGCCTTCCGGGAACCAGTGTTCTTCCGGCCCTGGCCTGCGAGGTTACCGGTGACCGCCGCGCTCCCGGTCGCGCGCCAGGGAGGCGTCCGTACGGCCGAGAAGGGCACCGACCAAGCGGCGCGGCCGGGCGTGCTGTGGGTCGTGCCGGCGACGCTGTTCTTCATGGTGTTCGCCGGGCTGCCGCTCGTGCTGGTGGCGGTGCTGTCGTTCACCTCCTGGAACGGCCTCGGCACGCCGAAGTTCAACGGCCTGGACAACTGGAGCCGCCTGCTGTCCGACTCGTCGGTGTGGCAGTCACTGCGGATCAGCGCGATCCTCACCGTCCTGTGCTGGGCGGTGCAGACCCCGCTGGCGCTGCTGCTCGGCGTGTGGGCGGCCGGACGGCAGCGCAACCGGGCGGTGCTGTCGTCGATCTTCTTCCTGCCGCTGCTCATGTCGACGGCGGCGATCGCCATCACCTGGCTGACGCTCCTGGACCCCAACTTCGGGCTCGCCGCCAAGTGGGGGCGCTACATCGGCTTTCCCGACGGCAACATCATCGGCAGCCCGCGCGGCGCGCTGGGATGCGTCGTGGTGGTCGTCGCCTGGCAGTTCGTGCCGTTCCACACCCTGCTCTACCAGGCGGCCACGCGGCAGATCCCCCAGTCGCTGTACGACGCGGCCACCGTCGACGGCGCCGGGCGGGTGCTGCAGTTCCGGCACATCACGCTGCCGCAGCTGCGCAACACCATCGTCACCTCGTCGGTGCTGATGCTGGTGGGGTCGCTCACCTACTTCGAGACGGTGCTGATCCTCACCGGAGGCGGGCCGGGGAGCGCGACGAACATCCTGCCGCAGCACATGTACGTGACCGCCTTCCGCGACTACCAGATGGGGTACGCCAGCGTGATCGCGCTCGCCCTGGTCGCGCTCGGCACCGCCCTGTCGCTGCTCATCGTCCGTTTCTCCGGGTTCGCCAAGATGCGCAGCACGCTGGAGGGGATCTGAGGATGGCCGAGCTCAGGCTGGGGGGCGCGCACCGCGCCCAGCGGGGAGCGCGGCCGGGCGGTGCGCCGGGTGTCCGGCGGGGCGGCCGCCGTCCGACGGAGCGGCCGAACTGGGCGGCGGGCGTCGCGGCCGTCGTCTGGCTGGCGTTCGTGATCATCCCGATCTACCTCATGGTCAAGGACGCCCTGCAGACCACCGACTCCTACCTCGACGGCGGTCCGCTGTCGCTGCCGCGGCACGTCACCGGGCACAATTTCGCCGACGTCTTCGACCGCGGCTTCACGCGCTACCTGATCAACACGGCCGTCGTCACGGTCGCGAGCGCCGTGCTGACCGTGCTGCTCGCGTTCCCGGCCGCGTACGCGATCGTGCGGTCCCGCAGCCGGGCGGTCTCGGGGATCTTCCGGCTCTTCCTCGCCGGCCTGGCCATCCCGGCCCAGGCCACGATCATCCCGGTGTACCTGCTGATCACGCGGATGCACCTGTACGACTCACTGACCGCGATCGTGCTGCCGACTGTCGCGTTCGGGCTGCCGCTCAGCATCCTCGTGCTGGCCTCCGCGCTGCGCGACGTGCCACGGGAGCTGTACGAGGCGATGACGCTCGAGGGCGGCGGGTCGGTGCGGCTGATGTGGAGTCTCGCGCTGCCGCTCAGCCGCGCGTCGCTGACGACCGTGTCGGTCTACTGCGCGCTGAACGCCTGGAACGGCTTCCTGTTCCCGCTGATCCTCACCCAGTCCGACGAGCAGCGGGTGCAGACGCTCGGCCTGTACAACTTCCAGGGCCAGTTCAGCTCGAACATCCCCGGCCTGATGGCGGCGGTGCTGCTGTCCGCGCTCCCGATCTTCGTGGTCTACCTGTTCGCCCGGCGCTGGCTGGTCGCCGGCATGGCCGGCGTCGGCGGGAAGTGAGCTCAGGCGCCGTTCGGTCGCGGATCACCGGGCCGGCCATCCGGGAACGAGGAGGCCGGCCCGGTGGATACCGGGTCTCAGCCGCAGTACGCGTTGACGATCTGGGAGGGCCCTCTCGCCTGTGCCCGGCCGGGCTCAGCAGAACCGGCCGGCGCCGGGGGAAGTGCGCTCAACGACCGCCCGTACGGTGCTCGCGCAGGAACGCCGCGATGCGCCGCGCGGCCCCCGCGGGGTCGCCGACCGGATGGCGCATCGCGGCGTTGTGCCAGTCGAAGTGGGTGCCGGACTCGCTGACGAAGACGTAGAGCGGGACACCGGGGACGTCGGTCGTGACGGTAAGGCCGGGCAGCGCGTCGCGAAAGCCGATGTTCAGCCCGAGGCCGGTCAGCTCGCCGTACAGCTCACCCAGGAGCCGCAGCTCTTCCTCGTGACGAATCGCGTGTCGCACCGCCTCGCCCCTCTCTGGTCGCCGGAGGTGCGGCGATCCGGGGACCGCCACATCTCCTCATACGCAGAGCGCGACAAAAAGTTCATTTCGGTCGGTGCTCGACCGAAACCGGCCGCCGGGCGGTGGCGAGCCGGTCGCTTGGGGCCTGTTCGCTCGGGAGACCGGGGCGCTCAGGAGACCTGGTCGACGGCGCGGCGCGGCGCGCGGAAGACGCGGACGACCTCGCTGACCCGGTCGGTCAGGATCTCCTCGGTCCGGTCGTCGTACGTCCCGCGGCCGGCGCGGCGCTGCGCCCAGCGGGGCACCGGCGTGGCCGTACGGTTGGCCGCGTGCCAGCGGTCGGTCAGCTCGCCCAGGCTCTGCCGCGCCTGCGCGAACGTCAGGCCGGGCAGGTCCACCTGCCGCGACTGGCGGGCGGCCGTCTCCGCCGACTGGTAGGCCTTCGCGGCCTCCACGGCCTGGCTCTCCTTGCGCGCCGGCCCGACCATGCTGATCACCGTGGTCAGCATCGCGGCCACCAGGGCGAGCCCACCGGCGATCACGGGGAACCGGTCCCCGGCGAGCACCACGCTGCCGGCCACTCCGGCCGACACGACGGCGGACGCGCCGAGCCCGAGGTTGATGAACCGCCAGATCCGGACGGTCTCCCACTGCGCCCGCGCGGCCCGCGCGCAGACCTCCTCGATCCGGCAGAACTCGGCCGCGACCGCGACGCGCCACGTGGGCTCGATCCCGCCGAACAGCTCCTTTTCGGCCATGGGGCTTCTCCGATCACCTCGCCGACGATGAGCCAGATGATCCAGCGGTCGCCGGCCGTCCGTGGCCGCGACAACGGAAACCGGGAATGCCCTTGACCGATGTATTGGCTCGCCGGGGAAGCCTGACCGACGCTCTGTGCCGTACGGGCGGAACGGGGCAGCGCGGGGCCTGCCCGGCCTGCCGTCATGGTTCGGCAGGGAGCCCGTCACCCGCCTCGATGCCGCACCCCACCCTCGACCACACGGCCTTGGGGCTAGAGCTGGAGCTTCAGTCCCTCGTGGGTGGGCTCGAAGCCGAGCGACTCATAGAAGCGGATCGCGTCGGAGCGGCGCTTGTCGGAGGTCAGCTGGACCAGGCCGCATCCCCGCTGCTTCGCCTGGTCGATCGCCCAGGCGATCATCTCGCGGCCGAGGCCGCGGCTCCGGTGGGCGGAGGCGACGCGTACCGCCTCGATCTGGGCGCGTTCGGTGCCCATCCGGCTGAGCCCGGGGATGTAGGTGAGTTGCAGTGTGCCGGCGACCTCGCCGCCGATGTCGGCGACCACCAGGTGGTTGCGGGGGTCCGCGTCGATCTCGCGGAACGCGTCCAGATAGCGGTCGGACGCGCCCTCGCGGCCGGCGCCGATCACGTCGTCGGCGAGGAGGGCGACGATGGCGGGCACGTCCTTCTCGGTGGCGGTGCGGAAGATCACTTCGGTCGGCACGTGAATCACCTTAGTGCGGATTGACACGACCTCCCGTAGTACTACAGTTGGTAGTACTACAATATGTCAATACGTCGATGGAGGCGGCAGTGACCGCACCGCCCGTGCTGGTGTCTCCGACTCGCCTGCTGGACCACCGTCTCGAGGAACTCATCGCCACGGAACTGGCCCGGCTGGCGCGCCGGGCGCCCGCACTGGCCGACGACCACCTAGGTCTCGTCGAGGCGTCGCTGCAACAGATCATCAACCGGCTGCTGCCGGCCCGGGGACGCGCCAGCGCCTCACCCGAGGCCGTGGCCGCCCTGTTCAACCTGGAGTGGGTGTGAACATCGAGCACTGGACCGATCTCGCGGCCTGCCGCGGCGAGGACCCCGAACTCTTCTACCCGGTCAGCGCGGCCGGCCCGGCCGTGACGCAGGTCGAAGAGGCCAAGCGCGTGTGCGCACGATGCCCGGTCACCGAAGACTGCCTGAAGTGGGCCCTCCGCGCCGGCGAGCCCGCCGGAATCTGGGGTGGCACGACGCCGGAGGAGCGCCGCTACCTGCGCCTCAAGCCCCTGCCGACCGCGCCGGCCTGGTACTGAGCCTCGGGGACCGGACAGAACTTATTTCGCGGACACCCCAGGCGACGTACCGTTGCCGCATGAACGACGGCTCCCTCCCCACACGCTCACCGGGTGACGGGCTCCCCGGGCATGCCTCGCGTGTGGTCGGTGCTCTCTTCATGACGTTCCTGCTGCTCGGCGCGTGCTGGGCGGTGGAAGTGATGAACTACGCCGACGACGGCGCGCTCAGCGCCCGGTACGGCATCCGGCCGCACGACACGGGCCAGATCTGGCACATCTTCACCGCGCCCTTCCTGCACGCCGGCCTCGACCACATCATGGCCAACTCCGTGCCGCTCGCCATCTTCGGCTTCCTGGCCGCACTGCGCGGGGTGTCCCGCTTCATCTCGGTCAGCCTGATCATCATCGTGGCGAGCGGTCTCGGCGTCTTCTTCCTCTCCGCGCCCGACAGTGTGACCGTCGGCGCCAGCGGCCTGATCTTCGGGTACTTCGGCTACCTGCTCGCCCGCGGCTTCGTCGAGCACCGGGCGTCCGACATCGTGGTGGCCGTCATCATCGCCGTGTTCTACGGCACGATGATCTTCGGTGCGCTGCCGGGACAGCCCGGGATCTCCTGGCAGGCGCACATGTTCGGCCTGATCGGCGGCATCCTCGCCGCCTGGATGACCCGGCAGCGGAGCCACGCCTAACCTCGTACGCTGATGTCGGTGACGGTCGCGTCGCGCGGGGTCCGCAGGGCGTTCACGATCACCGTGGCGACCGTCCGCGGGGACATGAACTCGTCCGGGTCGTACTCCCCGCCCTCCAGAGCGCGCACCTGACGCTGCATCTCACTCGCCGTACGGCCCGGGAACACCGACGTGACCCGCAGCTCCGGCTCCTCCGCGCGCAGCGAGTCGGCCAGCGCGCGCAGCGCGTGCTTGCTCGCCGCGTACGCGGCCCAGGCCGGTTTGGACCGCAGCCCCGAGCCGGAGTTGACGAACACCACGTGTCCGCGTGCCGCGCGCAGCGACGGCAGCAGCAGGCGGGTCAGCTCGGCGGGCGCGGCGGTGTTCACCAGGAGCTGGTCGAGCCAGTCGTCCGGCCGCAGCTTCTCGACGGTGCCCAGCCGGATGCCGCCGGCGCTGTGCACGAGGCCGTCCAGCGGCGGGAGCTCCGCTTCGCCGAGCGACGGTTCGATCCGCCGGGGGTCGGCGAGGTCCAGGACGAGGGTGCGCACCCGTTCGTCGCCCGTCTCACCGGCGATCCGGCGGGCGGTGGCGTGGAGGTGTTCGGCCGAACGCCCGCTGAGGATGACGTGGTCTCCGGCCTCGTGCAGGATCTCGGCCACGGCCGCACCGATGGCGCCGGTGGCCCCGGTGATCAGGTAGGTGCCCACGTCACCATCCTTACGTACGGCGGAGTACGCGGGCGACACCGGCGATGAGCGCGGTCGCCAGGATCCAGCCCGTGCCGGTGAGGCCCCACGCCAGCCAGTCCGTCCACCCGGCCGGGTCCCACGCGCTGCGCTGCCCGAACGTCTCCAGCGGCAGCATCAGATCGAGCGTGTAGACGAACGCGTGGAAGTGCGGGCGTTCGCCCGCCTGCCGGATCGTGTGCGGGTGGTAGACGCTGAAGACGATCGTGCCCACGGCGACGAGCAGCACGAGCCACAGCCCGGAGATCCACGGCCGGTAGCCGTACCCGACCGTCCAGTCGAGCAGCACGCCCCACGTACGGCTGACCGGGTTCAGGTGCCGCCGGCGCGCCCGCTGCTTGACCAGCTGGCAGCGGCGTGCGAGGTCCTCGCGGCCGATCTGGCGCAGCCAGGTGGCGAGCTGCTCGTACGGCTGCGGGCGGAAGCCGGCCGGGTCGCGGCCCACCCAGCCCAGCCGCTTGGCCTCCGGCTCGCCGCGCAGCGTCTGGTAGACGAGGCCGTTGAGGCTCAGCGTCTCCGGCCAGACGTCCTCGCGGTCGAGGATGACGTCGATCGTGGAGTACCCGAGCGACACCTCACCCTCGATCGCGGCGCGTGGGGTGAGGATCAACTCCTTGATCTGCGCGTGGGACAGGTGGAGCGCCCGGCGCTCACGGGCGCCCATCATGGCCTCGTGGAAGGACAGCGTGCCGTTGATCCGGGCGCCGCGCAGCCGTACCGTTCCCTCGGCGGTGAAGCCGCTGCACTCCAGCCGGTCCTCGACGACGATGTTCTCACCGTCGAGGGCGAAGCCGTCGGGGTCACGCAGCGTCGTGCGTTCGAGGAAGAGCCCGCCGGTCATCCGCGCGCCGGTCAGCCGTACGCCGCCGGTGATGTCGGAGTCGCGCATGAACGCGCCGGCGTCGACCGTGAGCCCGCCCCCGAACAGCGCGTACCCGCCCGGGTTGCGGATCGTCGCCCCGTTGAGCCGGAAGCCGCCGGAGATGTAGCCGCGGATCAGCCGTACCTCGCCGTCGATCTCCGATCCGGACAGGCTGAAGAACCCGTCGACGCGCAGCCCGCCGCCGTCGAAGCCGGGCATCGAGCAGTCACCGAACCGCATCTGCCGGGCCTGGGCGTTGGAGAAGTCGGGCGCCTGTTCGAGGACGCAGTTCCGCAGGCGGAGCTCGCACCCGACTTCGCCGCCGGACACGTTGAGCGCCCCGGTGATCCGGGCCCCGCTGAGCCGTACGGCCGGCACCCGCCCGGGTGCGCGGTCGTGGGCGCCGAGCAGCAGGGCCGCGATCACCTCGGCCCGTACGACCCGCGCCGGATCATTCGTGCCGTCGGGCCGGTCGTCGCCGAGGACGACGGGCGCACCGGTGGGGTAGGCGTCCCAGAGCCGCCGTTCGACCGGGGTCAAGTCGGGCCGGTCACGCCTGAGCCAGGCCACGACGGAATCCCAAGCATCGGCCACAGCCCGTCATCGTAGGGGTTCCGGCGCCGTACGTGTCATGGCAACAGGCGATATGAACGACTCGCGAAATCAGCCCTGCGTCACGGGGGCGAGGTGGGGCGGAACGGGCATACCTCGTGCATCCCGTGCTCGGTCACGATGTACGTCGACTCGGGTACCTCGTTCCACGCGCCGGGCAGGTTTCGCAGCGGTTCGGAGACGACGATCCGCGCGTCGTCGGACAGCCGCTCCAGGGCGAAGACCTCCGGGTGCAGTTGCCGCAGGGTGCGCACCTCGGTGCTGTAGAACAGGGACCGCGAGCGGTTCTGGCTGGAGTACCGGAACGACCACACCCGCTCACCGTCGGAGGTCGCGACGGTCATCTGGACCGCGTGTTCGACGCCGTACCGCCGCCCGGTCCACTCGACGAAGCCCACCATCCGCTCGACCGCCGCGGGCGGGTCCTGGCGCAGTCCGAAGGTCAGCGCGAGGAAGAACATCACCTCCGAGTCCGTCGAGCCCTCGATCGCCGGGTAGAGCTCCGGATCGACCGCGAACACGAGATCGCGCTTCAGCCGGGCGAAGTCGGTGATCGCTCCGTTGTGCATCCACAGCCACCGGCCGTACCGGAACGGGTGGCAGTTGGTCTGCTGTACCGCCGATCCGGTGGAGGCGCGGATGTGCGCGAAGAACAGGCGCGATCGGAAGTGGCCGGCGAGCTCACGCAGGTTCAGGTCGCTCCACGCCGGGATCGTGCTGCGGACCACCGTGGGCGGGTCGTCACCGTCACCCTCGTACAGGCCCAGGCCGTATCCGTCGCCGTTGGTGGTCTCCGCTCCCAGCCGGGCGAAGCGGCTCTGCTCGATCAGCGAGTGCTCCGGCTCGTAGAGGAGTTCGTCGAGAAGGATCGGAGAGCCGGTGTAGGCGAGCCATCGGCACATGTTGTGCTCCCTACCCGTGATGGCCGCCGCCCACGACACCGACCGGATTCACGGGCCACGGGCCGGATCCCGCCCCGTCTCGCATGGCCGCCTCGGCCGGGCCACCCCGGCACCGCCGGGCTGGTTGCCCAAAGCAACGGAAAATTGGCGTCTGATGTTTGTATGTCCGGTTACCCGCGGGTAGCATCAGACGTGTTACTAGCCGGTACGTAAGGGCATCACCCGCCCGCCCGAGAGCTACGGGGTGCTTCATGGGCCATTACAAGAGCAACCTGCGTGACATCGAGTTCAACCTCTTCGAGGTGCTCGGTCGTCAGGACATCCTGGGCACCGGACCCTTCGGTGAGGTCGACGAGGCGACCGCGCGCAGCGCTCTGGAAGAGGTGAACCGCCTCGCGACCGGCGTGCTCGCCGACTCGTACGAGGACGCGGACCGGCACCCCCCGGTCTTCGACCCGGCCACCAACGCGGTCACCATGCCGGAGGGCTTCAAGAAGTCCTTCAAGGCCTACTTCAACGACGCCGAGTGGTGGCGGCTCGAGCTGCCCACCGAGCTCGGCGGCATGCACGCGCCCCGTAGCCTGCACTGGTCCGTCGCCGAGCTCGTCCTCGGCGCCAACCCGGCCGTCTGGATGTACTCCAGCGGCCCCAGCTTCGCCCAGCTCCTGTGGGAGATCGGCACCCCCGAGCAGAAGAAGCTCGCCGAGCTCGCGATCGAGAAGCACTGGGGTTCGACCATGGTGCTCACCGAGCCCGACGCGGGCTCCGACGTCGGCGCCGGCCGTACGAAGGCGATCGAACAGCCCGACGGCACCTGGCACATCGAGGGCGTCAAGCGCTTCATCACCAGCGCCGAGCACGACATGGCCGACAACATCCTGCACTACGTGCTGGCCCGTCCCGAGGGCGCCGGGCCGGGCACCAAGGGCCTGTCGATGTTCATCGTGCCCAAGTACCTCGTCGACCTCGAGACCGGTGAGCTCGGCGAGCGCAACGGCGCGTACGTCACCAATGTCGAGAAGAAGATGGGCCTGAAGGTCTCCACGACCTGCGAGCTCACGTTCGGCGAGAAGCAGCCGGCGGTCGGCTACCTCGTGGGCGGCGTGCACGAGGGCATCAAGCAGATGTTCATGATCATCGAGCAGGCCCGCATGATGGTCGGCACCAAGGCGATCTCCACGCTGTCCACCGGCTACCTCAACGCGCTGGCGTACGCCAAGGAGCGCGTGCAGGGCTCCGACCTGACCAAGATGGCCGACAAGACCGCGCCGCGCGTCACCATCACCCACCACCCCGACGTACGCCGCCTGCTCATGCTGCAGAAGGCCTACGCGGAAGGCATGCGGGCACTGGTCCTGTACACCGCGACGTACCAGGACAAGATCCAGATCGCCCGCGCCGAGGGCAAGCGCGACGAACTGGCCGAGAAGGTCAACGACCTGCTGCTGCCGATCGTCAAGGGCGTCGGCTCCGAGCGGGCGTACGAGGTGCTGACGCAGTCGCTCCAGACGCTGGGCGGCTCGGGCTTCCTCCAGGACTACCCGATCGAGCAGTACATCCGGGACGCCAAGATCGACTCCCTGTACGAGGGCACGACGGCGATCCAGGGCATGGACTTCTTCTTCCGCAAGATCCTGCGCAACAACGGCGAGGCGCTTCAGCACCTCGCCGCGCAGATCAAGGAGTTCGCCGAGAGCGAGGCGGGCAACGGCCGCCTCAAGCAGGAGCGCGCCCTGCTCGCCAAGGCCCTGGACGACGCGCAGGGCATCGTGACGCCGATGGTCGGCTGGGCGATCGAGTCCATGGAGAAGCCGGAGGAGATCTACAAGGTCGGCCTCAACACCACCCGCCTGCTCATGGTGCTCGGCGACGTGGTCATCGCCTGGCTGCTCTGCCGGCAGGCCGAGGTCGCGCTTAACCGGCTCGGCGAGGAACTGTCACCCGCCGACCAGGCGTTCTACACCGGAAAGGTGGCCGCCGTGCAGTTCTTCTGCGCGACCCAGCTGCCCAAGGTCGCCGCCGAGCGGGCCATCGTAGAGGCGACCACCACCGATCTGATGGAACTCCCCGAAGACGCTTTCTGAGCCGATGGCCTAATACGCCGTCAACGGCACCATCTCGTATGTCCCGCCGCTCTGGTTCGAGCGGCGGGGCATACGTCATCATCGGTGTCGATAGGGTGGTGTGCCGCAGCAGTCGGGTGTTTACTCGAAGTGAATTTCGGGCCCGGTGTGGGTTCCGGAGGTCGGAGGCATGGTGGGCTTTGGCGTCAGCATCTTCCTGATCACACTTGGGGCCATCTTCAAGTGGGCCATCAAGGCGCACCTCAGCGGCATCGACCTGCCCGCCCTCGGCGTGATCCTGATGGTCGTCGGCGCCGCCTCGTTCCTGCTACAGATCGTCATGATGAGCCGCACCCGCGCCCCGCGCAACAACGCCCAGGTCACGGGCGACGACCGCAACCAGCCGCCGGCCTGAACGCTTGGACCTCGAGTCCCACCGCGGTGAGCTGGTCGCCTACTGCTACCGGATGCTCGGCTCGTTCCACGAGGCCGAGGACCTGGTGCAGGAGACCATGCTGCGCGCGTGGAAGGCCCGCGACCGGTACGACCCCGCCCGCGCGTCCGTACGGACCTGGCTCTACCGCATCGCGACCAACGCCTGCCTGACCGCGCTCGACGGCCGGGCGCGGCGGCCCCTGCCGTCCGGGCTGGGCGCGCCGAGCGACGACCCCGGAGCGCCGCTCACGCCGGCGCTCGACATCCCCTGGCTCCAGCCGTTCCCCGACGCGCGATTCGACCCGGGCGCACGCGCCGGCCTGCGGCTCGCGCTGGTGGCGGCGACGCAGGTCCTGCCGCCACGACAGCGCGCCGTCCTCGTGCTCCGCGAGGTGCTGGAGTTCAGCGCCGCCGAGGTCGCCGCGCAGCTCGGCACCACGGTCCCGGCGGTCAACAGCGCCCTGCAGCGGGCCCGCGCCGCCCTCGCCGGAGTAGGGGACATCGGCGAGGTCCCCGAGCCGGACGACCCGGAGGTGCGCGCGGTCGTCCGGCGGTATGCCGAGGCGTTCGAGGCGGCCGACGTCCCCGCGCTCGTCCGGCTGCTCACCGACGAGGCGGTCCTGGAGATGCCGCCGGTGCCGCTGTGGTACCGGGGCAGCGCCGACTACGGCCGGTTCATGCACCGTGTGTTCGCGATGCGCGGTCCGGGCTGGTGCCTGCGGCATCTGACCGCGAACGGCCAGCCCGCGCTCGCCGCGTACGCCCCGGAGCCCGGCGGCGGACACCGGCTGCACACGCTCCAGGTCCTCACGGTCACCGGCGGCCGGGTGGCGCACAACGTGGTGTTCGCCGACCCGTCCGTGTTCCCGGCCTTCGACCTGCCCGAAGGATTTTCTCCTCGGCAGCGATGAGTCCGGCCGGGCCCGCCGGTATGTACGGCGAGCATCGACCGAAAGGACCTCATCGTGAGCGTCATCGTCATTCAGTTCGTCACTCTGGACGGGATCGTCTCCGACCCGGACGGATCCGCGGGCACGCCGTCCGGCGGCTGGGCGTTCCGGCACGGGCCCGAGACCGTCGCCGGGGACAAGTTCCAGCTCGGCGCCACGCTGGACGAGGGTGTGATGCTGCTGGGGCGCAGCACGTGGGAGCTGTTCTCCCGGCTGTGGCCGGGCCGCGACGACCCGTTCTCCACGCGGATGAACGCCGCCTCGAAGCTGGTCGCCTCCCGTACGCTGACCGACCCGTCGGCGTGGGTGAACTCCCGGGTCATCGAGGGTGACCTCGTCGAGGTCGTCAAGCGTGAACGGCGCGATGTGGTCGTCACCGGCAGCCTCAGCGTCGTGCGCGCGCTGATGGGCGAGGACCTGATCGATGAGTACCGGCTGCTGACCTTCCCGACGATCCTCGGCAGCGGGGAGCGGCTGTTCCCCGCCGGCGGCCCGCCCGCCCACCTGGAGTGCCGTTCGGCCGAGATGAACGGCGCCGCCGTTTTCACCCGGTACGTCAGGGAGCGTCGATAGCACGTCCTCGCCCCGGGATGACGACGTCCCCGTTCTTGTCGGAGATATCGGCCAGTGCCGCCATCAGCGGCCCCCTCTGGGCCGGCCCTCTACGCGAGGACGGCTGAGAGCTCCGGGTGAGCGTCGAGGGCCCTGGCGGTGACGTCGGAGGGAGCGGCGGCGATGACGCGGTCGAGGGCGGCACGTGAGGTCTGCAGATCGGTGATGGCCCGGGTGATCCGGTCACGCTCCCGGGCCAGGTCGGCGAGCAGGTCCGGGCAGGTGGGCACGAGGTGCTCCTCCTCGTCGCGCAGGCACGGCAGGACCGTGGCGATGGCGGTGGTGTTCAGCCCGGCGGCCAGCAGGCCGCGGATGCGGCGGACCGTGACAACATCCGCTTCGTCGTACTCCCGGTAACCGCTGGAGCGGCGCCGGGGCCGGAGGAGGTCCTGCTCCTCGTAGTAACGCAGCAGCCGCTCGTGCACGCCGGTCCGCCTGGACAGTTCGCCGATCCGCACCCGGTCCTCCGGTGAAGACTTGACTCTCACATCTATGTGAGAGTTTAGCGTCCAGGCATGTCGAAGAAGACGTCCGCCAGGACGCGATGGTCGGCCCTGACCGCGCTGACCGGATGCGTCTTCACGGTGGGCACGGCGGAGTACGTGATGGTGGGCCTGCTGCCGACGCTCTCGGCCGGCCTGCGGGTGCCCGTGCCGTCCGCCGGACTGCTCGTGTCCTGGTACGCCCTGACGGTGGCCGTCGGCGGGCCGCTCGTGACCGCGCTGACCCTCCGGCTGCCGCGCAAGGCGCTGCTCCTGGCCCTGCTGGTGGTGTTCGCGGGCGCCAACGCGGTCGCGGCGACGGCCGCCGGCTTCGGCATGCTGGTGGCGGCCCGGATGGTCACGGCTCTGACGCACAGCACGTCGTTCGCGGTCGCCGTCGTGCTCGCCGTCGGAATGGCCCCGCCGGCGCGCCGAGGTCAGGCGATCGCGGTGGTCTCGGCGGGCTGGAACCTCGCCACCGTGCTCGGCGCGCCGTTGGGCACCTGGCTCGGGCAGACGTACGGCTGGCGGACGACGTTCTGGGCCATCGTCGCCCTGAGCGCGCTGATGTTCGCCGCCGTCGCGGCGCTGACGGCCGGGCCCGCCGAGGAAGCCTCCCGTCCGTCGCGCGCCGAACTCTCGACGCTGCGTGAACGGCGGGTCGTGACGCTCCTCGGAATCATCGTCGTGTCCCAGGCCGGCCTGTTCGTCTTCTACACCTACATGTCTCCGTTCCTGGGCCTGCGCGGCTTCTCACCCCGGGCCGTCGCCCTCCTGCTCGCCGTGCTGGGCGCCGGGGGGCTCGTCGGCAACTTCGCCGGCGGGCGGCTGGCCGACCGCGCGCCGTGGGGCTCGCTGTTCACGACCCTCCTCGCCCTGGCCGGGACCCTCGCCGCTCTCACACTCGCCGGACGGCTCCACGCGACAACGGTCGCGACCGTCCTCGTGCTCGGCGTGGTGATGGGCGTGCTCATCCCGCTGCTGCAGGAACGGGCCCTCGCCGCCGCGCCCTCGGCCCCGACCCTCATCACGGCGACCAGCGCCTCGGCGTTCAACCTCGGTATCGCCGGCGGATCGTGGCTCGGCGGCCGAGCCCTCGACGCGGGCCTCGGCCTGGCGCACCTGCCCTGGGCGGGGGTCCCGGCCGTCCTCGCCGCGCTCCCGCTCACCGTCTACGCGGCCCGCGCCCACCGGAGCGATCCACGCCTCGCCGACCACCTTGTCCGAGTGAAGTGACACCACATCAGGGAGATTCATCAATGTCCGAACTCGCCTGCATCGTCCGCGGAAGCGGCCCCGGTCTCCTGCTCGCCCACGGGGGCGGCGGCGGCATCCAGGCCAACTACGGGCCGATCCTGGACGGACTGGCCGAGCGTTACCAAGTGATCGGCCCCGACTACCCCGGTACGGGCGGTACGCCCCGTGCCACGGAGCCGCTCACCCTGGACGGCCTCGCCGACGCGCTGGTCGAAGCCGCCGGCGAGGAGGGCGTCGAGACGTTCGCCATCGCCGGCTATTCACTGGGCGGCCCGGTGGCGATCCGCGCGGCCGTCCGCCACCCCGACCGGGTGACGGCCCTGGTCCTGACCGCGAGCTTCGCCCACCCGAGCGCCCGGATGCGACTCGCCACCCGGACCTGGCGGAAACTGCTCGACGAGGGAGATCCGCCCAGGCTCGCCGCCTTCCTCGCCCTGATCGGTGCGGGAGCGTCCTTCCTGGACCGGCTCTCCGCGGAGGAACTGGAGGCGATGCTGGCCGGGGCCGCCGCGACGGTACCCCCGGGCACCCCGGACCACGTCGATCTCGTCGAGGCCGTAGACGTCCGCGCCGACCTGACCCGGCTGGACATCCCCACGCTGGTGATATCGACGACCGAGGACCAGCTGGCGACGCCCTACCACCACCGTCAGCTGGCCGACGGCATCCCGGGCGCGAAGTTCGCCGAGATCGCCACCGGCCATCTGCCGTTCGCCGAACGCCCGCAGGAATGGCTGGGCCTCATCCGCGCCTTCCTCGACGAGGTGCACCGGTGACAGGTCCGCTGATTCAGGGGGCGTCGATGAGTTCGCCGTCGTCGGCGCGGTAGACGAGCATCCGGCCCGGCCGGGGCGTCACGTGCAGCGTGGCCCCCGGCTCCGGTTCGCGGCCTTCGGGGACGGTCAGCTGGACGTTCGGGCCGGTGGTCGCGAGGGTCACCAGCGAGGTCGTGCCCAGGTTCTCCACGATTTCGACGGTGCCCTTGATGCCCTCCTCCGACTCGGTCAGGTACTCCGGCCGGATGCCCACGATCACCTTGTCGCCCGGGGCCAGCTCGGTGACGATGTCCTCCGGCACCGGCAGCCGTACGCCCGCGACCTCGATCCGGTGGCCCCACGACGTGGCGGTCTCGCCGTCGCCGGGCACGCACTCACCCTCCAGCAGGTTCATCGGCGTCGAGCCGATGAAGCCCGCGACGAAGACGTTCGCCGGTCGCTGGAACACCTCGCGCGGCGTGCCGAGCTGCCGGATGCGGCCCGACTCCATGACCGCGATCCGGTCGGCCAGGGCCAGGGCCTCCGCCTGGTCGTGGGTCACGAACACCGTGGTGACGCCCAGGTCGTGCTGGAGCTTCTTGAGGAACGTTCGGGCCTCCAGCCGGAGCCGCGCGTCGAGGTTCGACAGCGGCTCGTCCAGCAGGAACACCGTCGGCTGCGCCGCCATGGCACGGGCCAGCGCGACGCGCTGCTGCTGACCGCCGGACAGCTGCGCCGGCCGCCGCTCCATCAACCCGCCGAGCGAGAGTCCCTCGCCCGTGGAGGCCGCCTTGGCCCGGCGCTCCGCCCGGCCCACCTTCTTGATCCGCAGTGGGTAGGCGATGTTGTCGGCCACCGTCATGTGCGGGAACAGCGCGTAGTCCTGGAACACCATCGCCACGTCCCGCGCGCCCGGCGGCACCCGGGTGACGTCGCGGTCACCGATGCGCAGCGTGCCGGACGACGCCGTCTCCAGACCCGCGATCGTGCGCAGCAGCGTCGTCTTCCCGCACCCGGACGGCCCGAGCAGGGCGAAGAACTCCCCGTCCTCGATCTGGAGCGACAGCGCGTCGAGCGCCGTCACGCCGCCGTCGAAGACCTTGGTCACCTCTTCCAGCGAGACCTTCACGCCTTGATCCCTCCGTGGAAGCGGAAGCCGTACCGGCGGCTGACGAACAGGAACATGATCACCACCGGGATCGAGTAGAGGAGAGAGAACGTCGAGATCAGCGCGAGGTTCGGCTGACCGCCCTCGGTGTAGAAGTTGTTGAGCGTGACCGCCGCCGGCTGCTTCTCCGGCGTCCGGTACAGCAGGAACGGCATGAGGAAGTTGCCCCACACGTTGACCACCGCCCAGACGGCGATCGTCGCGAGGCCCGGCCGGACGTTCGGCAGCACCACGTGGCCCAGCACCTGGAAGGAGTTCGCCCCGAACACCCGCGCCGACTCCTCGTAGGACTTGGGCATCGTGTCCATGAAGTCCTTGAGGATGAAGATCGCCGCGGGCAGCAGGCCGCCGGTCATGACGAGGATGACGCCGAGGTCCTTGTCCAGCAGGTGCAGCGTGAACATCAGCTGGAAGATCGGCACCATCGCGGACGTCCCCGTGATCACCGAGGACAGCAGCAGGAGGAGGTAGAGGATCCCGTCGCGGCCCGGGACGCGCACCCGGCTCAGCGCGTACGCCGCGAGCGCCGCGGCGCCGACCGTGACCAGCATCGTCCACAGCGACAGCACGGCCGAGTTGTACAGCGACGGCAGCGCGTTCGGGTCGTCGGTGAGGTGCTTGAAGTTGCCCAGCGTGAAGTCCGGCCATGAGACGGACAACGTCGGGTTCCGCGTGAACGGCGCGGTCACGAGCCACAGCATCGGCAGGGCGAAGAACGCCGTGACGAGCGCCACGAAGACGTAGAAGCCGATGCGCCGCACCACCTGGACGGGACTCACGCGCGCCTCCGCAGGATCCGGATGTAGGCGAGCGCCAGCAGCAGGTTGATCACCAGCATGATCAGGGAGATCGCGCTGGCGAAGCCGAGGCGTTCGCCCGGCAGGGCGGTCAGGTAGATGTAGACGGGCAGTACCGCCGAGGCGCCGTGCGGCTCCCCCTTGGTGATCAGGTACGGCGTGAAGTCGTTGAACGTCCACAGGCTGATCAGCAGCGTGTTGGTCAGGACGTGCCCGCGGATGCCGGGCAGGACGACGTCGCGCAACTGCTGCCAGCCGCTCGCACCGGCCAGCCGCGCGGACTCCAGCTGGCTCGGCGGCACGCTCGACAGCGCCGCGGTGAACAGCATCATCGAGAACGCCGTGCCCCGCCAGACGTTGAAGACGATCAGCGAGCCCATCGGGTGGTCGAACCACCAGTCGCGGCCGGGCGTGTGCAGGATCGCGTTCAGCGTGCCGCCCTGGTCCTTCAGGAACGCGATCCACAGCCAGGCGACGACGACGCCGGGCAGGATCCAGGCGAGCAGCACGAGTGTCTCGACGAGCGCGCGGGCCCAGCGCCGCGCGGAGCGCAGCGTCCAGGCGAGGACGAAGCCGAGGACGTTCTGCCCGATGATCGCCGAGCCGAGGACGAACAGCAGCGTACGGCCGAGGGCGTCGCGGAAGTCCTTGTCCCCGAGCGCGTGCGTGTAGTTCGCGGTGCCGACGACCTTCGGGTGCGCGGCCTGGAGGCCGGTGAGCCGGTAGTCGGTCAGCCCGAGGTACAGCGTCCACAGCGCCGGCAGGATCAGGAAGACCGTGATGAGCAGCAGCGCGGGCACCACGAAGGCCAGCCCCTGCCGCCGGTCGCCGCCGCCCGGCACCTCGCCACCGAGCGAGCGCCGGGCCGACGGCGGTTCCGTGCGCTGGGCCATCAGCCGGTGGTCACGTTCCCGGCGCCGCCGACGGCCTGGGTCAGGTTCTGCTGGTAGGTCTTGGCCGCCTTGTCCACGCTGTCGCCCGCGACGACGTCACCGGTCGCCTTCTGCAGGGCCGTGGACACCTGCGGGTAGGCGGCGAGGCCGGGCCGTACGTCGGTGATCGGCAGCACCTTGGTGGAGATGAAGTTCAGCAGGGGGTCGCCGGAGAGCAGCTCGGCGTTGACGTCCTGGCGTGGGCTGATGCCGACCGCGGAGCGCTGGACCTCGTCCTTGACCGCGTCGTGGGAGCCGATGAAGCTCAGCAGGTCCCAGACCAGCGAGGCGTTCTTGGTGTGCGGGTTGATCACCCAGCCGGAGCCACCGGACATGCTGACCGCGTTCTGGGCGCGGATGCCCTTTCCGGGGGACTGCGCGGGGATCAGCGTGTAGCCGACGTCCTTGTCGCGGTCGGGCATGGGGTCGATGCCGCCCTTGGGGTTGACCACCGAGCGCCAGAAGTAGTCGCCCTCCAGCAGGATGCCGAGCTTGTTCTTGGCGAACCGCTGGAACGACTCGTCGCGCCCCTGCGGGTTCTGCTGGAGCCGCGGGTCGCCGAGCCCGCTCGTGTACACCTGCCGGTAGAGGTCGAGCACGCTCCTGATCGGTGCGCTGTCACCCAGCCACCGGCCGTTCTCGTAGATCTCGTGGCCGGTGCCGACGAGCAGGGGGAGCACGCCCTGCATCGTCGTCGCCTCGGTCATCGCGGTGCCGGCGTTGAGCTGGATCGGGGTGACGCCGCTCAGCGACTTGAGCTTGCGGCCGGCGGCGAGGATGTCGTCCCAGCTCTTCGGCTGCCAGTCGGCCGGCAGGCCGGCCTTGGCGAACAACTGCTTGTTGTAGAAGACGACCCGGCCGTCGGTGCCGATCGGCAGGCCGTACTTCTTGCCGTTGAAGGCCATGATGTTCTGCACCGGGCCGGGGATCTGCTGGAGGCCCTCCCACCGGTCGGCCTGCGGGCCCACCACCTGGTCGAGCGGTTTGATGTACCCCGCCTGCGCGAACTCCCCGACCCAGATGCCGTCGATGGAGATCAGGTCGGCGCCGCCGCCGGTCTTCAGGTCGAGCGCGGTCTTCTGCTTGAACGGCGCGTCGTCCACTCCGGTGCCGTCGAAGCGCACCGTGACCTTCTTGCCCTTGGCCTTCTCCATCGCGGTGAACTTGGGGATCACGTAGTCGGTGATCCATGCGGCCTCGTTGGCGTTCTTTCCGCCCTTGACGGCGTTGGCGCTGATGCGGATCGTGATGCCGCCGCCACCACTCGCCCCACCGGAGCATCCGGACACCGTGAGACCGGTCGCCGCGATCAGGGCCGCCACCCGCGTGATCTTCATGCCGCAGCCTCCCAGGCAGGCATTTGCACTAATACCGGCGTTGCCGGAAGATTCCCACGATGATCAAAAGTTCACACCGGTACCGATGGTTACGATTTGGGATCATCGCGCGGGCCTGGGCTAGATTGCCGGGATGACGGAGACCGCCCCGCTCGAAGACCTGATCCAGGAAGGCCGGCTCTCGCCGTCCGTGCCCGCGAAGATCGGCCGCCACGACGTGCTGGTCGAGGCCGGCCCGATCGGGACGAGCGTCTACCAGATCCGGGGCGAGCGGGTGCTCACGGTGCGCGGCAACCGGGGGTACCGCGAAGAGATCGTCGCCGCGCTCCTGGACGCCGTGGACGACCTCGCCGACGCCGACGACCTCGGCTCGGTCGTACGGCTGCGCCCGATCGAGGTGCCGGGGTTCGCGCTGGACCGGGCCGCCCTGCTCGGCCCCGGGCACACCGACTTCTTCAAGAACACGCCGCTGGCGGACCGTGGCATGCAGGTGATCCCGGTGCACCGTTCCGAGGCCGTCGACGGCGAGGAGTGCGACGCCTTCTGGCCGGGCGTCATCGGCAAGAACCTGGCCATCCGGCACCTCGACTGGACCCGCGAGCCGTCCCCGCGGGCCGACGTGCGGCGCCTGGACGACGGCGAGGGCGGTCTGTACCGGCGCCGGGGCAGCCGCAGGAGCCCGAAACCGGGGCTGGTGAAGGCGGAGATCGTCCTGAAGCACGACCTCCCCGGCCTGCTGGACGGCGTCCGGCTGTCCGTGATGGACGTGCGCGGCCACGACCTGCGGGTGCACCGTGAGTGGGACCGGCTGCGCGGCACACTCCGCGTCCCGGGTGAGGCCGAGGTCGTCGACGTGGACGTCCCCCGCCTTTCGGCCTGGGACCTCTTCGGCCCGCTGTTCGCCGGCGCCGCCTTCGACGCGGCCGCACTGGCGGCGGCATCGGCGTCGCCGCCGGAGGACATGCTGGAGATGCGGGTGAACGACGAAGGGCGTCGACGGTACGACAGCGTGGCCCACCCCGCCTCACTGGAGGAGTGCCTGGAGTGGCTGCGGGCGCTGTGCCCCACCAACGGCAACTTCCTGGTCTTTTGCGGAAAATCAGGCGGTTGTGTCCAGATGATGTGGCAGTCGGAGTCCGAGTCGCAGGAGCCGCGGCTCTGGCTGGAGACCCCCGAGCTTGAGCACCGCCGCTCACGTGGCCGTCACGTCACCCTCGACGAGGCAGAACGGATGATCACGGTCCTCGCTCGCGAGGACCGGGTGGCCGTGGACGACCTCGGCGATCTCGAACACGTCCCGTTCTAGGCATGCCCCTCACGGGGCCGGTCTGAGGGCGAGAACCGCCATGTCGTCCTGGCGCTGTCCGCCGGTCCAGCGCGTGACGCTGCGCGCCAGGGAGTCCACCAGCTCGCGCGGGGTGGAGGACCGGATGTGGGCCAGCCCGACGACGGGGTCGTAGAAGGTTCCGTCCCGGCCGCGGGCCTCGGTGATCCCGTCGGTCACCAGCAGCAGCGTGGCGCCCGGAGGCCAGTCGACGGTGTCCGGCCGGGCCGCGTCGTCCGCCGCCGGCAGGTCCATGCCGAGGGGAAGGCCGGGGGCGCTCGGCTCCAGCATGGTCACCTCGCCGGTCCTCAGGAGGTACGGCGCCGTGTGCCCCCGGCTGAGAAGCGACACCTTGGTCGCGTCCGGCGCGATCTCGACGAGCAGGGCGGTGACGAAGCTCTCGAAATGATCGACCTTGCTGGGATCCTTCTCCACGGTGAGTGCGTTGTGCAGGCGATCGGCCAGCTCCGAGAGCGTCGCCGCCCTCCCGGCCTCGTGACGGAACGCGCCGATCACCTGGCAGACGGTGGACACCGCCGGCAGTCCCTTGCCGCGGACGTCGCCGATGATCGCACGGACGCCGAACGGCGTGGCCCGCACCGCGTACAGGTCCCCACCGACCTGGGCCTCCGCCTGGGCCGCTTCGTAACGGGCGGCGATCTGCAGCGAACCCAGGCGCGTCGGTGGATCCGGCAGCACGGCGCGCTGGGCCGCCTCCGCGATGTCCTGGGCGACCGCCAGGTGCCGGCTCTGCCGGTCCAGCAGCCACTTGACCCACAGCCCGATCACGCTGACCAGCAGCACGACCGCCAGATCGACGAACAGCGGCGCCGCGGGACGGCGCAGTTGAAGGTCGACGCCAACGACGATCACACCGACCACGGCGACGGTGACGATGCTCGTCCGCCAGCGGAACAGCACACTGGCGACGAGTGGCGCCGACGCCAGGAACGGCAGGCCGAGGTACGGCTCCGGACCGAACAGATCGGCGGCCGCACCGCCCAGAATCATCAACACCGGCACACCGCGTAGGACCACGACCGGGTTGGCGCGGATGTGCTTCATGCCTCCCCCAGAGAGCCAACGGCTCGCAAAAGCCCTGGTTAGGCACAATACCCGCGCCTGGAGATGCGGTAGTCGCTCGGCTACTCCGAGAGTACTTCGGCGGCGGCGGTGCGCCCGGCCGCGCGGCCGAAGACGGCGGCGCGCATGAGGGCGGCGCGCATGAGGGCGGCACCGCGAGCACCTGATCGCGATCTCGACCTGCCCTGCCCGGCTCCTGCGCGGCGTTACATCACCGCGGCGGTCTCCAGCGGTCCGGCGGTGATGCGAATGGTCCGGATCCGGAGCGGTTCCCCGTCGTCGAGGTAGTAGATGTGCATGAAGGGCGCGCGCACCACCCGGTCCGGCTCGGTCTTCTTGGCCATGGTCGCCTCTCCGCGCAGGAGGCAGGCGTCGCCGGCGGTCCAGAACTCGAGCACCTCATGGGTGATGTTCAGCGGCTCGTCGATCCTGACGAAGAACGCCTTGATGGCCTCGGCGCCGCGTACGCGCTCGGTGCCGAAGAACATTTCGGTGTCCTCGGCCATGTGCGCGAACCCCGCTCCGAACTCCAGGGTGTCGATCTCGCGAATGATCTGGGAAACCCAGTCCGGCGTCACCGCCGGGGTCGCGTCGTGTGTCATGGCCGGCTCCATCAGACGGTGGCGATCTCAGCGACCCACGTCGAGTTGGTTCATCGCCATGCCAGGTTCCTCTCGCGAGACAGATTGCTACTAGTAGCATATTGGGACTAGTAGCAACACGCTACTAGCCGCGTGAGGGTGTGCTCTCCGTCGCCTCCAGGGGCATCAGGGCCGATGCGACGATCGGCTGGTGGCAGGCGCTGCAGGCGAGGTAGGGATTGGTCTCGTCGCCGCAGGTCGTGTGCAGCAGCGGACGGCGCGGCCCGTCATCGCCGTCGGCATGGCTCTCCGCCCACCGGGTGATCGTCACGATGGCCGGGACGACCAGTTCGCGGGCGGCCTCGGTGAGCTCGTACTCGTACCACGGCTTGTCGGACCGGTAGGCGCGCCTGGACAGCAGACCCAGGTCGGTGAGGTCGTTCAGGCGTGAAGTGAGGATGTTCGCCGAGATGCCGAGAGCGCGCTTGAGCTCACCGAACCGGCGGACGCCGAAGAACACCTCCCGCAGGATCTGGTAGTTCCAGCGCTCGGAGATCGTGGCGAGAAATGCCTGGCCGTGCTGGAACGTGACGTGCTCGGTGCGGTCGGCCACAGCCCCTCCATAGTTTCGGATCGCAACTAGTTCTTTCAACTTACTAGCTGAGATCATTTAACCCATGGTGGGGGAACGGCCCCGCGGGAGCCGAAGAAAAACCGCCCCCGGCCGAAGCCGGGGGCGGTCCGCGCGGAGACCAGCCGAACGCGAAGGCTCAGCCGAACAGTGCGGGCAGGGCGCCCTGGTAGACCTCGCGGAGTTCGGTCAGCGGGATGGAGAACTGGCCCTCGACGGTGAACGCGTCGCCGCCGACCACGCCCAGGCGCCGCACCGGTACGCGGGCGGCCTCGCACAGCTGCGCCACCCGTGCCTCGCGATCCGGGTGCACCGCCACCACCGCGCGGGCCACCGACTCGCTGAACAGCTCCACGAAGGGGTCGCCCGGCAGGGTCACCGTGCAGCCGAGGCCGCCGCGCAGGCACGACTCCAGCAGCGCCTGCGACAGCCCGCCGTCGGACAGGTCGTGCGCGGCGTCGAACAGGCTTTCGCGCGCCCCCGCCACCAGCACCGACGCCAGCGCGGCCTCGGCCGCCAGGTCCGGACGCGGCGGCAGGCCGCCGAGGTGACGGAACACGACGTTCGCCCACTCGGAGCCGCCGAACTCCGGCCGGGTCTCGCCGAGCAGCAGCAGCGACATGCCCTCGACGTTGAACGACATCTGGACCCGGCGGGTCACGTCGTCGTGGATGCCGAGCACGCCGATCACCGGGGTGGGGTTGATCGGCGTGGTGCCGGTCTGGTTGTAGAAACTCACGTTGCCGCCGGTCACCGGCACGCCGAGCGTCTGGCAGGCGTCCGCGAGGCCCTCGACGGCCTGCGCGAACTGCCACATCACGCCCGGGTCCTCCGGCGAACCGAAGTTGAGGCAGTTGGTGACCGCGAGCGGGCGGGCGCCGGTGGCCGCGACGTTGCGGTACGCCTCGGACAGCGCGAGCTGGGCCCCGGCGTACGGGTCGAGGCGGGCGTAGCGGCCGTTGCCGTCGGTGGCGAGCGCGATGCCCTGCGGGCCGTCGGCGATGCGGATCACCCCGGCGTCGTCCGGCATCGCCAGCACGGTGTTGCCCTGGACGTACTTGTCGTACTGGGAGGTCACGAAGGACTTGTCGGCGAGGTTGGGCGAGCCGGCGAGCCACATGACCGTGTCGCGCAGCTGTTCCGGCGTCGAGGGCCGGGGCAGCTTGTCCGGGGTGTCGGCCTGGAGCGCGTCGAGGTCGGCCGGTCGCTCGTACGGGCGTTCGTACACCGGGCCCTCGTCGGCGGCGGTGCCCGGCGGGATGTCGACGATCGTCTCGCCCCGCCAGGTCATGCGCAGCCGTCCGGTGTCGGTGACCGCGCCGATCACCGTCGCGGGCACGTCCCAGCGTTTGCAGAGCTCGAGGAAGCGCGCGACCTTGGCCGGCTCGACCACGGCCATCATGCGCTCCTGCGACTCGCTCATCAGGATCTCTTCGGGCCGCAGCGTCGGGTCGCGCAGCGGGACGAGGTCGAGGTTCACGTCCATGCCGCCCGTGCCGGCCGCGGCCAGCTCGGTGGTGGCGCAGGAGACACCGGCGGCGCCGAGGTCCTGGATGCCGACGACGAGGTCCTCGGCGAAGATCTCCATGCAGCACTCGGTGAGGAGCTTCTCCATGAACGGGTCGCCGACCTGCACCGACGGGCGCTTCTGGTGGGAGGCCTCGTCGAAGGTGGCGCTCGCCAGCACGGACGCGCCGCCGATGCCGTCCGGCCCGGTGCCCGCGCCGAACAGGATGACCTGGTTGCCCGGGCCGGGGGCGGTCGCCCGCTTGATGCCCTCCGGCTTGAGCACGCCGACGCACAGAGCGTTCACCAGCGGGTTCGCGCCGTAACAGGGGTCGAAGACGACCTCGCCGCCGATGTTGGGCAGGCCCAGGCAGTTGCCGTACCCGCCGACGCCGCGCACGACCCCGTCGAGCACCCGGCGGGTGTCGGGCGCGTCCGGCGCCCCGAACCGCAGGGAGTCCATGACCGCGACCGGCCGGGCGCCCATCGACAGGATGTCGCGGACGATGCCGCCGACGCCCGTGGCCGCCCCCTGATACGGCTCGACGTAGGACGGGTGGTTGTGCGACTCGATCTTGAAGGTGACGGCCCAGCCGTTGCCGACGTCGACGACGCCGGCGTTCTCCCCCATGCCGACGAGCAGGGCGTCGCTCTGCGGCGCCTTCTCACCGAACTTGCGCAGGTGCACCCGCGAGCTCTTGTACGAGCAGTGCTCGCTCCACATCACCGAGTAGATCGCCAGCTCGGCCGAGGTCGGCCGGCGGCCCAGGATCCGCTGGACGCGGGCGAACTCCTCGTCGTTCATGCCGAGCTCGGCGTAGGGCAGCGCGACCTCGGGGGTCTGGGCGGCGCGCGCGACCGTGTCGAACACGGGCCGCGCCGGCTCGTTGCTCGGAAGGGTCATGCCGAGACCATCCGCTGGACCACGGAGGTGAAGAAGCCGAGACCCTCGCTGGAGGGCCCGGTGAGGGCCTCCACGGCGTGCTCGGGGTGGGGCATCAGGCCGACGACGTTGCCCGCCTCGTTGCAGATGCCCGCGATGTCGCCCAGGGAGCCGTTGGGGTTCACGTCGACGTAGCGCGCCACGACGCGCCCGGACGACTCCAGCTCCTCCAGCGTCTGCGGGTCGGCGATGAAGCAGCCGTCGATGTTCTTGATCGGGATGACGATCTCCTGACCTTCGTCGTACGCGCGGGTCCAGGCGGTCTTGGCGTTTTCGACCCGCAGCCGCTGGGCACGGCAGACGAAGTGCAGGCTCGCGTTGCGGGTCAGCGCGCCGGGCAGCAGGTGGGACTCGCACAGGACCTGGAAGCCGTTGCAGATGCCGAGCACGGGCATGCCGCCCCGGGCGGCGTCGACCAGGCGCTCCATCAGCGGCGCGAACCGGGCGATCGCGCCGGCACGGAGGTAATCGCCGTAGGAGAAGCCGCCCGGCAGGATGACGGCGTCGACCCCGGCCAGGTCCGTCGCCGCGTGCCACAGGGGCACAGGCTCGGCGCCGGCGAGGCGCACCGCTCGCGCCGCGTCGCGGTCGTCGAGTGATCCGGGGAAGGTGATGACGCCCACGCGGGCTGTCATGGGCACACTCCGATCAAGGTGATACGGGGACGCCCATCAGTTTATCCGGGCCCTAGCCTGCGGTTTTCAGCAGTTCGGGGTGGTGGTGCCGGGCGGCGGTCTCGTCCTGCCAGCTGAGACGCTTCTGGAGGTAGACGACCGTGCCGGTGTCGGGGCGGCTGTCGAAGCTGACGTCGTCGACGAGTGCCTTCATGATCGTTATTCCGCGCCCGGACTCGGAGTCCGGGGGGACGCTTTTCTCGGTCTCGCCCGTGAAACCCTGCCCGCGGTCGACGATCTTGAGCACGCACTCGCCGCCGTCGATGCCGGCGATCACTTCATAGCGGGACGTCGCGTCCGCGTGCTGAACGACATTGGTGCACGCCTCAGAGATGGCGACGAGGATGTCGGCGACGCACGCCTCCGACACACCGAGTCCGCGCAGCGTGTCACCCAGGATCCGCCTGATGACCGGCACGCTGAGGGTCTCACGCGGAAGGTCGAGTGAGAACTTCATGTCTACCGGCCACCTCGTGTCGCTGTCCTTACCCCGTGACATGGGACTCGCCCCGTCTCCGTCGAAAATCTTCGAACGTTGGTAAGGCTTCCCCACGCGAAACTGCCGTAATCGCGTCTCCGGCTATCTTTGAGCCACTATTCCGCGCGGAGTTCGAACGTTTCGATGACGGGGTTGGCGAGGAGCGTCTCCGCCATCTTGCGAACACGTTCGATGGCCGCCTCGTCCGCCGGCCCCTCCAGCTCGATCTCGAACCGCTTGCCCTGGCGCACGCCGGTCACGCCTTCGAATCCCAACCGGGGCAGCGCGCGCGCCACCGCCTGACCCTGGGAATCGAGAATTTCCGGCTTGAGCATCACCTCGACGACGAAGCGTGCCACGACTGCCCCTCCCTGATCTGCGGATTTCGTACGGCACCGAAGCGTACGGCACGGCGCCCGGACACCGTCACGTCGGTGTGAGGCGCTATATATGGATCGTTCACCGCAATCTCCCCTGCCCCCGGAGTCACGGCCGATGCAGATCGATGAGCTGACCGAACCGGAGCGCCTCCTCTGGGAAGCGTTCCCGCGCGGAGAGCCGGTCGACCTGTCCGGTGGCGACCACGACTTCGACAGCACGAACGCCTGGGGGCCCGAGCGCACCGTCCGCGCCGAGGTGATCTCCTCCCTGCTGCTGGGCGCCCAGGACGACGAGCCGGGGCACGTCGCGGCGGTACGCCTGACCGGGGCGCGCATCACCGGCACGCTCAACCTCGGCCACGCCCACGTGACCGTCCCGCTCGCGCTGACCGCCTGCCAGTTCACCGACGCGCCGCACCTCTACTGGGCGCAGCTGCGCAGCGTCCACCTCATGCGCTGCCGGCTGCCGGGGCTGGTCGCCTCCGGGGCCCGCGTCGACGGCCACCTGTGGCTGGAGGGCAGCCACATCTACGGCGGCGTCTGGCTGGACAGCTGCCGCATCACCGGCATTCTCAACCTCACCGCCGCGCACCTGTCCCACCCGACCGGCGACGCGCCGCTGCTCGCCGACCGGCTGATCGTGGACAACAACGTCTACTGCGACCAGGGCTTCACCGTCGAGGGCGAGGTACGCCTGCCGGGCGCCCAGGTCGGCGGCCAGCTGATCTTCCGCGGCGCGCGGCTGCGCAACCCCAAGGGCCTGGCGCTGTACGCGAGCCGGCTCTCGGTCGCGGCGAACGTCTTCTGCGACGGCGGGTTCTCCGCCGAGGGGGAGATCCGGCTGCGGGGCGGGCGGATCGGCGGCTACCTGTCTCTGGTCGGCGCGTCGATCAGCCACCCGGGCCGCATGGCGCTGAACTGCGACGACCTGAGCATCGAGACCGACATCTACTGCTCGGACGGGTTCCGCGCCGACGGCGGGGTCAGCCTGTCCGGCGCGCGGGTCGGCGGGCTGCTCAGCCTGCGCGGCGGCCGGTTGAAGAACCCCGCCGGCGTCGCGCTCAGCCTCCAGCGGCTCCAGGCGGAGGAGGTGCTGCTGCGCCCGGCCGAGCCCATCGCCGGCACGGTCGACATGCGGTACGCCCGCATCAAGCTGCTCCGCGACGACCCGCTCTCCTGGGCGCCGCGCTACACCCTCGACGGCCTCACCTACGACACGATCGACCCGCCGCTGACCGCGGGGGAACGCCTCAAGTGGCTGGAGCGCGACGGCGACGGCTACGTGCCGCAGCCGTACGAGCGGCTCGCCGAGACCTACCGCACGCTCGGCCACGACGGTGAACGCCGGGTGGTGCTGCTCGCCAAGCAGCGCCGCCGCCGCGCCACCCAGACCGTGCCGCTGCGGGTCTGGGGGTACGTCCAGGACTGGACGGTCGGCTACGGCTACCGGCCGTTCCTGGCCGGCGCCTGGCTCGTGGCGCTCCTGGCGTTCGGCACGGTGATCTTCCAGCACCAGCCGAAGATCACCGAACCGGGGCACAACACCGAGTTCAACCCGTTCCTCTACACGCTCGACCTGCTGCTACCGGTCGGCTCGCTCGGCCAGGAGGGGGAGTTCGCACCGCACGGCGTCTACCTGTGGATCTCCGACGCGCTCGTCGCGGCGGGCTTCCTCCTCGGCCTGACCGTCGCGGCCGGCGCCACCCGGGTGCTGCGGCGCGACTGAGCGCGTCACGGGCCGGGCGGCGGACCCGGTTCGCCGTTCAGGAACGGTCCGCCGGCCGGTTGATGGACTCGATGGCCCTGGCGCGGGCCTCGTCGTCGACCTCGGGGACCCGGAACCCGCGGCTGCGGGCGTACCCGACCAGGTCGGGCTCTGGCGGGACGCCGTGCACGCGCAGGTGGTAGTGGACCGCGCCGGGCCAGATCCAGACGCCGTCGGTGTGGTAGGTCAGCGGGACCTCGTCGCGGCGTTCCGGATCGAGCGGGTCGGCGCCGAACCCGCGTGCCGCCAGGACGATCGGGGCCCGCTCCAGGTAGTGCAGCAGGGGGTCGCGCTGGTCGTCCGGGACGGGCGGGCGCTGGACGACCGGAGCCCCCGATGCGTCCGTGGAGTCGAAAACCCGGGCCATGGCCATCGCCGGCGGGACCGGCTGGGGCGTCCCGGTCAGCCCCCGTTCGCTCAGGTACGCCTCGAAGAGCGGGTGGGTGCGCCGGCTCAGCGAGACGATCAGCGCCTCCTCCTCGGCGGTGAGGCGGCGGCTCTCGCGATAGGCGGTCAACTCCAGCGCGTCCATCGTCTCGTACAGCGCCTTGACGGTGCCCTCGCCGAGCCGGTTCCGCGCCCGCGACCGCTCGACCGCCACGACGAACTCCTCGAAGGAGACCTCCTCGAAGTCGGCGCCGAAGTTGTAGGGGATCATCCCGAGGTAGCGCAGCTCCCGGCGGAACTCACCGCCGTAGGTGTTGAGGGCGAGGCAGGTCAGGCCGCCGCCCGGAGTCCCGACGAAGGCGACCGGCCGCCGCTCATAGACGAAGTACTGGGGAATGTCGCGCTTCACCACGGTGACGACGGAGACTTTCTGGTAGAAGACGTCCGTCCTGAGCATAGGGCCGCCAGCGCCATCCGGCGATCCTCGCAGCGTGTGAGTGATCCTTTCATCTCGCTCCGGCGAGGTGAGGGGACCCCCCACAAGACGCCGCCTCACAAGGGCCAGGCTCGGGTCCTTGCGCGGGCGAGGGTCTTGGGACCAAGCGGAACTCCGTCCGGTATGCGAAGGTAACGAAAATCCCAGTCGAACGCGCGCAAGGGATTCCCGCGGATTACGTAGCCGTCCGGGTCGTTACTATTGTCATGTACACGCCCTCCAAAGATGATCGAATGGGCGTGTTTCGCTCGGGCCTGAAGGTCCCAGTGGGAGCGTGTGATGCTTTTGATTCGCGCATTAATATCGTCGGCCCTTGACGTATCCAGATCCAAATCGCGGAAACCGGCCGCGATCTGGTGTGCGTCTTTGGCCGACTGGGTCATCGATGATCTTTTGGATGGTGCTTTCTGTCTCGGTTATCGTGGCATCCCAGCCCTTCAGGAGCCTTTGGGCTGTGTCGAGGTGTTCCTGCGCCTCTGCGAACTTCGCGTCGATGTGCCGCTGGACAAAACCCGCCTCCCACCGTTTCATGGCGTCGAGGTCGAGGGACATCTTGGTCGCTTTGTCCAAGGTGTGCGGGTCGTCGAGCATTTTCAGGAACGCTTTTTCGGCGTCAGGGTGGAGAGGCCTTGGGATGATGCGCTTCGGCACGTTGGCGAGAGCTCGTGCGAGTACAGCGGAATCGGTGGTGCCGAAGGCCGTCCAGGACGCGAGGCGGGACACCTCCGCCCGCCATGCCGCGTTATCGACCTTCTGCTGGGTCGTCACGGCGTCGTGGACCGTCCGTGCGATGACGTATTCCTCGGAAATCGTCTTGGACTTGGCGAGCGTCTTGTTCACCCGCGCCATCCCGCTCTCGAGCTTCCGGTTGACTCCGGTGAGTTCGTGGATCTCTGCGGTGACGCCGGAATCCTCCAGGGCATGTTTTCTCGCCGGAGCCCTCAGGAAGTCTTTTACCACCTTCCCGAACAGACCGAAGCTCGCCACGACCCGATGGAAGCACCGGCCGTCATAAATTCGATGAAATTCTGATGAACGACGGCGCCACCTGCGGATTCAGGGCTCCAGCGAGACGAGTCGGGTCTCGGTCATCTCGCGGATCGCGTACGCCGGGCCCTCGCGGGTGTTGCCGGAGTCGCGTACGCCGCCGTACGGCTGCTGGTCGACACGCGCCGTGGGCACCTCGTTGATCATCACGCCGCCGAACCGCAGCGTCCGCGCGGCCCGCAGCGCCTTGCCGAGGTCGGACGTGAACACGCCCGCCTGCAGGCCGTACCGCGCGTCGTTCGCGAGCGCCAGCGCCTCCTCGAAGGACCGGTAGCGCGTCAGCGTCACGACCGGCCCGAAGACCTCGTCGCGCTGGAGGTGCACGGTCGGCGGCGCGTCCTCGACCACCGCCGGGCGCAGCAGGCCCTCCGCGGTGACGTCGCCGCCGCACAGCACCTTGGCACCCGCGGTGACCGCCTCCTCGATCCACTCGACCACGCGTGCCGTGTCGTCCTTGCTGATCAGCGCGGACACCTCGGTGTGCTCGTCCAGCGGGTCGCCGAGCCGCAGGCTCTCCACACCGTGGACGAGCGCCGCGGTGAACTCGTCCGCGACGTCCTCGTGCACGTAGATCCGCTGCGTGGAGATGCACGACTGGCCAGCGTGCGCGAACCCGGCCGTCCGGGTCTTCTCGGCGGCCCGCGTCCAGTCGCCGTCGGTCTCGACGATCAGCGGGGAGTTCGACCCCAGCTCCAGCCGTACCTTCTTGCGCGGCGCCTTGCCCGCGATTGCCCAGCCCACCGGGGCCGACCCGGTGAACGTGACGTACGCGACGTCGTCGTGGGTGACCAGCGCGTCACCGACGACGGAGCCGGACCCGGTCACGACGTTCAGCCACCCCGGTGGCACGCCGAGGCCGTCCAGCAGTTCGGCGAGCAGCAGCGCCGACACCGGCGTCTGCGACGCGGGTTTCAGCACGACCGGGCAGCCCGCCGCGATCGCCGGCGCGACCTTGTGCGCCACGAGGTTCAGCGGGAAGTTGAACGGTGAGATCGCCGCGACCACGCCGACCGGCACCCGGAGCGTGAAGCCGAGCTTGCCGGCCCCCGCCACCGAGGCGTCCATGGGCACGACCTCGCCGGCGAGCCGCCGCGCCTCGGCCGCCGAGAACGCGAAGGTCTCCACCGCCCGCCGCGCCTCCCCGCGCGCCGTCGCGATCGGCTTGGCCGCCTCACACGCGATGGCGCGGGCGAAGTGCGCCAGCCGGGTGTTCAGCGCCGCGGCCGTCTGCTCCAGCACCCGGATCCGGTCCGCGCGGGGAAAGTCGTCGCGGTCGAGGGCCGTACGGGCGGCCGCCACCGCGCGGTTCACGTCATGGGGCCCGGCCGCGGGCACCCGCGCGACGACCGACCCGTCGTAGGGCGCGCGTACCTCGGTGGTGCCCTCCTCGCCCGTGGGCGGCCACTCGCCGTCGATCAGCATGCCCGGAAGCTCGAAGGGAGTCATGGCGGATCTCCTTTGACCTTCTCCCTTTACCGGACCCGTACCCCGTCATGGGCCCGGAACCGCACCAGTTCCGGACATCCTGGCGGCTGCGGCCGCCGCTTCGCACAAGCGCCTCTAGCGAACCGGTAGCCGTCATGCGTTGGTGCCACGGCACAACGTTCCGGGTACGTTTCCCGTAGCCGTCATGGCTTGCGCCCTACTTGGAGGTGTCTGCCACGATGACGGTGATACGGCGCCCGTACTCGCCGAGATCCGCGGGATGGGCGGCGCGTAACCAAGGCCGGGAGCGGTGATCCCGCGGGCCGGCCCTGAACGCATGAGGAGTGGCCACGTGACCATCGACGCCGCGCACGGTGCGCCCCCGAGCACCGGTGCACAGTCCCCATCCGCCCCACCCGAACTCGTTCAGCTGCTCACCCCCGAGGGAGAGCGCGTCGAACATCCCGAATACGACGTGGACCTCACCGCCGACGAGATCAAAAGCCTCTACCGCGATCTGGTGATCGTGCGGCGGCTGGACCAGGAGGCGCTCGCGCTGACCCGGCAGGGAGAACTGGGCGTCTGGGCGTCGCTGCTCGGCCAGGAGGCCGCGCAGATCGGCTCCGGACGGGCGCTGCGGCCGAACGACATGGCGTTCCCGAGCTACCGGGAGCATGGGGTGGCCTGGTGCCGCGACGTCGATCCGGTGAAGGTCCTGGGTCTGTTCCGCGGGGTCAACCACTCGGGCTGGGACCCCAAAGAGCACAACTTCCACCTCTACACGATCGTCATCGGCAGCCAGAGCCTGCACGCCGCCGGATACGCCATGGGCATCCAGCGCGACGGGGGCGAGGACGCGGCGATCGTCTACTTCGGCGACGGCGCGACGAGCCAGGGCGACGTCAACGAGGCGTTCGTCTGGTCCGCCGCGCAGAACGCCCCGATCGTGTTCTTCTGCCAGAACAACCAGTGGGCGATCTCCGAGCCGCTGGAGCGGCAGTCGCGGATCCCGCTGTACCGGCGCGCGGAGGGCTTCGGCTTCCCCGGCATCCGCGTCGACGGCAACGACGTCTTCGCCGTGCTCGCGGTGACGCGCAAGGCCCTGGACAACGCGCGCAGCGGCCAGGGCCCCACGCTGATCGAGGCGTTCACGTACCGCATGGGCGCGCACACGACGACGGACGACCCCACGCGTTACCGGCTCCAGGCCGAGCTGGAGGCCTGGAAGCTCAAGGACCCGATCGAGCGCGTCAAGGCCTACCTGGTCAAGAACCAGATGGCCGACAAGGAGTACTTCGAGTCGATCGACGACGAGGCCAAGCAGATCGGCTCGGACCTGCGCAGACGCTGTCTCGAACTGCCCGACCCCGAGGCGACGGCGATCTGGGAGAACGTCTACGCGACGGACCACTCGCTGCTGGCCGGCGAGCGCGATCAGTTCACGTCCTATCTTGGTTCCTTCGAGGAGGTGACCAGATGAAGCGCGACGGCGCCCTTCACCGGTCCGGCATGAGGGGAGCTCGACGTTGAGCACCGAGACCCTGTCTCTCTCCCGTGCCATGAACGAAGGCCTGCGCAAGGCCATGGAGAACGACCCCAAGGTCCTGGTCATGGGCGAGGACGTCGGCAAGCTCGGCGGCGTCTTCCGGGTCACCGACGGCCTGCAGAAGGACTTCGGCGAGGCACGGGTCATCGACACGCCGCTCGCGGAGTCGGGCATCGTCGGCACCGCCATCGGCCTCGCGCTGCGCGGCTACCGGCCGGTGTGCGAGATCCAGTTCGACGGCTTCGTGTTCCCGGCCTTCAACCAGATCACCTCCCAGCTCGCCAAGATGCGGATGCGCTCCCTCGGCACGCTGGAGCTGCCGGTCGTGATCCGCATCCCGTTCGGGGGCGGCATCGGCGCGGTCGAGCACCACAGCGAGTCCCCCGAGGCGTACTTCACCCACACCGGTGGCCTGCGCGTCGTCGCCTGCTCCAACCCCTCCGACGCGTACACGATGATCCAGCAGGCCATCGCCTGCCCGGACCCGGTCATCTTCTTCGAGCCGAAGCGGCGCTACTGGGACAAGGCGCCGGTCGAGCTCGACCTGTCGGCCGCGGCGTCGTTCGAGTCGGCGGTCGTCGCCCGCGAGGGCACCGACGTGACGCTGCTCGCGTACGGGCCGATGGTCAAGACCTGCCTCGAGGCGGCGCAGGCCGACTCGGACCGGTCGATCGAGGTCGTCGACATCCGCTCGCTGAACCCGCTCGACGAGTCGACGGTGATGGAGTCGGTCCGCCGTACGGGCCGGTGCGTGGTCGTGCACGAGGCGCCGGTCTTCAACGGGTACGGCGCCGAGCTGGCCGCCCGGATCACCGAGAAGTGCTTCTACCACCTGGAGTCCCCGGTGCTGCGGGTCGGCGGCTTCTCCACGCCGTACCCTCCGTCGCGCCTGGAGGACCACTACCTGCCCGACCTCGACCGCGTGCTCGACGCCGTCGACCGGACCTTCGAATGGTGAGGCATGGGTGAGCTGAAGCAGTTCAAGCTGCCGGACGTCGGTGAGGGCCTCACCGAGGCCGACATCGTCAAGTGGCACGTCCAGCCCGGCGACGCGGTCGAGGTCAACCAGACGATCCTGGAGATCGAGACGGCCAAGGCCGTGGTCGAGTTGCCGTGCCCGTACGAGGGAACGGTCACCGAACTCCTCGTCTCCGAGGGCACGACGGTCGACGTCGGCGTACCCATCATCACGGTCGACGTCGGCGGCTCGGCGCCCGCCGAGGCCGCGAACCAGGTGGCCGAGCCGCAGGCGGACAGCGCCCAAGAGCCGGGCACGGTGGGCAGCGTCGCCCCGAAGGTCGACCCGACGGCGCCGCAGCAGCAAAAGCGCGTGCCGGTGCTGGTCGGGTACGGGGTGAAGCAGGGCACGACGACGCGGCGGCCGCGCAAGAAGCCGGTCTCCGCGGCTGCGGCGGCTCCGGCTCCTGCGGCTCCTGCGGCTCCTGCCGTACGGCCGGTGGCCGCTCCCTCGCCGAACGGCGGCGGGTCGCGGGTCGCGGTGCTGGCCAAGCCACCGGTGCGCAAGCTCGCCAAGGACCTCGGCGTCGACCTCACCACGATCACCGGCACTGGCCCGCAGGGGTCGATCACGCGTGACGACATCCAGCAGGCGGCGTCCCCGACCCCTGCCGCCGCTCCGGCGCGGTCGGCCGGGGAGCGGGAGGAGCGCATCCCGGTCCGCGGCGTGCGCAAGCACACCGCGGCGGCGATGGTGCAGTCGGCGTTCACCGCGCCGCACGTCACCGAGTGGCTCCAGGTCGACGTCACCGAGACGATGAACGCCATGCGGCGGCTGCGCGACCTGCCCGACTTCGAGGGCGTCAAGGTCTCACCGCTGCTGCTGGTCGCCAAGGCGCTCCTGCTCGCCGCCCGCCGGCACCCGATGATCAACTCGATGTGGGACGAGGCCGCCCAGGAGATCGTGGTCAAGCACTACGTGAACCTCGGCATCGCCGCGGCCACCGACCGCGGCTTGGTCGTCCCGAAGATCAAGGACGCCCAGGACCTGTCCCTGCCGGAACTGGCACGGGCACTGGGCGACCTGGCCGCGACCGCCCGCGCGGGCAAGTCGACGCCGGCCGACCTGTCGGACGGCACGATGACGATCACCAACGTTGGCGTCTTCGGCGTCGACGCGGGCACCCCGATCCTGACCCCCGGCGAGTCGGCCATCCTCGCCTTCGGCCAGGTACGGGACATGCCGTGGGTGCACGAGGGCGAGATCAAGATCCGCAAGGTGACGACGCTGGCGCTGTCGTTCGACCACCGCATCGTGGACGGGGAGCTGGGCTCGGCCGTCCTGCGCGACGTCGGCGCCATGCTGGAGGACCCGATGAGGATGCTCGCCTGGTCCTGACCGTTCGCCTGAGGGCCGTCCCCGTTCGGTACCGGGGGCGGCCCTCAACGCGTTCGCCGGACTCTAATGAGCCTGCAGGACGGCTTCGATCTCCAGGACGATCCGCACCGTCTCCCCGAGGGCAAGGCCGCCGCCGGGGATCGGGCCGTTGTAGCTGATGCCGAAGTCCGTCCGGTCGATCTCAGCGGTGGCGGTGAACCCGGCGCGGGCGCCCACGGCCGGGTCGGAGGCGAACGGGTCGGCACCGAAGCCGTTGATCTCCAGCTTCAGCGGGACCGGCAGGGTGACGCCCTTGAGCGTCAGCTCGCCCTCCACGAGGAAGCCGTCGCCGTCCGGCCGGATGCCGGTGGAGCGGTAGGACATCGTGGGGTACTTGTCGACCTCGAAGAAGTCGGCGCCCCGCAGGTGCTCGTCCCGCTGGGGGTTGGCGGTGTCGACCGAGCTCATGTCGATGTCGGCGGTCACCTCCGACTTCAGCGGGTCCTCGGCGGTGACGATACGGCCCTCGAAACGGGTGAAGTGGCCGCGGATATTGCTGATCATCAGATGCCGGACGGCGAAGCCGACGTCGGAGTGAATCGGGTCGATCGTCCAGGTGCCCGCAACGTACGCGGGGACCTCGATCAGGTCGGCGGACATGGTGCTCCTTGAGTTTCTTTGACGCGTGATGGGCCTGCTGAGGGTGCCTGCGGCGAAGCGGCGCCGCTATCCCCACTGGCCGGGCTGGTAGTCACCCGCGGGCTGCCGGGTGATGACATTCAGGCGGTTCCAGGCGTTGATCATGGCGATGACGGACACCAGGGCGGCGAGCTGTTCCTCGTCGTAGTGCCTGGCGGCGTCGGCCCATGCCTCGTCGGTGACGCCACCGGCGGCGTCGGCGATGCGGGTGCCCTGCTCGGCGAGCTCCAGGGCGGCGCGCTCGGCCTCGGTGAAGACGTTCGCCTCCCGCCAGGTCGCCACCAGATTGAGCCGCGTCGCGCTCTCCCCGGCGTGCGCGGCGTCCTTCGTGTGCATGTCGATGCAGCGAGCGCAGCCGTTGATCTGGCTGGCGCGGATCTCCACCAGCTGCTGCGTCGCGGCCGGCAGTGTCGAGTTCGCCGCGGCCGTGCTCGCCGAGACGGCGTACTTGATGACCTTGGTCAGGACCGGACTGCCGCTGGGGTCGAGACGGGTGTCCATGCTGATCTCCTTTCGCATCCGCTCTCCCCCAACCGACGAAACGGCCCGGGAAAGTGTGAGGCGTTGGGTCAGCCTTCCTGCCCGGACCGGCCCGTCGTCCACGGCCGGAGCTTCTCGGGGTTGCGCACCGCCCAGATACGCCTGATCCGGCCGTCGGCGATGTCGAACGCGAGCACCGTCACGGTGACGCCGTCCTGCTGCGCCACGAGGCCGGGCTGGCCGTTGACCGTACGCTCCAGGACCGTCAGACCCGGTGCCCGGCGGGCGATCTCGACCCAGGCGTGCGCGATCTGCTCGCCGCCTTGGACCGGGTCGAGCCGGGCAGCGGCCAGGCCGCCGCCGTCGGAGATCGCCGTCGCGTCGGGGTCGAGGAGGGCGATGAGGGCGTCGATGTCCTTGGCCTCCCACGCCTGCTTGAAGTCCCTGACGATGTCGGCGTGCCGGGCCGCGGGGGCCGCTGTCGCGGGAGTCTGTGCGGCGCGGATGCGGCGCCGGGCCGAGGAGGCGAGCTGGCGGCAGGCCACAGGAGTACGGCCGACGATCTCGGCGACTTCGGCGAACGGGTAGCGGAAGACGTCGTGGAGGATGAACGCGACGCGTTCGGCCGGGGTCATCGACTCGAGCACGACGAGGAAGGCCATGTTGACCGACTCGTCAAGGGTGACCCGGTCGGCCGGGTCGGCGCCGATGCCGCCCGGGCGTCCGCCGCTCCACTCCGTACGGTCGGGCAGCGGCTCGGGGACCCACTCGCCCACGTACCTCTCCCGCCGGGCCCGTGCCGAGCCGAGCAGGTCGAGGCAGATGCGGCCGGCGACTCTGGTCAGCCAGGCGCCGGGGGATTCGATGGCGTCCTGCTGCTGCCGGGACATGGCGTACCAGCGGGCGTACGTCTCCTGCACCGCGTCCTCGGCCTCGGCCAGCGAGCCGAGGAGCCGGTAGGCGAGGTTGATCAGCTGCCGCCGCTCGCTCATGATCGCGGTCAGGCTCGGGTCGGGCCGGTCGTGTTCCGGCCCGGATGGGGTGCTCATGGTGCCGCTGACTCCCTCGGTCGCGTCTGCCCTCACCGGTTCGACGAAACGGCGCACCGGATTGTGAGGCCGACGACCTGAGGAGCATTCTCGCCTTCGTGCGAGGAGGGCCGCCCCGTGGGGCGGCCCTCAGGCGGTGATTCGCGGGTCAGCCCGCTCTGCAGGAGACCGTGGGCCAGGTCCAGGTGCCGTTGGTCTGGATCGTGACGCCCCAGTTGTTGCCGTTGCCGTTGGGTTTGGCGGTCATCACCTGGCCGCTGGAGTCCCAGGTGGGGCTGACGTTCCAGGTGGCGATGATCTTCTCGGGGGATGGGACGTTCATCGTGACGGTCCAGCTGGTGGAGCCGGAGACCGCGACGTTGAGGTTGTAGCGGTCGCTCCACTGCTGGCCGGCCGACAGCGTCGCGGTGCAGGCACCGCCGCCTCCACCGCCTCCGCCTCCGCCGCCGTCGGGGGCCACGGCGCGGCCGGTCTGCGGGGAGATCATGCCGGCGCACAGACCGCGACTGGCGAGCGTCTGCGCGATGCGCGGGATCGCGGCGAGCGTGTTGGCGGGCCATTCGTGCATGAGGATGATCTGGCCGTTGGTGAGCCGTGCGTTGGCCTGCACGATCGCGTCGACGCCGGCGCCGTTCCAGTCCTGTGAGTCGACGTCCCAGATGATCTGGGTCAGGCCGTACTTGGCCTCGACCGACTGCAGTGTCCCGTTGGTCTCACCGTACGGCGGGCGGAACAGCTTCGGCGTGCCGCCGCCCGCGCCGGCGATGGCCTGCTGGGTTCGGGAGACCTCCGAGTCGATCTGCGCCTGGGTCTCCTGGATCAGGTGCGGGTGGGTGTAGCTGTGGTTGCCGACCCACATGCCGGCGTTGACCTCGGCCTGGACCTGGGCCGGGTAGGCGGCGGCGTACTGGCCCTCGTTGAACATCGTGGCCCGCAGCCCGTTCTGCCGGAGCGCGTTGAGCAGGGCCGGGGTGTGGTCGTTGGACGGGCCGTCGTCGAAGGTGAGCCCGACGTACCCGTTGCAGGTGGCGGCGTGCGACGGGGTGGCGTACAGGGCTGAGACGACCATGTTCGCCACGGCCATCGCGGCGACGACCAGCGCCGCGACCAGGGAGCGTTTTCGCGGACGTCGTTCGGTGCGCATGCCAGGTGACTCCTTCCGGGCGCGGTGTTTCGCGGTCAGCTCGCGCTGCAGGAGACGGTGGGCCAGGTCCAGGTGCCGTTGGTCTGGATCGTGACGCCCCAGTTGTTGCCGTTGCCGTTGGGTTTGGCGGTCATCACCTGGCCGCTGGAATCCCAGGTGGGGCTGATGTTCCAGGTGGCGATGATCTTCTCGGGGGATGGGACGTTCATCGTGACGGTCCAGTTGCTGGAGCCGGAGACGGCGACGTTGAGGTTGTAGCGGTCGCTCCACTGCTGGCCCGCGGACAGGGTCGCGGTGCAGCCGCCACCGGTGCCACCGCCACCTCCGCCGCCTCCGCCGCCTCCGGAGGAGGAGTCGAGCGTGATGTTGGAGTTTCCGCTGCTCTGGTATCCCTCAGTCGCGAGGATCTGGTAGTTGAAGGTGCCCAGGTTCATTCCGTAGCGGGCCCACGCGTCGAAGTGGTTGCCGGTGGTGATGGTCCCGCCCGTCCTCTTGGACTGCCGGACGCTCCAGTACTGGTTGAAGGTCGCGGTGCCGATGATGGAGGGGGCGTTGTACCGGGTCGTCTCGTAGATGTCGTACGTGCCGCCGTCGCTGGTCACCGTGCCCTTGTACGTGCCCGTGGGCCGGTAGGTGCCCCAGTTGTCGACGATGTAGTACTCCACGAGCGGGTTCGTCGTCCATCCGTACAGCGACAGGTAGGCGTTGCCGGACGGGTTGAAGCTGCCCGAGTAGTTCACGGTCCTGCGGGCGCCGGGGTTCCAGCCCTTCCCGGCGACGAAGTTCCCGACGTTGCTCCACGAGGTGCTGTAATTGCCGCCGGATCCCAGGGTCATGGAGCTCGACCCGCCGCCGTCGGTCCAGAACGAGTAGAAGTAGCCGTTGTTGGTGCCGGTCTGGTTCGTGGAGATGACCGTGGCGGCGTTGGCCGTGCCGGGCATGAGCGCCGCGACCACGACCAGCGCGACGGCGCAGACCGCGTTGGTGAGCAGCCGGATACTGCCGCGTCTGCGGCCCTTCGGGTAGGCGCGACTGTCGTTCATGCGTGCTTCCTCCTCGTGAACGCTGGCGGGGAGCCAGGCCGGTGAACCCGCCGCGACAACCGCCGGCGGCGGCTCTCTCGCGGCGAGAAGTACCGATCGCTGGGCCGAGTGTGCGCTCGATCGAAGGCAGCGTCAACGATACATTTCGAAACCTTTCGCTCGTACTGACGGCGGTCTACTGGGGAATGCCATTGACCTGCCAGGCATGCCGTACGCCGACCGGCGGCCTGCATGAAACACGAATGAAAGACAAGCCGTGAATCTGATCTGGAGCGTATCGAAACATTTCGAAATAGATCGGCTGTCGGAGGTGGCGCTTGGTGGCCTCCCCTGCCGGCGGCTACAGGCCGTACGTTCGGCGCGTCCTCAGCGCGGCGTGCTTGAGCAGGATCCGGCGCGTTCTGCCATAGCCGAGGCCGAACGCCGCGGCGACCCGGCGAATCGGCCAGCCCTGCGCGCAGAGGCGTACGACGTCCTGTTCCTCGGGGGGCGTCGGATACCCGGTGGAGCGCGAGGACGTCGGCACGCCGGAACCCACGCTGCCCACCCGGCGTACGCGCGGCAGGCTTGAGCACGCCGGTAACGTGCCGACGGCCGCCGCACTTACCCCGAGCATCTCGGCCACCTCTGGGGGCCGCAGCAGATCATCCTCGTTCACGAGGATGATCTGCCCCAGAACGCGCCCCGCCGCCCCAGCCGCACGACGAACGGAACGCCGAGCCCCGCCATGCGAAGAACTCGCCCGCCGACACCGCCGACACCGCCCGTGTGAGGGGCACCCTCACCTGGGCCTGGCATGGTGAGGGGCACCCTCACAACCGCGGAGCTGCGCTAGCGGCTCTTGGCGGTGGGGGTGGGCTCTGGTTTGGCTGACAGAAGAGACTCGTGGGCGGCCTTCCAGGCTGCCTCGATCATTTGGAAGATCTCGTTTACTGCGGCTTCTGGATCGGTTGCCTCGCGAGCCAGTGAGTAGGCGTCGATCGCGAATCTCGCGATCGTCCGGCAGGCCGTCGTGGCCGGTGGCAGGTCGAGATCGGCGGCGATGGCCATTGCCAGCGACTCCGCGTGGCGCAGCCTCATCGACTCCTCGTACTCCCGCAGGTCCGGTGATTCGTCGATCATGCGCCAGATCGGGGCGGCGCCGTCCGCCGTGCAGTGGCGCACCAAGGCCTGGATCTCGCGGCGCAGCGCGGGAACGAGCGGCTCGTCCGGCGCCCGGTCGGTGACCGCCTGTGTGAGGCGTTGCTCGAAGTCCTGGTCCTGCTCGAACACCAGGGCCTCTTTCGAGGCGAAGTGGGAGAAGAGCGTGGTGACGGCCACGTCGGCCTCGGCGGCCACGTCACGGATGCCCACCGCGTCGTACCCGCGTTCGAGGAAGAGTCGCAGCGCGGCGTCGGCGATCTTCTGGCGGGTCGCGGCCTTCTTACGCTCACGGCGCCCGGACGGCACGGTCATGCGCTAACGCTAGCAGGTTCAAAGTCGTAACAGTTTTAAAACCGTAACCGTTAGTGCTACGGTCCCCCGCATGAAGAGAGTGAGCTTCGCCGAGTTCGGCGGTCCGGACGTTCTGCGACTCCTGGACGCCGAGGAGCCCCACGCGGGCCCCGGTCAGGTACGCATCGCCGTACGGGCGGCGGGCGTGAACCCCGTCGACTGGCGGATCCGTGAAGGCCAGTTCCAGAAGGTCCACCCGATCGAGTTGCCCGCCGGAGTCGGGCAGGACGCCTCCGGGGTGGTGGACGAGGTCGGCGAGGGCGTCGAAGGGGTCGAGGTCGGCGACCACGTGTTCGGGGAGGGTTCGAACACCTACGCCGAGTTCGCCGTCCTGTCGGCCTGGGCCCGGATGCCCGAGGGCCTGACGTTCGAAGAGGCGGCCGGGTACCCCTCCGTGGTGGAGACCGCGCTGCGCATCATCCGCCAGGTCGGCGTGCGACCCGGGCAGACGCTGCTGGTCAGCGGTGCGTCCGGAGGAGTCGGATCGGCGGTGCTGCAGATCGCCCGCGACCGCGGCATCACGGCGATCGGCACCGCTGGGGCCGCGAACCAGGACTATCTGCGCAGCATGGGTGCCGTCGCCACGACGTACGGCGAGGGCTGGGCCGACCGAGTGCGGCAACTCGGCCACGTCGACGCGGCTCTCGACCTGGCCGGCTCGGGTGTGATCCGCGAACTCGTGGAGCTGACCGGTGATCCACAGAAGGTGATCTCCATCGCCGACCTCGGCGCACCGGATCTCGGCGTCCGATTCTCTGGCGTGGCCGGGAGCATGCCGGAAGCCCTCGCCGAGGCCGTCACCCTCATCGCGCGCGGAAGACTCCACATCCCGGTCGAGAAGACATACACGCTCGCCGAGGCCGCGGAAGCACACATCGACAGCCAGGCCGGCCACACGCGCGGACGCCGAGTCGTGGTCGTCTGAGCCCTTTCCTGCGCAACTGTCCGGCCGGCAAGTGAACGCGCCTCCCGTCGCCGAGTCCTCCGGGCGGTCCTCGTCGCTGAAGCCGACCTCATCCCGGTCGCCGGGATCGGCGGCCTTCCTCCCGCCGCAGGGCCCCTGCTCGGTTCGACGGGGCGTATGCGTCAGGTGCGGCGGAGTGATTCCACGGCGAGGCGGGCGGTGGTGCCGATGACGGCGTCGGCCTGGGGGAGGACGGCGATCGGCAGGAGGGAGCGGGTGAAGACGGCTACGGCGTAGCGGCCGCCGTCGGGGTATTCGACCACGCCGACCTCGTTGCGGATGGTCAGCAACGTTCCGGTCTTGCCGCTGACGACCACGTCGTCGTACGGGAAGCCGGACGACAGGCGATGTGGCCACACCTGGAGTGCGAGCAGGCGGCGCATGGCCGCGCACTCGGTCGGCGGGGCGGCCTCGTCGCGCCAGATCAGGCCGAGGAGCCGGGTCATCTCTCTCGGGGTGCTGTGGCTGGTGCGCAGCGGGTCGAGGGCGCGCAGGCGGCCGATCATGCCGGGCTCGTCCAGCCGGGCCCAGACCTCGGTGAACGTCGTCGCCTCGGCGTCGACGAAGATCGTGTCGAGCAGGTGGCGACCGCCGCCGTCCACCATGGTGGTGGGCAGGCCGAGGGCGGCGGTGGTCGCGTTGACCGCGTCCAGGCCGACGCGGTCCAGCACGACGTCGGCGGCGGTGTTGTCGCTCACGGTGATCATGAGGCAGGCGAGGTCGCGCAGGGACATGCGGACCTCGTCCAGCAGTACGGACACGCCGGTCGGTCCCGACGTGCGGTCATCGGCGCGCAGCGTGACGGGCTCGGTCGGGTCGAGCAGGCCGTCGGCGGCCTGGCGGTGGAAGGCGACCAGCAGCGGGACCTTGAAGACGGAGGCGAGCACGACGGGCTCGTCGGCCCGGACCGCGACCTGCCGTCCGTTGTCGATGTCGGTGGCGTGCAGGTACCCGGTCACCCCCGCGTCGCGGAACGCCGTTTCGATCCGCGCGTGCACGTCTGTACGCAGATCGCCGGGCACGTTCATCGGCTGTGCGGCGTAGAGACCGTGGCCTTCAGGTCAGGGAGAAAACGCCGTTCCCTCCTCAGAATGTCGGTGGTGGTGGTTAGCGTCGTGGCATGCGATTTCGGCTTCAGCCCACGCTCGCTCAGGAGGTGGCGTTGCTGGAGCACTGCGCGCATGCCCGGTATGTGTGGAATCTGGCGGTGGAGCAGCATCTGCATTGGCGGCCGGGGCGGGTGAGTGCGCCGGGGTATGCCGAGCAGTCTCGGCAGTTGACCGAGGCCAGGAGAGAGTTCGCGTGGCTGGCGGCGGGGTCTCAGACGGTGCAGCAGCAGGCGTTGCGGGATTTCGCTCAGGCCATGGCGAATTTCTTCTCTGGGACGCATCGGCGTCCGAGGTGGCGTAAGGCGGGCGTGCATGAGGGGTTCCGGATCGTCGGCCGCCGTGGGAGTCACTGGGATGTTCGGCGGTTGTCCCGCAAGGTGGGTGAGGTTTGGGTTCCGAAGGTGGGTTGGGTGCGGTTCCGCTGGTCCCGTCGGATCCCCGAGACGGTCAAGTCGTTCCGGGCCAACCGGGACCGGGCGGGCCGCTGGCACGTCTGCTTCGCGGTGATCCCGCCGGCGATCGACGGGCCGGGGACCGGTGCGGTCGTCGGTGTGGACCGTGGTGTGGCTGTCTCGGCCGCTCTGTCCACCGGCGAGTTGTTCTCGGTGCGCGGCCTGCGCGACAGTGAGACCGAACGACTGGGGCGGTTGCAACGTCGGCTGGCGCGCGCCACGCCGGGATCGAATCGCCGCAAGCGGGTCAAGACCGCGATCGCCCGGTTGAAAGCTCGCGAAACCGACCGGCGCAAGGACTGGGTCGAGAAGACCTCTACCGATCTGGCTCGCCGCTTCGACCTGATCCGCCTCGAAGACCTTAGGGTCGGCGCCATGGTTCGTTCCGCGCGCGGCACGATCGCTGCGCCGGGTGTGAATGTGCGGGCCAAGGCCGGGCTCAACCGGTCCATTCACGCGGCCGGATGGGGCCATCTGGCGAGGCGCCTGGAGCAAAAGGCCGCCCGTCGAGTAGAGAAGATCAATCCCGTGTTTACGTCTCAAACCTGTCATGCCTGTGGGCATCGCGCAGCGGACAACCGTGAGAGCCAAACGGTCTTTCGCTGTCGCGCTTGCGGGCATACCGATCACGCGGATGTGAACGCGGCAAAGAACATCGCGGCAGGACGTGCCGTGACAGCGCGGGGAGCCTTCCAGCCGTTGGGCGGGGCTTTGAACCGCGAACCTCAACCTGTTCTCTCCTCTGTGTAGGGATCGGGTTGGAATCCCCCGCCTTCAGGCAGGGGAGGACGTCAAGCGAGGAACCCCGAGGCAGGGCGTTGGACGACGCGGCGGGTCGGTGCGGTGTCGAGCGGGGTCATGGCCGCCTCGCGGCGCAGTACGGCGGTCGCGACGGTGGTGAAGTCGGCGATGGCGCCGGCCTGGTCGGGGTCGCGGGAGTGCCGCCACACGCACGACGTACGCCAGATGAGCGGTTCGCCGAGCAGCGGACGCCAGGTCGCCCCGCCGGCGTCCTCGGTGCGCGGGACCAGCGCAACGGCCGTCCCGGCCAGGACGAGACCCAGTGCGAACTGCGGATGCCGCGCCTGGTGGACGGCGGGCGGCGCGTACCCGTGGCGGCGGCAGGTCGCCAGCAACTCATCGTGCGTCCCGGGTGCCTCGTCGCGGGGGAAGACGGCCAGGTCCTGCCCGGACAGGTCGGCGAGGTGCACCTCGGCGGAGGCGGCGAGAGGCGAATGCGCGGGCAGCAGCACGCCGACCGGCTGGCCCAGCATCGGGCCGATCTCCAGGTCGCGGGTGTCGCACGGGTGCCGGACGATGCCGGCGTCGAGCGCACCCTCGGCCAGCGCGCTGATCTGCTCGGCCGTCCCGGTCTCGCGGAGTTCGAGGCGCAGGTCCGGTCGGCGCTCGCGGAACGCGGCGATCAGTGCGGCGACGATCGGCCCGCCCAGATCGCTCGGCAGGCCCGCGCGTACCGCGCCGACCATACCCAGGCGCGCCCGCTCGGCGACGGAGTAGACGCGGTCCACGCGGACGAGGATCTCACGGGCCTCCTCCAGCAGGAGCCGCCCCGGCGCGGTGAGCTCCACCTTCCGGCTCGACCGGTCGAACAGCCGTACGCCGAGCTCTTTCTCCAGGCGCTGGATCCGCTGGCTCAACGGCGGCTGGGCGATCCCGAGACGCTCCGCCGCGCGGCCGAAGTGGAGTTCTTCGGCGACGACGACGAAGCAGGTCAGATGCCCCACCAGGTTCACGACCCGCAATCATATCGTTCCTGCTATTACCAAAGATCGATAGCCGATTCCTTATGCAAGGCGACGGGCGCAGGCAGCCGCCGATACCGGCCCGAGAAGGGCGAGGGCGGCCAGCGCGGCGGTCGTCCCCACGCGCCCGGCGTCGAAGAGCGCTCCGACCACGGGATCGCCCGCGAACACCACCATGCCGGAGATGAACGACGACACCCCCAGGTAGGCGCCGACCCTCTCGGCCGGGGCGTACCGGGCGATGGACTGGAAGACCGAGGACTGCATGAGGCCCTGCCCGGCTCCGGCCAGCGCGGCGGCCGCCACCAGGCCGGTGATCTGGGGTACGCCGCCGTCCCCGTCCAGCGGAAGGAGCGTCAGGTAGCAGGCGCCCATCATCAGCAGGCCCACCTGGAGCACGCGCGGGCGGTCGGCGCGGCTCCCGGCCGCGCACCACGGCTGGACCACGGCCGTGGCCAAGGCGGCGGCGCAGAAGAACACGGTCGTCCACGCCGACCCGAAGCCCTTCAGCGGTACGACCGTCGTCGTCTCTCCGGCGAGCAGGATGCTGGCGGCGGTCGCCACGGCGAACCGGAGGAACACCCGGTCGCGAACGACGGTGGCCACGCCCCGGAGCGTCGCCGTCCCGGCTCCACGACGAGAGACGACCCGATCCACCCCGCGCCGGCGCAGGTGGAGCCAGAGGAACAGGCCACCGGCGATCGCCCAGCACAGCGCGCCGGCCACGGCGAGAGGCCCGAAGCCACCGCCTTTCAGGACGGCGAGCCCGGCGAGCGGGGCCACCACGGCGGTGACCTGCCCGCTGACCAGGCTGGCGGCGAAGCCGCCCGCTCGGCGCGCGGGAGACGTCCCGGCGATGACCGCCTGCACGGCCGGTACGTACAGCGAGCCGCCCGCGCCGAGCAGGCAGGCCGCGCCGAACAGGCCGAGCGGCCCGTCCGCCGTCGCCAGCAGTGCGAAGCTCACGACGCGGAGCGCGCAGGCGAAGGCCCCGGTCCGCAGCGCCCCGAGTACGTCGATCAGCGCGCCCAGCAGCGGCTGCAGCGCCGACTGAACGAGGAACCGGGTGCCGAGCACCAGGCCGATCGTCCCGGCGAGCAGGCCCGTGTCGTTCCGCAGATGGGCGACGATGTGCCCCATCACCGCGTAGTAGCCGAGCGCCGCGGCGACCTGCACGGCCACGACGACGGCGATCACCTGGCGGTCGGCGGCGTCCCGCCCGGCCGGCCGCGACGGGCCGGACGGACGGGACGCGACGGCTGTGCCGCCGGACGGCATCCGAATCAGTTCTGACCGGCCCTGCCGAGCCCGCGGGCGAGGATGGCCGCGGTCTCGGAGACGGCCTTGTCGTCGGTGGCGCCGTCCGCGGCCCGGCGGTTGGTGAGGATCACCATGACCACCGGCGCGCCGGACGGCGGCCAGGCGACCGCGATGTCGTTCGTGGCGCCGTACGTCGAGCCGGTTCCGGTCTTGTCGCCGACGGTCCAGCCCTTCGGCAGCCCGGCCCGGATGCGCGTGTTCCCGGTCGTGGTCTTCTTCATCCAGCCGGTCAGGCGGGTCCGGTCGGCGGGCGCGAGCGCGTCGCCCAGGGTGAGTGCCCGCAGGTCGCGGGCGTAGACGGAGGGCATGGTGGTGTCGCGCTTCTCGCCGGGCCTCCAGATGTTGAGCTCGGTTTCCCAGCGGTCGAGGCGGCTGACCGGGTCACCGAGCGAACGGTAGAACGCGGTAAGCCCGGACGGCCCGCCGATCTGCTTGAGCAGCAGGTTGGCGGCCGTGTTGTCGCTCACGGTGATCGCCGCGTCGCACAGGTCGGCGACGGTCATGCCGGTGTCCACGTGCTGTTCGGTGACGGGCGAGTTGTCCACCACGTCGTCGCGCGTGTAGTGGACGACCCGGTCCATCAGCCCCGGGTCGGATCGGCGCGCTTTGCGCAGCACGGCCCCGCACACCATGGCCTTGTACGTCGAGGCCTCCGGGAACAGCTCGCCGGACCGGTAGCTCAGGACCCGGCCCGTCCCGGTGTCGATCGCGTACGCGCCGATCCGCCCGTGGTGCCGCTGTTCGAGACGGTGCAACTTCCGGCCGACCTCCGCCTGGGACGAGGCGGGCGACGTCGCGGGCGCGCGAAGCGATGCCGTGGCGCTCCGCGAAACCGCCTTCCGCGCGGTCGCGTCACCGCAGCCGGCCAAGGCGACGAGGGTGGACAGAGCGATCCCCGCGGCGCCGAACCCCGTACGAAATCGTGATGAGCCAGTACGCATGCGTGAGAGAAGATCAGAGCCCTGCCGATTGTGTCCAATATGTGAATCGATTGATCATCAATATGGATTTCAATATCAAAGCTGGCCGAGACGACCGTACGCCCGGAGAGCGGGCCATCCCGTCCCGCCGCGCGTTGCTGGTGGCCGCCGCCCTTCTGCCGCTCACGGGGTGTGACGCGGATCATCGGGCGATCTCCAGGCCGTCATCCCCGTCACCGAGCCGCGGCGCCACCAGGTCACCGGACCTCTCGCGCTTCGCGGCGCTCGAGCGCGAGCACGACACCCGTCTGGGCGTGTACGCCCTGGCGACCGGTACGGGCGCCGCCGTGGCCTACCGTGCCGACGAGCGCTTCGCGTTCTGCTCCACCTTCAAGACGCTCGCCGCGGCGGCGGTCCTGCACCGGAACCCGCTCAGCCACCTGAACAAGCGCGTCACCTACACCAGGGCCGACGTCGACTCCATCTCGCCGATCACCCGGAACCACGTCGCGACCGGAATGACCATCAGGCAACTGTGCGACGCCGCCATCCGCCACAGCGACGGCACGGCCGGCAACCTGCTCATGCGCGACATCGGCGGCCCCGCGGGACTGACCGCCTACCTGCGCGAACTCGGCGACACCGTCAGCCGCATGGACGACTACGAGCCGAAGCTGAACAGGATCCCCCCGCGCGACCCGCGCGACACCACCACCCCACGGGCGATCGCCGCCGACTACCGCGAACTCGTGCTCGGCGACGCCCTGACGACCGACAGGCGCGCCCTGATCAGCGACTGGCTCGAACGCAGTACCAACGGCGCCGGCCGCATCCGCGCCGGCGTTCCCCAGGGATGGAAGGTGGCCGACAAGACCGGGACCGGCGACTACGGAAGGGCCAACGACATCGCCATCGTGTGGCCGCCACGCGCCGCGCCGCTCGTGCTGGCCATCATGTCCGACCGATCCGGCTACAGCACCCCGCCCAAGGAGTCCTTGATCGCCAAGGCCACCAGGCTGGTCGTCGCCGATCTCACCGGCTCATGACCACGGCGCGTCTAGGTGAAGTCGGAGTACGCGAGGTGGGTGCCGCATGAGCGGCACTCGAAGAGGTACGCCGTGGGCTGGCCGGTGCGGTCGAGGGCGTCCAGGTAGCCGTCGATCTGGTCATCGGTCCAGCGGTGGGTGCTGAGTTCCTCCCGCAACGACGACAGTGCCGACTCGTCTCCGCGCAGCTCACGCGCGCCCGCCGGGCCGAGGAACGCCGCGCCGTCGCCGCAGTGGAACAGCCATTGCTCCTGCTGCCATCCGCTGAAGCCCGGAGTGCGCCTGGCGATCGCGTCCACCACCGTGCCGTCGACTCCCGGCGGCGGGAAGACGTCGCAGTAGACGGCGTCGAACCGCTCGGCGGCGCTGCCGTCGGCGATGCACCAGGGGCAGAGCGCCTCGACCTCCTCCGCGCAGTAGACCGGCCCGGTGTAGGCGAAGCCACGCCGCTGGGAGCAGTTGGCGCACGCCTGCTCCGACGCCTTGACCGAGCCCGTCCGCACAGGGTCCGGGTGATAGACGAAGACCGGCAACTCTCCAAGGTCAGCCACCCTGAGCACCTTAGGTGCGTCCAAGGCTCGGCGGCCAGGGCCTCGTCTAACGCCTGGCGGCCAGGGCCTCGACGCCCGCGACGAACAGGTCCACGCCGAAGGTGAACTCGACCTCCGGGTCGTCGATCTTGGTGAGCGGGCCGGCGGCCGCGATCAGGCAGGGATAGCGCGAGGGCGACAGCGTCTCCATGGTGATTCGCTTGCGGCGGAGGTGTTCCTCGGCCTCCTCCTCCGTCAGTTGCGGCTTGAGACCCGGGTCGCCGACCACCAGCGTCGTCACCGTACGGAGCCCGTGCCGGCACAGGATCGCGCCCTCGGCCGGAGTGAAGCCCGCGTCGCCGAGGATCTTCAGCGCCGCCTCCATGATGTCGAAGCAGTGCTGTGCCGCGTCGGGCTGCGTCGTCATCATGAGCGGTGCCGCGTACGGGTGGGCCCGCAGCACCTCGATCATCGAGTTCATCAGCGTCCGCAGGCGTGACGGCCACGGCGCGGACGCGTCGACCGAGGCGTCGACGAGCGACCACAGCCGGTCGGCGAGGCCGTCCAGCAGCTCGTCCTTGTTCTTGAAATGCCAGTACAGCGCCATCGGCGTGACGCCGAGGTGCTGGGCGAGCCGCCTGATCGTCAGGCCGTCCAGGCCCTCCGCGTCCGTCAGCGCCATCGCCTCGTCGACGACCGTCTCCCGGCTCAGCCGAGCCCGTTCCTCACCAGTGGCCACTTGACAACTATACGCCGTACAGGGTCTTATACGCAGTACATGTACGACGTATAAGAACAATGTAGAGGAGCGGGGATGTCCTCCACGCGACGCTGGTGGACCCTGGTCGGGGTCGCGCTGGCAACGTTCATGACCTTCCTGGACAACAACGTCGTCAACGTCGCGTTGCCGTCGATCCAGCGTGACCTGCACCTGTCCATCTCCGGCCTGGAGTGGATCGTGAGCAGCTACATCCTCGTTTTCTCGGGGCTGATGCTGGTCGGCGGCAGGCTGGCCGACGTGTACGGGCGACGGCGGCTGTTCGTCGGCGGGATCGCCGTCTTCACCGTCGCCTCGCTGGTCGCCGGGCTCGCGACCAGCCAGGAGATGCTCATCGTCGCCCGGGTGCTCCAGGGCTTCGGCGCCGCCGCGAGCATCCCCTCGACCCTGGCGATCATCTCCGCGACCTTCCCGGACGAGAAGGAGCGCAGCCGGGCGGTCGGCGTCTGGAGCGCGGTCAGCGCGCTCGCCCTCGCGCTCGGCCCGTTCACCGGCGGCTTCGTCAGCGAGCGCTGGGACTGGGGCTGGATCTTCCTGATCAACGTGCCGGTCGGCGTCGTCACGGTCGCGATCATGATGGTCTCGATGCGGGAGTCTCGGGAGGCCGTGCGGCGCCGGCTCGACCTGCCCGGCCTGATCGCCTCGGCGGTCGCGCTGTTCTCCGTCACGTACGCGCTGATCGAGGGGCACAACCAGGGCTGGACCTCAGGTCTGATCCTCGGCGCGTTCGCCGTCGCCGCCGTCGCGGGGGCCGCCTTCGTCATCGTCGAGAGGCGTACCGGGGACCCCATGGTCGACCTGTCCCTCTTCGGCATCCGCACCTTCAGCGGCGGCACCGGCGCGATGATCCTGTGGGGCTTCGGCGTGATGGGTGTCTACTTCTTCACCGCGATGTACCTGCAGAACGTCCTGGGCTTCTCCCCGACCGAGGCGGGTGCGGCGTTCATCCCGATGGCGCTGATGATGGCCGCGATCGCCCCGGTCGCGGGCGGGCTCGCGCGCCGGATCGGCACGCACGTCACGGTCGCGCTCGGGCTGGCGCTGAACGCGGCCGGGCTGGTCATGGTCACGTTCGTCGGCGAGCACGGCCACTTCATGGACCTGATGCCCGCGTTCGTGGCGTTCGGCGTCGGCTCCGGCTTCACGATGATGCCGCTCAACGACGCGATCATCGGTGTGCTGCCGCCGGGCCGCGCGGGCGCCGCCTCCGCCGTCATGAACGCCGCCCGCGAGGTCTCCGGCCTGCTCGGCGTCACGATCGTCGGCGCGATCCTCACCTCACGCCAGGCGGCCGTACTGCGGGGCGGCGCGACGCCGATCCACGCGTTCCTGTCCGGCTACCGGCTGGCCCTGCTCATCGCCGCCGCGATCGTCTTCGTCGGCGCGCCGCTCAGCCTCGCCACACTGCGCGCCCGGCACCGTACGCCGGCGTCCGCCGAGCCCGAGATGGTGCCCGTCGCCTGATCCGACGGCGGAACGGGCCGGTCACGGGGGCGACCGGCCCGTTCCGCGCGTCCGGCACGCCGGGCTGGAGGAGATCCCTTCTCTGCGTGTCGGCCGGTAGTGGCCGTTCGTCAGTGTTGGCCCGTGACGGCCTGCGTCTCCTGGCCGATCATCTCCTGCAGCGGCACGCCGTCGATGTTGCTGAGGATGACGCCGACCCAGCCGGTGTAGGGGTAGATGTTCCAGTTGGCGCCGACACCGGGGTTGGCACCGCCGCGGCTCCACTGCCACTGGCCGTTGACGATACGGACCACCGGCCCGTAGGCGCCGAACGACGCCGGTCCGTGGGGGCTGTTGGGGGCGGTGAACACGTCGGCCCAGGGCCGGTCCAGGACCGTGCCGTCACTCAGCGCGCGCGCGAACCGGACCAGATCCGGCGCGGTGGTGAAGCCGCCGTCCCCAGGGGCATCGATGAAGGCGCGGCCCGGGTTCTTGCCCAGCATGGTCGGGTCCGGGCTGCTCTTGTCCAGGTTGCGGATGGCGTCGACCTGGCTGCCGTCGGCCAGTGTCATGTACGGGTGCGCGATGTGGGGGTCGGTGAGCCACTGCGACCTGGTGTAGAACGCCGTGCCGGTCATGCCGCAGCGCTTGAAGACGTTCTCCTCGACGTAGTCCCAGTACGTCTTGCCGGTGATGGCCTCCACGATCAGCGTGGCCATGGTGATGCCGGCGCCGGCGCCGTCGGTGTGGCCCTGGGTGCTCGCGCCGGGGACGCCCACCAGTTCGGCCTGCCGGGCCCACTGCTCGTAGTACTCGTGCACCTCGTCCCGGCTGTTGAAGACGCGTTGCAGGTCCAGCTCCGGGGCGTCCAGCCCGGCGGTGGCGGTGAGCAGATGGTGGATGGTCACTTGCTCGGCGATATCTTTGGCGTAGCCCGTCAGGTGGGTGCCCACCGTGTCCGACAGCTTCAGCTTGCCCTGCTGGGCCAGCTGCAAGATGGCCAACGAGTGGAACGGCTTGCCCGCCGAGCTGAGGGTGAACGCGTTCCCCTCGCTGTTGGGAATCCCCTTCTCCTTGTCGGCCATGCCGTAGCTGCGCGACAGCACGGTCTTGCCCTGGTGCGACAGCAGTACCACGCCGGAGAACTTGCCCTCGGCGGCCAGCTTCGCCACGTACTGGTCATAGGCCCCGCCGGGCAGGGTGTCCGGCGGGAGCGAGTCGGTCGTGGCCGCGTCGGCGTTGCCGTCCTGGGCACCCACCAGCGGCGCACCGGCCGCCGCCACCACGCCGGCGGCCGCCAACCCGCCCCACCCGAGCAACCGCCGGCGGTCGACACCACGTCCCGAATCCGAATCCATCGCGATCCTTCCCTGCACGTCCGATCACCACTCACGTGGGTCCGTGGCTCCACCGAACGCGAGAGACCGTTGCAGTGGCGTATGCGCTTTTCGATACGCCCGCGATATACGCGATCCGCCACGCGAGATCAGATTGATCGCCGATGCCACGGCGCAGGACTTCCGGACGCCGACAGGGATGGTGGTGGAGCGGTCAGAGCGAGCTCTTGTTGAGCAGCCGGTTGTGCGTGCCGGACTTGTTCTTCTTGATCACACCGTTGGTGGCGTGCGCGGTGATCCACTTCTGGATCGTGCCGAACGTCGCCTGCCCGTACGCCGACTTGTACAGCGCCGCGACGCCCGCCACGAACGGGGACGCCATCGACGTGCCGCTCAGGTACGCGGTGCCGCCCTGGTAGGTCGACTTGATGTTCACGCCGGGCGCGTACACGTCCACGCAGGAGCCGTAGTCGCTGAACGACGCGCGGGTGTCGCTGGAGGAACTGGCCGCCGCGGCCTCGACGCTCCCGGCACTGGCCGGCGAGCTCTTGCAGGCGTCGGCGCCGTCGTTGCCCGCCGCCACCGCGACGAACACGCCGGACTTGGACAGGGCCGTGACCGCGTCGTTCAGCGCGGTCGACTTCGCGCCGCCCAGCGAGAGGTTGGCGACCGACTTGGCGGCGTGGTGCGTACGGACCCAGTCGACGCCCGCGATGACATCGGAGGTGCTGCCCGAGCCGTCGCAGCCGAGCACCTGCACCGCGTGCAGCCGTACGCTCTTGGCCACCCCGTACGACTTGGACCCGATGATCCCGGCCACGTGCGTGCCGTGGCCGTTGCAGTCCTCGTCGCCGTACACCGTGTCCGCCCGGCCGCCGAACTGGCTGAGCGTCGTCTCGATGCCCGTGTCGATCACGTACGCGTCCACGTTCGAGGCGGTGTGCTTGTAGGTGTAAGTGTGCGACAGCGGCAGCTTCGCCTCGTCGATCCGGTCCAGCCCCCACGTCGGGCTCTTCTGCGTCGTGGAGATCTTCATGACCTGGTCCTGCTCGATCGTGGCGACGTCAGGGTCGCGCCGGAGCCGGTCGAGCTGAGCCGTCGAGAGCTTCGCGGCGAACCCGTCCGTGAACCGGTGGACCGTCGGGAAGGCGATCGCGTGCGAGACCTGGCTCGAGTGCTTCATCGTGACGATGTACTGGCCCCGGATGCCGTTGTCGGCCGCCATGGCGACGGCGACCCGAGGCGCGACGACCGCGCCGGACAGCGGCACGGACGCGCACGCGACGGCCGTGAGGCCGAGGAGGAAACGTCGGGGGACCCGCATGGGGGCTCCTTGGATCGGGGGGCTTCGCGGCCGGCGGGGGGCCGGCGACCGTGGCAGGCCACAGTAATCCCGAAAATCTCCCATAAACACTCTGATCACAGCAAGAACATCCGACGACCGGCCGCCGGCGCCCGCGGAACGGGTACCGTCGGTCCCGCCATGGCCCGACTGAGACCGGAGCGGCTGCGCGCCGCCCTCGACGACCAGCTCAACGCCCTCGGCCGCACCGACGAGACGCCGCCGCCCGAGGCTCGCCTGGAGGACGCCCTGGTCACGGCCGTCCTCGCCACCTACGACGCCGGCGAGGAGCCCGTACGCACCGCCCTGCGGGTCACCGTGCGGCTCCTGCTGGAGCGGCTGGCGACGGACTTCCCCGGCCGTTCGGTCGAGGTGCGCGTGCCGCCGTACGCCGCCGTGCAGTGCGTCGAGGGCCCCCGGCACACCCGTGGCACGCCGCCCAACGTCATCGAGACCGACGCCAAGACCTGGATCATGCTCGCCACGGGCCGTACGACCTGGGATGAGGCCCGCGACCGGATCAGCGCGAGCGGCGAACGCGCCGATCTGTCGGCCCGCCTTCCGGTGCGACCGTACGGGTCTCAGCCCTGAGCGAGTCAGACGTCCCAGATTCGCGCGGTACGGTCGACGCCGCCGGAGGCGAGAAGACGCCCGTCGGGTGACCAGGCGACCGGCATGGTCCGGAATGTGAGTGAGCGGGCCGCGATGTGGCCGGCGAGCGTGCGGGTCACGTCACCGGTCGCCGGGTCCCAGAGGTTGATGATCTGGTGAGTGTGGCCCGTGGCGAAGCGATCGCCGGCCGGTGACCACGCGACGGAGGCCAGCTTCCGGACGCGAACGGAGAACTTCGGGCTTGGAGCGGCCGTGTCCCAGACGAAGAGGTGGGCGCCTCCATTGCTGACCCCGGCGATCCGCTGCCCGTCGGGCGACCACGCGACCGCGCCGATGGGGGTGTCATTCTTGTCCGCGAAGAAGCTCCCGATCTCCTCGCCGGTGACCGGGTCCCAGATGAGCACCTCCTCGTAGGAGGAGGTGGCGGCGATCCGCTGCCCGTCGGGTGACCAGGCGACGGCCTTGCCCGGGTAGGGATGGCTGAGCAGCGAGTGGCGCAGCTCGCCGGTGGCGGCGTCCCAGATGCGCACGCGTCCTTCCCGGCCGCAGGCGGCGATCCAGCGGCCGTCCGGCGACCATGCCACGTTTCCGCGCGTGCCGGAGGGCGCGAGCGTCGTCCGGAGCTCGCCCGTGGCCGGGTCCCAGATGTGCACCGCGTCTCCGGAGGTGGCGAGCCGCCGCCCGTCCGGAGACCACGACACCGCCTTCACCACGGCTCCCGGGGCCATGAGGGTGGTGCGCAGGCCGCCGTCTGCCGTGTCCCATACGTACCCGACATCCGCGGCGGCGGCGAGGAACCGGCCGTCCGGTGACCAGGCCACGCTGTTGACCCAGCCCGAATGCGGACTGAGGACACGCTGCGCGGCGCCGGTCGGCGTCCGTACGGGCGGATTGATCACGGGTACGGGTGCCGGCTCCGGCTCCGGCTCAATGGCCGCGGGCCGTTCCGGGATCGGCTGGGGCTCCGGCTCGTCGCCGGAGGGCAGCCGCCATGGCTGCGCGCGGTCGAGCAGGTCCAGCAGCCGGCGGTCACCGTGGACGCGCTCGACGGCCTCCCGGAGCTTGGCGAGATGTTTGTGGTGCATTCGTCCGGTGGCGAACGCCGCCTCGATCAACTCCCGAAGCGATGACTCCGGGGCGGCGTCCGTGCCCGCGAGCAGCGTCACCGCCAGACGCAGGTCCTCCTCGGCCACCGCGTGCTGTCCACGGAGCTGCCGGCGCAACGCCTGATGGAGCAGGTGGTACGCGGGATCGGCGACCAACGGCAGCGGGATGAGCCCGTTGATCGGCCAGTCCGTCCCGACCACCCCTGCGGCGGCGATCGCCTGGTCGAGCCGCTCGTCGTACCCCGGCACGCGGGCCAGATGGTGACAGTCGACCATGGCCACCGCGCACAGTGTCGAGACCCTGGCGGCCAGCTCGTGGTTGAGGTCCGCGAGTTCGTCGTCGGTGCTCGGCGGGACCAGGGTGAACGCCTGGCGCGGCGCCGACCGGTTGAGCTCGTCGACGAGTTCGCCGCTCCAGTGCTCGGCGCGGGGGAACCGCAACGGAGCCATCGGCCGCATCGCCAGGACCGGGGGATCGTCGAACCCGAGGTGGCAGCCGCCCACCCGGATGTCGAGACGCTCTCGGTCGGAGAGCAGTTCGACGATGACCGTGGGCACCTGGGCCAGGTCGTTCGCGTACAGGCCGGCATGGGGCCACTGGAACGGCCGGTCGGCGATCCGCACCTGGAGGATCTCGTGGTACCGGCCGAGGTCGGTGGACACGCGGTTGACCAGCCGGTCGCCCCATCGTGTCGCGTCGCCGCCCTCGCGCGGCGGGACGATCAGTACGAGCGGGCGTACCGGGTCCAGCGCCAGAGCCCCGGCCAGCACGCCGGGACCACCCATGATCGGATACGCGGACAGCTCGTCCTCGTACCGTTTCAGCTCCTTCAGCTCGCTCAGTCTCGTCGCGGCGCCCGACGCGTACGCCGCGGCCCCGGAGCCCGGGGGGACGACTCCCAGCTCGCCCAGCCGTTGCCGGCGACTCTGCTGCCAGGTGTGCAGCAACTGCCCGGCCTGGACGAGGACGAGCGCCCCCTGGATGGCGCTGGCCGCGGCCCGGTGACGGCTCTCGGATCTGCGGGCCGCCTGTGCGTCGGCGATCTCTAATCGCTTCGTCTGGTTCTCCACGATGACGGAGAAGGCCTCGCCGATGAGTTCGAGGAACGGTGCGATCGGCACCATACGCAGCCCCCACATGCCCCGTAGGTCGCGACGCCCCGGGACAGGCGCTGGGGGCGTTTTTCCAGGCTAACCAGGAACGGCGAGAATCCACCCGGACAACTGGATAACGATCCGCCCCCTCAATGCCCGCCGGGCACCGGGGTCTCGGTCGCCCGGAAGAACGGCACGCGGTGTTCCAGGCAGTGGTCGCGGTCGGCCTTGGTCGGGTAGCGCGACCGGTCGCTGCAGGGCGCGACGCGGCTGAAGAACCACACGCCCGCGGCGATCGCGATCAGCAGGGCCAGCGCCGACAGCACCATCCCGGTCACGGCCATCCCGCGGCCGTTGTCGCGCACCACGGCGATGGTCCCGACGATCAGACCCGCGATGGCCACGACCACCCCGAGACCGCACACCAGCAACGTGACGAGCGCGGCGATCCCGAGGACGAGCGTCGTGACGCCCAGCCCCTTGCGTTGTTGCCGCGGCGGGTACCCCACCGGTCGATAGGCCATGGACAGCTCCCCTCCGGCTCTCCATGGTGGAGGATCCGGGGCCCGCGGGGCCTGCGGCGCGCCGGTCCGTGAACAGGGATACCAGGTCACCACCTACACTGGGCAGCGTGTCGAACGGAGACGGACGACTGACCCACGACCTTGACCCCCTCGATCACAGTCCCCAGGACGCATGCGGTGTCTTCGGCGTCTGGGCGCCCGGAGAGGAGGTCAGCAAACTCACCTACTTCGGGCTCTACGCCCTGCAGCACCGTGGCCAAGAATCGGCCGGCATCGCCGTGAGCGACGGTGCGCGCATCGTCGTGTTCAAGGACATGGGCCTGGTCGCGCAGGTCTTCGAGGAGCCGGTCCTCAACACGCTGCGTGGCCACATCGCGATCGGCCACTGCCGCTACTCCACGACCGGATCCAGCGTCTGGGAGAACGCCCAGCCGACGTTCCGGTCCACCGACGACGGCAGCCTGGCCCTCGGCCACAACGGCAACCTCATCAACACCCCTGAGCTCGCCTCCCGCCTGCGTGACGGCGAGCTCGGCGCCACCACCGACACCGAGGTGCTCACCGCGCTCCTCGGCGGCGGCTCGGGCGGCGTCGAACGCGCCGCGCTGGACGTCCTGCCGCTCGTCCGCGGCGCGTACTCCCTGGTCTTCATGGACGAGCGCACGCTTTACGCCGCGCGCGACCCGCAGGGCATCCGCCCGCTGGTGCTCGGCCGGCTGGAGCACGGCTGGGTGGTCGCCTCCGAGACGGCCGCGCTCGACATCGTCGGCGCCACGATCGTCCGCGAGGTCGAGCCCGGTGAGTTGCTCACGATCGACGAGGCCGGGGTGCGCTCCACCCGGTTCGCCGAGCCCGAGCCCAAGGGCTGCCTGTTCGAGTACGTCTACGTCGCCCGGCCCGACACCTCGATCGCCGGCCGCAGCGTGCAGGCCACCCGGGTCGACGTCGGCCGCCGCCTGGCCCGCGAGCACCCGGTCGAGGCCGACCTGGTCATCCCGACGCCCGAGTCCGGCACGCCCGCCGCGATCGGCTACGCCGAGGAGTCCGGCATCCCGTACGGCCAGGGCTTCGTGAAGAACTCCTACGTCGGGCGCACGTTCATCCAGCCGTCGCAGACGATCCGCCAGCTCGGCATCCGCCTCAAGCTCAACCCGCTGCGCGAGGCGATCGCGGGCAAGCGGCTGATCGTCGTGGACGACTCGATCGTGCGCGGCAACACCCAGCGGGCCATCGTCCGGATGCTCCGCGAGGCCGGTGCCAAGGAGGTGCACGTCCGCATCTCCAGCCCGCCGGTGTCCTGGCCGTGCTTCTACGGCATCGACTTCGCCACGCGCGCCGAGCTGATCGCGGGCAATCTCTCCGTCGAGGAGATCCGCGCCTCCCTGGGCGCCGACACCCTCGGCTACATCTCCCTCGACGAGCTGATCGCCGCGACCCGGCAGCCGCGCGACCGCCTCTGCCGGGCCTGCTTCGACGGCGTCTACCCGATCGACGTCGCCGAGGACGCCCGCGGCAAACACCTGCTCGAAGAGGCCCGCAAGTGACCAACGCATCGTATGAGGCCGCCGGCGTCGACATCGCCGCCGGTGACCGCGCCGTCGACCTGATGAAGGCGCACCTGGCCAAGGCGCGCCGGGCCGAGGTCGTGCACGATGCCAGCGGCTTCGCGGGCCTGTTCGACGCCTCCGCGCTCAAGAAGTACGACCGGCCGCTGCTCGCCACCTCCACCGACGGCGTCGGCACCAAGGTCGATCTGGCCCGGCGTCTCGGCGTGTACGACACGATCGGGCACGACCTGGTCGGCATGGTCGTGGACGATCTCGTCGTCTGCGGTGCCGAGCCGCTGTTCATGACCGACTACATCGCCTGCGGCAAGGTGGTGCCCGAGCGGATCGCGGCGATCGTCGCCGGGGTCGCCGAGGGCTGCGCCCTGGCCGGCTGCGCGCTGGTCGGCGGCGAGACCGCCGAGCACCCCGGCCTGCTCGAACCCGACGAGTTCGACCTCGCGGGCGCGGGCACCGGTGTCGTGGAGGCCGGCCGCGTGCTCGGTCCCGAGCGCGTGGTCCCCGGCGACGTCGTGCTGGGCCTCGCCTCCTCGGGCATCCACTCCAACGGCTACTCCCTCGTACGCCACATCCTGCGCACGTCGGACCTCACGCTGGAGACGACCCTTCCCGAGCTCGGCCGGGCCCTCGGCGAGTCCCTCCTCACGCCGACCCGGATCTACGCCAAAGACTGCCTGGCGCTCGCCGGGTCCGCCGAGGTGCACGCGTACGCCCACATCACCGGCGGTGGCCTCGCGGCGAACCTCGCCCGCTCCCTGCCGTCCACCTGCGACGCCGTCCTCGAACGTGCCTTGTGGACCCCGCCGCCGATCTTCGCGGTGCTGGAGTCGTACGGCCGGGTGCCGCGCGAAGAGATGGACAAGACCTTCAACCAGGGGGTCGGCATGGCGGCGGTCGTCGCCGCCCCGGCCGCCGACGCCGCGCTGCGGCTGCTGGCCGAGCGCGGGCTGCCGGCCTGGGTCCTCGGCGAGGTCGTGCCCGGATCCGGCACGGTACGCCTCGTCTGACCACCGGTCTCGCGTCCGAGAGGTCGTACGGATAGCCGGGCCGATCCAGATCGTTGATGGGATATTGCCGAACCGGCTGCGGCCAGAGGTCCTGGACGGAACACGATGGGCTGGGTCATCGGTCACCGGCATTGTTCCGAGGTCAGCGAAACCCGGAGGACGGTCTTGCCGCGCATGCCCGTGGGCTCGACGCCGCCGGTGAGGGTGCGCGGCGCCTCCTCCAAGGAGAGTACCGCGCCGATGACGGGCCGGATGGTGCCTGCGGTGACGAGCTTCGTCAGCTCGGCGAGCCGTTCGGGCTTGCGGTCGAGCCGGTAGTCGGCGACACGGATGCGCTCCTCGGCGAGGAGTTTCTCGTCCACGCCGGAGGCGATCGACAGCAGCGCTCCGCCATCCCGTACGGCACCGGCCACGCTGCTCGTGAGGGAGCGGTCGCCGACGGTGTCGAAGATCGCGTCGACGCCCTCCGGCGCGAGCCTTCGCAGTGCCTGGTCGAGAGGCTCCGCGCCACGTACGACGATCGCGGTGGCGCCCAGCTCCCGTACCTCCTCTGCGACCTGGGCGGAGGCCGTGGCGATGACGCGGATTCCACGGGCGGCGGCGGCCTGGACCGCGAAGGTGCCGACGCCTCCCGTCGCGCCGAGGATGGCCAGGGTGCCGCCCTCGGGCACCCGCATGACATCGATCGCGCCGAGCGCGGTCATGCCGGCGGTCGGCAGTGCGGCGGCCACGTCGCTCGGCAACTCGTCGGGGATGCGCGCCAGGGCGCCGAACGCGGGCACCGCCTGCACCACCGCGACCTCCGCGAAGGAGCCGGACCGCAGCGGTCGGCTCCAGAACTGGCCGAAGACACGATCCCCCACACGGAACTCCGTGACACCGTCGCCGACCGCGGTCACGGTCCCCGCGCCGTCCATGCCGAGCGTCAGCGGGAACCGGCACTCCCCGAGCGCCGCCAGCACCCCGGAGGCGATGGCCAGGTCCAGCGGGTTGGTCGACGCCGCCTCGATGGCGATCTGCACCTCGCCGCTGCCGGGCTCGGGGACGGGCACCTCCTTGAGGGCCGGGGTCTCACCGAAATGCTCGATGCCGATTGCTCGCATGCTGTCTCTCCTTTCCGCAGTAGGCCTGCCGTCGCATCAGCCTGTGGGAGAGGCGAGGTCCCGGGGAAGGACCGATCCGGCACCGACCATGAACGAAAAGGCAGCAATCACGGTGCCGATCGGGCAATAGTGTGAAAGGTATGCCAGCGGAGTCCCGGGCCCTGCGGTACTTCGTCGCGGTCGCGGAGGAACGCAACTTCACACGCGCCGCGGCACGGCTCGGCATCGCCGGGCCCGCGCTGTCGCGGGCGATCCGCAACCTCGAGGCCGAGCTCGGCGTGCGGCTGTTCGTGCGGTCCACGCGTGTGGTCGAGTTGACCGAGCCCGGCGCCGTACTCCTGGCTCAGGCGCGGCCCGCATTGGAGGCTCTCGACGCGGCGGTCCGCCGTGCCGTACGGGCGTCGTCGCCGCATCGGAGCGTGCTGCTCGCCGTCAAGGCGGACGCCGACGGCGGACTGCTGGAGGACATCCTCGCCGCGGCGGCCGACGAGCCCGACGCCGAGCCCGTCGCCGTACGGCTGTGCGGGTGGCGGGAGCATCCGCGGCTGTTGCGGACGGGTGAGGCCGACGCCGCGCTGATGTTCGCGCCGTACGATCCGGGCGGCATCGACGCGGATGTGGTCGCGGTCGAGCCCCGAGTGGCGGCGCTGCCCGCGGACCACGCCCTCGCCGGGGCCTCCCGTGTACGGCTCTCCGACCTCGGGATCGGCCCGGAGGAGGTCGACGAACGGGCGGAGCGCGACATCGGCGAGCACGGCGTGCAGGACCTCGCGCAGTTGCTCGCGCTCGTCGGCCTCGGGGCGACGATGACCCTGCTTCCGAGATCGGTCGCCGCACGGTACCCCCGGCAGGCGGTGGCGTACGTGCCGGTCGATGACTGTCCTTCCGCCTCGCTGGTGATCGCCTGGCCGGAGCGGTCCCGCAGCCGTGCCGTGGCCGCGCTGGTGCGCGCGGCGGTAGCCGTGGCCGAGTCGCGGGGGATGGGCGCGGCCGTCGAGGCGTCGAGGTGAGGGCGGTACGCCCGCTGCGGCACCCAGGCGGACGGCTTGCGGCGCCTGCTACCTCGCCGGTGGTTCCGAGACGCGCGCCGGTCGCCGCCGACCTGGTCTTATTCATGATCATATGCATGTAGACCGACATTTTCCGTGCGGGTCGCCGTTTTATGGGCGGGCGGCGCGTCAACTGGGAACTCCCGCCGCTCCGACGGAGTCGTACGGGTCGTGAGGCGGTTCGCGCGGGGCGTGTGGCGGTGCAGGGCGCCGCTCGTGGTGCTGTGCGCCCTCGGCGTCTACGCGTTAGTGCTGCCGCTCGGCTGGATGTACGTCGGCTCGGCGCGCTACCGGATGAGCGCCGCCGACGCGCCGCCCACGGCGGTCGGCATCGTCTTCGGCGCGGGCGCCCCCAACGGCGAGCCCTCGCCGATGCTGGCCGGGCGCCTCGAACTCGGCGCAGCCCTCTACCACAGCGGCAAGGTGCAGGTGCTGCTCGTCACCGGCGACAACAGCCGCTCGCACTACAACGAGCCACTCGTGATGCGCGACTACCTGATCCGCGAAGGCGTGCCGCGAGGCCGCATCGTGCTCGACTACGCCGGGTTCGACACCTGGGACTCCTGCGTACGGGCCAAGAAGATCTTCGGCGTCGACCGGGCGATCCTGATCACACAGCGGTTCCACCTGCCGCGCGCCGTCACGCTGTGCCGGTCGGTCGGCATCGACGCCGTGGGCGTCGGCGACGACAGCCGCTCGTACGCCCCGATCGCCACCGTCGTGTCGTACCTGCGGGAGCTGCCCGCCGGGCTCAAGGCCGCGCTGTTCCTCGCGATCCGGCCGGACCCGCACTTCCTCGGCCCGAAGGAACCGGGCATCCGGCAGGCCCTGCGGACGCCACGGTAGGACCTGTCTCAAAGCCCCACTGTCCTGCTACGGACGGGGGCTTTGAGACAGGCCCCAGACGGCCGTCCGGGCCGGTGCGCGGTGCCCGGACGGCCGTGTCGTTACACGGGCTCCGAGACCCGTACGGATGTGTCGTCCCGGCGGCGGTGCTGGGCGGCCCAGGAGAGCAGCGCCGTACGGCACGCGTGGTCCAGGTGGCGCAGCCCGGACAGGTCCAGCTCGACCGGGCGCCCGTGCGGGATCGCCTCCAGGGTGTCCAGCACCCGTGGCAGGCGCAGGAACGTCGCGTTGCCGGTGAGCCTGATCTCGATCGGCCCCTCGTCGTTCCCACGCACGTCGACATGGATGTCGGAGACGTCCCACGCCGTCTTCGCGACCGCGAGCAGGATGCCGATCAGTACGCCCTCGAACAGGTTCGTGCACACGATCGCCAGCGTCGTGCCCATCAGCACGATCGCCTCGCCGCGCTCCGTACGCCAGAGCCGGCCGACCTCGCGCGGTGACAGGAGCTTCCAGCCCGCGTGCACGAGGACCGCGGCCAGCGAGGTGACCGGGATGACGCCGAGCGCCGCCGGAGCCGCCACGGTGAAGATCAGCAGCCAGCCGCCGTGCAGCACCCGGGACAGCTTGGTACGGGCCCCGGCCTGCACGTTGGTCGCGCTCCGGACGATCACCGCGGTCATCGGCAGCGCGCCGAGCATCCCGCAGACCGTGTTCCCGGCGCCCTGCGCCATCAGCTCCTGGTCGTACCGGGTCCGCGGGCCGTCGTGCATCCGGTCGACCGCGGCGGCGCTGAACAGGCTCTCCGCCGAGGCGATCAGCGCGAACGCGATGATCGTGCCGAGGATGCCGACGTCGGCGAGCCGGCCGAGGTGATCCAGCGCGGGCGGCCGAAGCGACTCCAGCAGGCCGTTCACCTGGATGCGCTTCACGGGCAGGTCGAGCAGCGCGGTGGCCAGCGTCGCCAACGCGACGGCGGCCAGTGCCGCCGGGATCGTCCGCAGCCGCGCGGGGACGAACCGCCAGCAGGCCAGCACCAGCAGCGTGCCGGCCCCGATGCCGCCGGCCGCCAGGGCCGAGGGGTCGCGCGCCGAGTCGGCGACCAGCGCGGGCAGCGCCGTCAGGTTGGCCAGCGGGGCACCGGGCGACCGGCCGTCGAACAGCGTGTGCGCCTGCCCGAACACCAGCGCGAGGCCGATGCCGGCGAGCATGCCCTGGACCACCGAGATGGAGATCGCGCGAAACCAGCGCCCCAGCCTGAGCGCGCCCATCGAGAGCTGGAGCAGGCCGGTGGCGAGCACGACCAGTCCGAGGATCGGTAGCCCGTGCTCCCGCACGGCCTCGTACACGAGCACGGTCAGGCCGGCCGCCGGGCCGCTGACCTGGAGGCTGCTGCCGGGAAGCGCGCCCGCCACGAGGCCGCCGACGATGCCGGTGACCAGGCCGAGCTCCGGCGGGACGCCGGACGCCACGGCCACGCCGATGCACAGCGGCAGGGCGACCAGGAAGACGACCACGGAAGCCAGGACGTCGCGGGCCAGAATGTCACGTGCCGGGAAGAGTTCCATCTTTCACCTTGGGTGTCGCGGATGGGACTGACGGCGGCGGGAGTTGGCCAGGCGGGGGGTTCGGCGGAGCGTCAGTGCGCAGGCTGAGATGACCACGGCGCCCTGCCGTGGCCTGTGGTGTCGGCCGTTGGTCGGAGTGGCCGCCGGAGCGACCCGTCTCCGGCGGCCTGTCTTCAGCGTGTCGGCGGTCTGGTCACCGCCGTGCGGTCACAGCGGCCGGAAGCGCCCGTCCTGCGGGTCCAGCACGCTGACCTTGCCGCTGCCCACGGCGTAGAACCATCCGTGCAGGCTCAGGTCGCCGTACTCCAGCCGCTTGGCGACGCTGGGATGGCCCTTCAGGCGCTCGAGCTGGACCTCGACGTGCCGCTGCACCGCCGAGGTGAGCGCATCGCCGTCGAGGAAGTCCGTGGCCTTGCGCGTCTCGTCGTGCGGCTCGGTGTCGGCGAGCCACTTGTGGACGGCGGGCAGCGCGCTCGGCGCGCCGGGATGAAGGATCGCGTTCACGCCCCCGCAGTGGGAGTGACCGCAGACGATGATGTTCTTGACCTCGAGCACCTCGACCGCGAACTCGATCGTCGCGGTCTCGCCGAACCCGCGCCCCTCGTCGTACTCGGGCACGACGTTGCCCGCCGTGCGCAGCTCGAAGAGGTCGCCGGGCGAACCCCCGGTGATCAGTGCGGGTACGACCCGTGAGTCGGAGCACGTGATGAACAACACATGCGGGTGCTGGCCGTCCGCGAGAGGGCGGAGGTCGTCGGCGCGCTCGGCGAACGTGCGGGCATTGTCGATAAGCGACTGCATGGCGCAGCCTTTCTGTGCATCCGTAGGACGTGAACGGGAGATGCGGAACAGGCGCGTCGTTGCGCCGCTCATGGACGGAAGGGGCTAGTCGAATAAGCGGACAATTCGCCCTATTTTACGTTGACCGGAGTGACGGTCAACGACCGGCCCACCTACGGACGGTCAGCAGCGGAAGACCTGGAGCGCCTCGGGCGTACACGTGCCGAGGTGTGGTCGCGGGCCGTCTTCCACGGTCGCGCTTGGCGCGGCGTCGGGCAGCACGAGAGTCGCGCCCCTCGCCGGTATCGGCACGGCGATCTGCGCGGACGGTGGAAGCGCGAGCAGCCGGGGCCGACCGGGAACACCGCGGTCGGCGAGCTGGCGATCGGAGTCCACCTCGTCGCGCATCTGGGCGTCACGCTTTTCGGCGAGTTCGCCCGTGGAAATCTTGCTCTGTGCGACGGTCGGCGCCGTGTCGATCGCCTCAGGACCCCCGGTGAAGGCGAGCGCGACCAGCAGTATCGCGGCGACCCAGCCCAACCGTGCCCTCACCGCGCGCCCCCTGACTCGCGTCCTTACAAAGTTCCACTCGCAGCAAGCATAACCCGAGACATCGGGCAAAGGGGAGAGGCAATTTCCGGCGACTGGGGGCATATATAACGCTAACTAAGTACATTTCATCGCATATTTGGCGGCATTCCTCTCCCTCGCACGGCCGACCCGGCCCCCTCTCACGGGTGAGGCGCACGGCCGGGGCCGGCTGCGATCTTCGGATCCGAACACCCGGAGTGCGCCCTGGGGCGCCGCGAAGTCGTGGACCGAAGGAAGGCGGGGGCGATGACCGCTGGAGCGATCCTGAGGAGGATGCACGGTCGGACGGCGAAGGGAGTGCCCCGGTGGGCGCAGCTGGCCGCGTACGCCACCACGCTGACCACGCTGCCCTCAGGTGTCTGGCGGATCGCCGCGGTGAACCTCCACGCGCCGCTGCTCGAACGGACCACGGCGCCGCCGGCAGGTCACGGTCCGGTGCTGTTCGCGGGCCTGTGGTACGTGGTGGTGCTCAGCGTGGTCAGCGAGGTTCTCGCGTACCTGACGGTCGGACTGGTCAGCGAGTGGGGTGAGGTGGTGCCGCGCTGGGTTCCCGGACTGGGCGGGCGGCGGGTGCCGGTGCTCGCCGCGGTCGTGCCCGCGGGCCTCGGCGCGACGGTGCTCACGCTGCTCTTCCCGTACGCGCTGATCATGTTGAGCCTCGGCCGGATGATCAACGGAACCCGGGGCACGGGCGTGCTCGTCCACGGCTGGCAGGCCGTCGCGTTCGCCGTGACGTACGCACCGCTGGCGGCCTGGGGGCCGCTACTCGGCATCGTCACCGTGCACTATCACCGTCGCCGGCGTGCTCACGGCGTCTGATCACACGCGAAGCGTTCCCGCCGGGGCGGCGGGAACGCTTCGCGGTCATGCGATCAGCGACCCCTGAGATCCGTCTCAGTGCGTGACTGGAACGGTCTCAAATAACGGCACGGCTACTTCGCCGTACTCTTGCCGTCGCTCTCGTCGTGGTCCTCGGCGTAGTCCGCATAGCGGTCTGCGAGGTCCTCATACGACGAGTCGTCGTCGTAGGGGTCATGGTCATCCTGCGAGTTCTGGTTGACGCCCAGCTCGCCGCGCAGACGGTCAAGGTCTGTCCCGCCGCTGTTGTACTTCAGCCGGCGAGCTACCTTCACCTGCTTGGCCTTGGCTCGGCCGCGCCCCATTGGCTCGACCCCCTCGATGGTCGGGGACCCGTCGTTGGCCCCACTTACGCTCGCTTACGCATCCACAGCCGGGCGCGACAAGACCCCACGCACCAGCTACGGCTACAACCGTACCCGTTTTGCGCCCGGCTCGGTACGTCGTCTGCGCGGTGGCGGCTTCAGCAGAGGATAGCCGACGATGTGGACTGACACGTCCGGGATCTCCGTCACAGTGAAGATCCCGGACGCGAATGGGTCAGGAGTTGACCAAGATGCCGCGCAGGCGGCCGATCTCGGACATCCGGCGCTCGGCGAGCCGGTCGGCGGCAACGGCCGGGGGCACGCCCTCGTCGGCGGCGATCTGGAAGATGCGCCGCGTGGTGTCGAAGATCCCGGCGGCCTTCTGCCGGGCCCGGTCGAAGTCGAAGCCCTCGATCTCGTCGGCGACCTGGATGACGCCGCCGGAGTTCACGACGTAGTCGGGGGCGTAGAGCACCCCGCGGTCGGCGAGCTGCTTCTCGATGCCGGTGTGGGCGAGCTGGTTGTTGGCGCCGCCGCACACGATCTTCGCGCGCAGCATCTCGACGGTCGCGTCGTCCAGGGCGCCGCCGAGGGCGCACGGGGCGTACAGGTCGATCTCGGCGCCGGCCAGTGCCGCGTGCCCGTCGACCACCTGGACCTCGGGGTGCTCGGTGCGCACGCGGTCGATCGCGGCCTCGACCACGTCGGTGATGATCACTTCGGCGCCGTCGGCGACGAGGTGCTCGACCAGGCGGTGGCCGACCTTGCCGACGCCCTCGATGCCGACGCGGCGGCCGCGCAGCGACGGCTCGCCCCAGGTGTGCTCGGCCGCGGCGCGCATCCCCTGGAACACCCCGAACGCGGTCAGGATGGACGAGTCGCCGGCGCCTCCGTGGGCGAGCGTACGGCCCGTGACGTACGAGCACTCCCGTGCGATGACGTCCATGTCCTCGGAGAACGTGCCCACGTCACAGGCGGTGAAGTAGCGGCCGTGCAGCGACTGCACGAACCGGCCGTACGCGCGGAGGAGCCCCTCGGACTTGATCGCGGTGGGATCGCCGATGATGACCGCCTTGCCGCCGCCGAGGTCGAGATCGGCGAGAGCGTTCTTGTACGCCATGCCCTTGGAGAGGTTCAGCACGTCGGCGAGAGCCTCGTCCTCGGATGCGTACGGGTAGAAGCGGGTTCCGCCGAGCGCGGGACCCAGCGCGGTCGAGTAGATGGCGATGATCGCCTTGAGGCCGGTGGCCTCGTCGTGGCAGAACACGACCTGTTCGTGGGGGGCGCCGAAGACCTTCGTCACGTTGTGGCTCCTCTCTGAGCGCACACTGCTCGATGCCGTGGTGGCGGCGTTGAGCGTTGTACCCGGTACCCGGCCGCGGGTCGGCATGTCCGTGGATCGCACGACAGGTGACCGGCGGCGGGAGCATGAGTCCGACACGGTCAGCGTAGGCGTACCGCCGCCCGCTCCGCAGTGATCGGCGTCATGCCGGGGCGTCGTGCGGATCCCGCCCGCCGTGCGCGGTCCGAGACCCGCGTGCGAAGATCACCGGGAGCCCCGTGGCGTACGGTGACCGGAGGTCTCAGGAGCGTCTCGGCGGGCGTGACGACGAGCGTTCCG